>DATNAT010000001.1:0-35599 GCA_035572355.1 Gemmatimonadaceae bacterium
GCCGCGACGGCGATCGTGTCGATCGTGCAGATCGTCACGAAGTTCACGTACGGAGCGTGGATCGTGGTGTTGATCATCCCGCTGATCATCCTCGTGCTGCGTCGAATCCATCGGCATTACGAGCATTTCGCGCGCGAGGTCGCCTACACCGGGCAGGCGCCGTTGATGTTCCTCCATCATACGGTCGTCGTGCCGGTGAATGGGATCACCAAGCCGGCGGCCGGCGCCCTGGTATATGCGACGACGATCTCGGAGGATGTCCGGGCGGTGTACGTCGAGGTCGATCCGGATACGTCCGACGCGCTCCAGCAGCGCTGGAACGAATGGGACATCGGCGTCGAGCTGACCGTCGTCGCGTCTCCCTATCGGTCGATCTTGCGGCCGCTCACCGAGTATGTGAATTCGCTCATCGAGCAGGGCCAGTCGGATCTGGTGACCGTCGTCGTGCCGGAGATCGTGCCGCGCCGGTGGTGGGGGCACTTGCTCCACAACAAGACGTCGCTGTTCATCCGCACGGCGTTCTTGTTCCGGCCGAACGTGGTCGTGACGGCGGTGCCGTATCTGATCGGGCGGGCGGCGCGCATTCGAGATCTGGTAAGCCACGACGAGACGTTGGACGAGGCGGTGGCCGAGGCGAGGTGATGGACCGGGGCCGTCACACCGCCTCTCAGCCCGACCGAGCGGTGAAAGCGATGCAGCGCTTCACCAAACTCTAATACGCGATGACCTAGACCAAGGCGGGCGCCGACGAATCACTCGGCGTGCTGCCGGGACGCGCCTGCGGATCGCCGAGCGGACCATTTGCCGCTGCGTCGATCGACGTGGCAGCGACGCGCGCGGTGCGTCCGGCGAACTGCTTGGCGGACTTCCATTGCGAGAGCAGCGCGATGTTGCCGGCGAGGACCGGTTCGACGAGCGAGTCGAGCACCATCACGGCTTCGCGGCCGCGGGTCGACTCCGCCTGGAGGCCAGACGAGAGCTCGGGATGTGCTCAGCCCAGGCGGCATCTTGAGGGCTGCGAACTCGGGGACCTGGCGCAGTTGGGCCCGAGCGACCATCGCGATGCGTCGCATGTGGTTGAGCTTGAGGTTGTTGCGGAGGACTCGCTCCTTCGCGGTCTCGGCGATCGACTTGCGCCGCGACCCGGTCTGGTTGATGGCATGCGCGGAGAGGTTGGTCACGGCATCGTCGAGGATGGCGCGGTACCCCGACGTGTTGATGTCCTCCAGGGCGGCATTGTTGTCGTCGAGGAAGCGTTGTACTCGCGTGAGGGTGTTGAGCGTGACGATGTTGAATTCATTCATGCAGTGAGCTCTTGGATTGAACGGGTTTGATGTCAACATGACGCGCATTGGTGGCTGCATCCACCGATGCGATGTCGGGTCAGTCCAGTAGACGGTCGACTTGGTGGGGCGACGGGTCGAGGCGAGGTGCGCAGCAGCGGGATTGATCTGCTTTGCCGCGAGGCATCATCCGATGCGCTGTGAGGTTGAACCGGCGCGGTGCGACTTGGAGCATCGGGGGCGGGCAGGCCGAACTATCGGCACCAGCCCTTTTACTTACTATTCGCCGCCGAACGCCAATTACACACATCTCTTTGTAGAATTGGGTCGCGCCGGGCGGGCCAAAGCGCGCGGGGCGGCAGATTGGCGCGCGGGTGGATTTTTCCTCGCACCCCCAACGAAAGTTTTTCTGCGTTTGATGCCCGTTGGTGTCCGTTCAGCCCGTACCCCAGTTGTCAGGGCAAGCGCCTCTGTGCCCCATCACGGGTGACCGAACCAGGTCCGCCCGCCGGATGAGTTAGAACAATGAAATACGGGTTGAACGGGCACTAACGGGCAACTACGGACGCACGGCGTTGCCTCTTGAGGTGCGCAGCTCAATCGCCTCGTTGGCGCCAAGCGGCGCGTGGCAGTGAATGCAGGTTGAGTACACGGGAAGTTGGAACTGCACATGCCACGCAGCGGCGAATTCGGCGAATTAGACGTTGCGCGCGACGAATCGATGACGGAGCGAGCCGACGAGGCAGGCATGATGGGCGATGTCCCCTTGCCAGCGATTCTCCGAGCCGAGCACACTATGTCCATGCCCGCAATGGTCAAGAAGCGTTGGAGCGCTGACGAGGCGCGCGCGCTCAACGAGGCCAACCCAAGACATTGGCCGCGTTACGAGGTCATCGACGGCGAGCTGCTGGTGAGTCCGGCGCCGCGGTCATTCCATCAGGATGCCGTCCTCACGCTCGTCCGGCGCTTGTCGGACTACACCGATTACACAGGCGTCGGCCACACGATGATCGGACCGGCCGATCTCGAGCTCGAGCCTGATAGCACGGTGTCGCCGGATCTGTTCGTGACCAAGCTCGTGAATGGGCGGAAGCCGCGGAATTGGAAGGAGGTCGACGAGCTCTGGCTCGCCATCGAAGTCCTTTCACCGTCAACGGCCCGCTACGACCGGGTGGTCAAGCGAGCATACTTCGCCCGCAACCAGGTGCCGGAATATTGGGTCGTCGATCTGGACGCGCGCTTAGTCGAGCGGTGGCGGGCCGGGGAGGATCGCCCTGAGGTGGCGTTCGGGACGCTCGCCTGGGCGCCTGTCGCCGGGGTCGAGCAGCTGACGCTGTCGCTCGTGAACCTCTTTCACGAAGTCCACGGCGAAGAGGAGTAACGACCGCCCCCCTCCGCCCCGTCAGACCTTGCCCTCGCATGCACTCCATTGCATCGTCATAAGACGATTTCCGCCTTGGAGATGCACGTGGCACGACGCTCCACGCAGTCCAGCCCGAAGGGCGCGTATCCCCGCCTGACGCAGCCCTTGGTCCGCGATAACGGTGTGCTCCGTCCCGCCTCATGGGACGAAGCGCTCGATCGCGCCGCCGAGGGGTTCCGACGCAATCTGGCCGAGCACGGCCGAACGGCGACCGGAATCTTTAGCTGCTCGAAGTCGACCAACGAGGTCAACTTCCTGGCGTCCAAATTCGCGCGGCAGGTCTTCGGCAACAACAACGTCGACAGCTGTAACCGGACCTGACACGCTCCCTCAGTCGTCGGTCTGGCGACAATCCTGGGAGCGGGCGGCTCGACGAGCTCATACGAGGAAGCGGAGCATACCGACTTCGTCTTCCTCTGGGGATCGAACGCGCGTGAAGCGCATCCGATCTGGTTTCATCATTTGCTCAAGGGCATTCAGAACGGAGCCACGCTGTACGTCGTCGACCCGCGGCGCACGACCTCGGCCGCCTGGGGCGACGTCTGGCTTGGCCTCAACGTCGGCTCGGACATCGCGCTCGCCAACACCATGGCGCGCGAGATCATCCATGCCGGGCTGCATGACATGAACTTCATCGGGCGCGGCACGACCGGCTTCGAGGCCTATCGCGCCGCCGTCGAGCCCTACACGCTCGACGTCGGCTCGTGCGCCACGGGTGTGCCCGCCGACGTGATCCGAGACGCCGCGCACCGCTACGCCCGCGCCGACCGCGCGATGGTCTGCTGGACGCTCGGCATCACCGAGCACCACAACGCTGTCGACAACGTGTTGGCGCTGATCAACCTTGCGTTGCTCACAGGGCATGTGGGCCGGTATGGGTGCGGCTGCAACCCGCTGCGCGGCCAGAACAACGTGCAGGGCGGGGGCGACATGGGCGCTCTCCCCAACAAGCTCCCAGGGTTCCAGGACGTCGAGAACGACGAGCAGCGCACGAAGTACGAGCGTGCCTGGGGTCGAGACATCATTCCGACGGAAGGCTGGAATCTCACCGAAATGATCGACGCGATGGACCGGGGCGCGCTCACCGCGCTCTACGTCATCGGCGAGAATCCGGCGCAGTCGGACGCCGACGTGTCGCATGTGACGCACCTGCTGGAACACCTGGACCATCTGGTCGTCCAGGAGATTTTCCTCACGAAGACGGCGCAGCTGGCGAGCGTCGTCCTGCCGTCGGCCGCGACCTGGGCGGAGGGCGAGGGCACGGTGACGAACAGCGAGCGCCGCGTGCAGCGCGTGCGGAAGGCGATCCAGCCGCCGGGCGAGGCGCGCGACGAGATCTGGATCATGTCCGAGCTGGCGCGCCGGCTGGGCTACGACTGGGGCCATCCGACGGCGGAAGACGTGTGGAACGAAGTCCGCGCGTTGTCGCCGCAGCTCGCCGGCATGACCTACGCGCGGCTCGAGGCGCTGGGCGGCATCCAGTGGCCCTGTCCCGACGAATCGCATCCGGGGACCAAGTTCCTCCACGCCCGGTTGTGGGACGACGATCCGGCCAAGCGCGGCAAGCTCGCCGCGTTCTCCGTGGTCCAGCACGAAGGGCCGGTCGAGCAGACGGACGACGCCTATCCGTTCGTGCTGACGACGGGCCGTCGGCTAGAGTCTTACAATACCGGAGTTCAAACAGGCGGCTACGGCTCGCCGCTGCACCGCGGCGAGACGGTTGATCTCTCGCCCGAAGACGCGTCGCGGCTTGGCGTGGGGCCGGGCGACGTGCTGCGCGTGACGTCGCGGCGCGGCTCGGTCGAGGCGCCGGTGCACATCGACCGCGGGCTGCGCGCCGGTACGGTCTTCATGACGTTGCATTTTCCCGATGAGGTCGCGACCAACGTGCTCACGATCAACGCGACCGACCCGCGCTCGGGTACGGCGGAGTTCAAGGCGTGCGCCGTGCGGCTCGAGCCGGTGCGCGCGCGCCGGATGCCGGCGGGCCGGCGCGACGAGCGGCTCGCCGCGACGGGAGACGACTGATGGATCTGCATCTCCGCCAGAGCGCGCCGACCGACGACGAGCGCGCGGCGGTGGATTCGCTGCTCGGACCGCCGGCATCGGCCTGGGATGGCGGTGAGCGGGGCAGCATGTACGACGCACACGTCGCGCACGGCGGACGCGAAGCGCGCGAGCGCCGGCATCTCCTGCTCCCCGCGCTCGAGGCGCTACAGGCGCGCGTCGGGTGGATCAGCGAAACGGGGCTCGAGTACATCTGCGCCCGGCTCGAAGTGCCGCCGGCCGACGCATGGGGGGTCGCGACTTTCTACGCGCTGCTGTCGACCACGCCCCGTGCGCCGCGCGTTCTGCACGTCTGCGATGACATCGCCTGTCGCAGCAAGGGCGCGGCGAATCTCATCGCAGAGCTCGAGCGGACCGTCGGGCCGGCGCACGGCCACGGTCCGGACGGCAATCACGTGGAGGTTCGGCCGGGCGACGCGGTCTGGATGCGATCGCCCTGTTTAGGACTCTGTGATCGCGCACCGGCGGCGTTTCTCCAGCATGCGGGTGTGTCGCCCGATGAGCGCTCGATCGGCGCCCTCAGCGCCGCCGCGGCGAAATCGCTGCTCGGCGGGCGCAGCGCGCCGGAGCAGCCCGGGCTCACGACCGACGTTCCGCAGCGCGGGGATCCGTCGCTCGTGCTTCTCAAACGGGTCGGTGTCGTCGACCCCGGCGACATCGCAGCCTACCGCTCGAGCGGCGGATTCTCCGCGCTGCGGCGCGCGATCGAAATCGGCGCCGACGCCGTGATCCGCGAAGTGATCGATTCGAAGCTGATGGGTCGCGGCGGCGCGGCATTTCCCACGGGAAAGAAATGGGAGGCCGTCGCGGCGCAGCCGGCGCGGCCGCACTACCTCATTTGCAACGCCGACGAATCCGAGCCGGGCACGTTCAAGGATCGCGTGCTGCTCGACGGCGATCCGTTCGCCGTCGTCGAGGCGATGACGATCGCCGGTTTCGCCACGGGATGCGAGCGCGGCTTCCTATATATACGCGGCGAATATCCGCTGGGCGTCGAGCGCATGCAGCGGGCGATCGCTGCCGCGCGCGAGCACGGATTTCTCGGCGACGACATCCTCGGCCGCGGTGTGCGATTCGACATCGAGATCCGCCGCGGCGCCGGCGCGTACATCTGCGGCGAAGAGACGGCGATCTTCAACTCGATCGAAGGCTATCGCGGCGAACCTCGCAACAAGCCTCCCTTTCCGGCGCAGGCGGGATTATTCGGCCTGCCGACCGTCGTCAACAACGTCGAGACATTGGCCAACATTCCGCAGATCGTGCTCGACGGCGGCGCGGCGTTCGCGCGCACTGGCAGCGGCAGCTCGACAGGGCCCAAGCTGTACTGTGTGAGCGGCAACGTCGCGCGGCCGGGGGTCTACGAGCTGCCGTTCTCCGCTGCGCCGACGCTCCGATCGCTGATCGATCTCGCCGGCGGCGTGCCGAGCGGGCGTTCGATCCAAGCGGTGCTGTTGGGCGGGGCGGCCGGTGTGTTCGTCGGGCCGAACGAGCTCGACATCCCGCTGACCTTCGAGGGCGCGCGGGCGGCCAAGGTGACGCTCGGCTCGGGGGTGGTGCTGGTATTCGACGACCAGGTGGACATGGCGGCGATCCTCGTTCGGATCGCCGCGTTTTTCCGCGACGAGTCGTGCGGACAGTGTGTGCCCTGCCGAGTGGGGACCGTGCGCCAGGAGGAGGCCCTGTGCCGGATTTCCAGCGGACGCCCGCTCGGCGGCGTAGCTCAGGAAGTGGCGCTGCTCGACGAAGTGGGATTGGCGATGAAGGACGCGTCGATTTGTGGGTTGGGTCAGACGGCGTACGCGGCCATCGAGTCGGCGATTCATCGCGTCGGCGTGTTGAAGCCCGCGGGCTACGGTTCATCGAACGGCGGCATGCGAGGACGCTCATGACGGTTTCCGTAGGCCCGCTCGTTCAACTCCAGCGCCCGACGATCGCCACCGACCGGTCGCGCCGCCGTGCACCCCGCACGGTGACGCTGACCGTCGATGGCAAGAGCGTGTCGGTGCCCGAGGGCGCGACGCTGCTCGCCGCCTGCCGCGAAGCGGGCGTCGAGATCCCGACGCTCTGCTTCCTCGAGACGCTCCATCCGGTCAACGCCTGCCGGGTCTGCGTTGTCGAGCTGGAGGGGGCGCGCGTGCTCGTTCCGTCCTGCTCGCGCGCCGCGGAGGACGGGATGGTCGTGCACACGGCGAGCGAGCGTGTGCGGCACAGCCGCAAGCTCGTGCTCGAGCTGCTCGCCTCTTCGGTGGACCTCTCGACCACGCCGCAGGTTCATGAATGGATCGACGAATACGCTGCCAAGCCTGAGCGATTCGGGCCGCCGGCGCCGCCGGCGCCATCGGGTACGCGCGATGCTGCCGCGCCCGGGCATCACGCGGCGCCCGATCCGACGCACGCGGCGACCGTGTTCGAGCCGCCGAAGATCGACAACGATCTCTACGTGCGCGACTACGCCAAATGCATTCTCTGCTACAAGTGCGTCGAAGCGTGCGGGCCGGATCACCAGAACACGTTCGCGATCGCCGTCGCCGGACGCGGGTTCGACGCCCACATCGCGACGGAGTTCGCGGTGCCGCTGCCAGAATCCGCCTGCGTCTACTGCGGCAACTGCATCGCCGTCTGTCCCACCGGCGCGTTGATGGCAAAGACGGAATTCGATCGCCGAGTCGATGGGACATGGGACGAGTCGCGAATGACGACGACCGACACGATCTGTCCATACTGCGGTGTGGGCTGCACGCTGACGCTGCACGTCGACGGCGACGAGATCGTGAAGGCGACGTCGCCGCTCGAGAATTCGATCACCGAGGGCAACCTCTGCATCAAGGGGCGGTTCGGCTGGCGGTTCGTGCAGAACCGCGACGCGCGCCAGCCGCAGTCGACGAATGGCCGAGAGTAGGATCGCGTTGACGAACCGTGGCAACAATCCGCCGTTGGCGGACTGGGTGGCCACACGGCTCGACGATTCGACGACGGCGGTTGAAGCGGTGCGCGTGGCCGAAGAGGTTCCGATCGCGATCGTCTACAACGCGCGGCCGTACGTCGTTCTCATGGGAACGCCGCTCGACCTCGAGGACCTCGCGGTCGGTTTCAGCCTCACGGAGGGCGTCGTGCCTTCGGCGTCGGGCGTTGGGCGCATCGACGTCGTGCGCGCCACGCACGGGATCGAGCTGCAGATCGAGATCGCGAGCGACGACGCGGCGCGGCTCGAAAGTCGTTCGCGGGCGATGACGGCGCGGACCGGCTGCGGTCTGTGCGGCATCGAGACGATCGCCGAGGCGATGCGGTTGCCGGCGGCGCTGTCACACACGCTCGACGTGGAGCGGGTCGCGCTGTGGCGGGCCGCCGCGCAGCTGCCGGCCCGCCAGGCGCTCAACGTCGAGACGAACACCGTGCACGCCGCCGGCTGGGCCAACGCGCTCGGGTTTCTCGAGGTCGTGCGCGAGGACGTCGGTCGGCACAACGCGCTCGACAAAGTGCTGGGCGCGCTCGCCCGCACCGGCATGACGGCCAGCGACGGATTCATCGTCGTGACGAGCCGGGCGAGCTACGAGATGGTGCAGAAAGCGGCCGTCTGCGGCGTGGAGCTGCTGGCGGCCGTATCGCGTCCCACCGGACTGGCGATCCGCGTCGCCGTGGAGACGGGCGTCACGCTCGTCGGTCTGCTGCGCGATCGGACCGCGTACGTCTACACGGGTCACAACCGTATCACCTGATCAGTCGAGGAACCAGTCGTGTCCGTCACTGCCGTGCCATCCGACATCGAGATCGCCCAGCGCACCAAGATGCGCCCGATCGAGGACGTTGCCGCCGAGCTCGGGCTCGAGCGCGACGAGCTCGATTTTTATGGAAAGTATAAAGCGAAGATCCCACTCGAGATCGCGCAGCGCCCGGTGCGCGGGCGGCTCGTTCTCGTCACCGGCGTGAACCCCACGCCGGCGGGCGAGGGCAAGAGCACCGTGTCGGTCGGGCTGGCGCAGGCGTTTCGGCGCATGGGCAAGCGCGTCGCGCTCTGTATTCGCGAGCCGAGCCTCGGCCCGGTGTTCGGGATGAAGGGAGGCGCGGCGGGCGGCGGGTATTCGCAGGTCGTGCCGATGGAGGACATCAACCTGCACTTCACGGGCGATTTTCACGCGATCTCCACCGCGCACGCGCTGCTCTCGGCGCTGCTCGACAACCACCTGCAGCAGGGCAACGCGCTCGGAATCGATCCGCGCCGCATCTCGTGGCCGCGGACGATCGACATGAACGACCGCGCGCTGCGGAATTGCATCATCGGTTTGGGCGGCGTGGGCGACGGCATTCCGCGCGAAGAGCATTTCGTGATCATCCCGGCGAGCGAGGTGATGGCCATCGTCGCGCTGTCGACGAGCCCGCAGGATCTCGAGGAGCGGTTGGCGCGCATCATCGTCGGTGCCACAGCCGGCGCGTCGCGGCGCCCGGTCACGGCGGGCGAGCTGCGCGCTCCCGGCGCGATGGCGCTCCTGCTCAAGGATGCGCTCCGGCCGAACCTCGTCCAGACGCTCGAGGGCGGGCCGGCGTTCGTCCACGCCGGACCGTTTGGCAACATCGCCCACGGCTGCAACAGCATTCTCGCCACCCGGTCGGCGCTCGCCCTCGCCGACATCGTCGTCACCGAAGCGGGCTTCGGCTCCGACCTCGGGGCAGAAAAGTTCTTTGATATCAAATGCCGCATGGGCGGCCTCCAGCCGGAGGCCGCGGTCATCGTCGCCACCGTGCGCTCGCTCAAGATGAACGGCGGCGCCGAGAAGAAGCAGCTCGGCACCGAAGACCTCGGCGCGCTGGAGCGCGGACTGCCGAATCTGGAGAAGCACATCGAGAACGTGCGGCACTTCGGGGTGCCGGGCGTGATCGCGCTCAACCGCATCACGTCGGACACCGATGCCGAGTTGCAGATGGTGGCCGATTTCGCGGCGCGTGTGGGTGTGCCGCTGGCGCTCGCCGAGGTGTGGGAGAAGGGCGGAGCTGGTGGCGAGACGCTCGGCGCCGAAGTGTTGACACTGCTCGACAAGAAGGGGGCCGAGTTCCGGCCGCTCTATCCGACGAATCTGCCGATCAAGGAGAAGATCGACATCATCGTTCGCCAGATTTATGGCGGCGAGGGGGCGGATTACACGCCGTCGGCCGACCGCTCGATCCAATATCTCGAGTCGATCGGCATGGGCGGCACGCCGGTGTGCATGGCCAAGACGCAATACTCGCTGAGCGACGACGCGACCAAGCTTGGCCGGCCGCGTGGGTTCCGCATTTCGGTGAACGAGGTGCGCGCTTCGGCCGGGGCCGGGTTCGTGGTAGCCCAGTGCGGCGACATCATGATCATGCCCGGGCTGCCGAAGGAGCCGTCGGCGGAAAGGATGGCGCGGCTGCCGAGCGGGGAGATTGTCGGGTTGTTCTAGGCGCGTGGATCGTGGATCGTGGATCGTGGGGCGCCGATCGGGGTGGTTCCGGTCGGCGCCCCTAGTTGTGTCCGCCATCGGCGCCGGGTCGTCTTTTCGACGAGCGAAACAACGATTCCCCAGCTCGCGTTGTCCAACGGTGAGCGCCGCGGCCCAAAATTCGGCCGTCCCGCCCGCGGGCAAAGTTCATCAATTGCTAACCAAGTTCGTATTGCAGTTCCGGTACGCCACTACTAGGGTGATGCGAGATCGCCGCCCTTCGTCGTAGATGGCACGTAGCCCCACCCGGCTCGAGGTCACGAAGATGCAACACCTGCGCAAGCGCTGGCTGCCGATCCTCATCGCCGCTCTGGTGATCGGCGGTCCGATCGCGTGGTACAAGTGGCCGTCGACCGCCTCCGCCGCCGAGGCCGCGCTCACCGCGCCGGTCAAGCTTGGCAAGTTCTCCGTCACGGTCACGACCACTGGCGAGCTCCGCGCCCGCAAGTTCGTCCAGATCCAGGGGCCGAATTCGATGGCGGCCCAGGTCTATCAGTCCAAGATCACCTGGCTCGTCCCCGAAGGCACGATCGTCAAGCAGGGCGACAAGATCGCCGAGCTCGATCGCTCGCCCGCCGCCACCCGGTTAGCGAACGTGAATCTCGATCTTCAGAAGGCGCAGGCCGAATTCACCAACGCCACGCTCGATTCGGCGCTCACGCTCGCCCAGGCGCGCGAGGACGAAAAAACCGCCGAGTACGCGGTCGAGGAAAAAAAGCTGGCCAAGGACGAAGCCAAATACGAGGCGCCGACGATTCAACGCCAGGCCGACATCGACCTCGAGAAGGCGCAGCGCGCGCTCGAGCAGGCCAAGCGCAGCCTCGACACCAAGACGAAGCAGGCCGTCGCGAAAATTTCCGTCAACGCCGCCGATCTGGCCCGGCAGCAGAACAATCTGAAGATGGTGCAGGACGCGCTCGCCGGTTTCACGATCACCGCGCCGTCGCCCGGCATGGTGATCTATGTGCGCGAGTACAACGGCAAGAAGAAAGGCGTCGGCTCGCAGTGGTACACCTTCGACCCCACCGTCGCGACGCTGCCCGATCTGACCCAGATGGAATCGCAGACGTACGTCAACGAGGTCGACGTGCGGAAGCTGTCGGTTGGCCAGGAGGTCAAGATTTCGCTCGACGCCGATCCCACGAAGACGCTGACCGGCAAAGTCACGTCGGTTGCCAACGTCGGCGAGCAGCGGCCGAATCAAGATTCCAAGGTGTTCGAAGTGCACGTCGACATCGCGCAGGCCGACACGACGCTCAGGCCCGGCATGACGACGTCGAATCAGATCGAGGTCGCATCGATTCCGAGCGCGCTCTCCGTGCCGCTCGAAGCGGTGTCGTCGGACAGCGGCTACTCGTACGTCTACAAGAAATCGGGGCGCAACGTGGTGCGGCAGATGGTCGAGACCGGCGCGGCGAACGACAACGAGATCGTCGTGAAGCGCGGGCTGACGTCGGACGATCACGTGCTGCTCACGGTGCCGAGTGACAAGGCCGGTATCAAAACCGAAGTCATTGCCGGGCTCAAGCCGATGACACGATCGACGAGCGGCGACACGGCCACCGGCATCTCGCTTCCGGTGGTGAAGCAGCCCTCGGCGTCGGCCGTGCAGTCCGGCGCGCCCGCCGCGAAGCAGCCTGCGCCTGCCGTCAAACAGCCGGCGCCGGTCGCAAAGCCCAAAGGCTGACGGTGACCTCGCCAGCCGGCCCGGACGCGCCGCGGTCATCGCGCGTCCGCACGCTGTTCGCGCATGTCACCTTCAGCGCGGGCACCGCGGCGGAAGCCGTCGCGCACAACAAGTTGCGCGCGGGGCTCACGTCGCTTGGCATCCTGTTCGGCGTGGCGTCGGTGATCGCGATGCTGGCCATCGGCGCCGGGGCGGAGCAGGAGATTCTGGCGCAGATGAAGCTGCTCGGCGCCAACAACATCGTCGTCACGCCGATCGTCGAGCAGACCGAGGGCAAGGTCGACAGCGATCCGGACGCGAAGAAGCAGACCAAGCGGTTCACGCCGGGTCTGTCCTACCTCGACGCGCAGGCCATTCGTCGCGAGATCCCCGACGTTCACGCGACGAGCAGCGAAGTCGTGATCAACAGCGTGATCACCCGCGAAGGGCGTCACCGCTCCGGTAAGATCGTCGGCGTCGACTCGAGCTACTTCGGCGTGATGAACCTCACGCTCGCCGAGGGCGCGCCGTTCGCGGCGCGGCACTACTCGGCGGCCAAGCCGGTGACGATCATCGGGCAGGGAGTCAAGTCGCGCTTCTTCACGACCGAAGATCCGATCGGCAAGGAGATCAAGGTCGGCAACGAGTGGCTGACCGTGGTCGGTGTGCTCGAAGACCGCAAGGTCTCCGCGGAAACGGCGCAGCGGCTCGGCATCCGCGACGCGAACATGGACGTTTACGTGCCGCTGCCGACGATGCTGCTCCGCTACCGCAATCGCGGTGAAGTGACGCAGGAGGAGATGGAGCTCGCAGCGCAGGAAGCGAACAGCGGCGGCCGCGACAACTCCGACTCGACGCAGACCGACGAGCAGCGCGCCGAGAAGCGCAACTACAATCAACTCGACAAGGTCGTCGTGCAGGTCGACAAGTCGAGCGCCGTGACCGGAGTCGCCGACGTGATGCGTCGGATGCTCCAGCGCCGGCACAACGACGTGACCGACTTCGAGATCTCGGTGCCCGAGCTGCTGCTCCAGCAGGAGCAGCACACGAAGACGATCTTCAACGTCGTGCTCGGGGCGATCGCGTCGATCTCGCTGATCGTCGGCGGGATCGGGATCATGAACATCATGCTGGCGTCGATCCTCGAGCGCATCAAAGAGATCGGCGTTCGGCGCGCCGTTGGCGCGACCCAGCGCGACGTGCTGGCGCAATTTCTCAGCGAAGCGGTGATGATCAGTCTGGCCGGCGGGCTGGCCGGGATCATCGTCGGCGGGCTGCTCAGCGTCGGCATTCAACGCATCGCGCACATCCAGACGATTGTCTCGCCCATGTCGGTGGTCGTCGCGTTCGGCGTGTCGGTGGCGGTGGGGCTGGTGTTCGGCATCATGCCGGCGTCCAAGGCCGCCAAACAGGATCCGATCGTCTGCCTTCGTTACGAGTAGCCGGCGCGCCTCGGCGCTGTCGGCCCACCCCCTCCTCTTCGAGCAGGCATATGAAGTCTCTCATCATCGTCGCCAGTCTCTGCGCGCTCGGGTCGCCGGCGCTGGGACAGACTCCCGCCACGCCGGCGGCGCGACAGGGCGAAGCGCTGACCCTCCAGGACGCGATCGGCATGGCGCAGCGTCAGGGGCCGGCCGCCGCAGTGGCTCGCAACGTCCGCGACGCGGCGCGCGAGCGGAACGATGGATTCAACGCGCGGCTGCGGCCGCAGATCCTCCTCACCGGCCAGGCTGCGAACCTGAACCACGGCTTCGTTCCCATCGCGCTACCCGACGGCTCGACGCAGTTCGTCGGCCAGTCGCAGAACCAATCCTCGCTCGGCCTGAGCGCCGTGCAGAATATCCCGTTCACCGGCAGCACGCTGTCGATCGGCACGCAGTTGAGCCGTATCGATCTGTTCGGCGACCAGCCGTATCAGCGCGAGTACCAGACGACGCCGGTGCTGCTCACGCTCCAACAAGACCTGTTCAAGCCGCGCACGTTCGTCTGGAACGAGAGGATTCAGTCGCTGAGCGCGAACGTCGCCGAGCGGGCGTACTACGAGGCGCGCGAGGACGTGGCCGGCGCCATCGCCGGCGCGTTCTTCGATCTCTACTCCGGTCAGATGACCTACGACAACGCCGCCGCCAACGCCAGCGTCAACGACACGTTGTACACGCTCAACAAAGGTCGGTACGAGGTCGGCAAGATCGGCGAGAACGATCTTCTCAACAGTGAGCTCCAATTGCTTCGCGCCCGCGCCTCGGTCGACGATGCCAAGCTCACGCGCGACCGCGCCGAGGCGGCGCTTCGCCGCCTGATCGTGTACCCAGCCGATCGGCCGTTGTCGATCGTGACACCGGACTCGATCCCGACCATCGAGGCCAACCCCGACACCGCCGTTCGCGAAGCGCTCAAGAACTCGAGCACGATCGAGCAGAACGAGCTCGATCGAACGACGTCCAAACGCGCGATGACCGAGGCGAAGCTCAACAACCGGTTCAACGCCACCGTGTCGGCGAGCGTCGGGTTCAACCAGACAGCGTCGGCGCTCGGCCAATCGTATCAGAGTCCGAATGGCAAGCAAGCGCTCATCGTCGGCGTGAACATGCCGATGATCCAGTGGGGCGCCGGTCACGCCGACATCGAGGCTGCCAAAGCCGACAACGAGCGCGTCGCGGCGACCAACAAGTCGCGGACCGACGCGCTGGCCGAGGACGCACGCTTCTCGGCGCTGGCGCTGGCCCAGGCGCAGCGGAACGTTCTGATCGCCGCCAAGGCCGACACCGTGGCGGAGAAGCGATTCGACGTTGCCAAGAACCGGTACGTGATCGGCAAAATATCGATCAGCGATCTCTACATCGCGCAGAATGAAAAGGACCAGGCGGTGCTCTCGTACGTGCAGGCGCTGCGCGGGTACTGGACGGCGTACTACCATCTGCGGCGGGTCACGCTGTACGACTTCGCGACGAGGCACGAGCTGGTCGACGAGCGGGGGCAGTAAGGCGGCGGCAGTCGCGCCCTCGGCCTGACGCCGGCCTGACGCCGGCCTGACGCCGGCCTGACGCTGGCCGTGCAATACTTCGGTCCAGCTTGCAGGGCCGGCACACGGCCAGGTGACCATGACTCCCCAGTCTCAGCGACCGACCCTGGCGGCGGCCGTCGGGCGTGATTTCGCCACCGCCGCACGTTCGCTCAGGCGGGCTCCGCGCCACGTCATTCTCGTTGCCACGTGCTTCGCTCTCGGGCTGGGGGCGAACGTGGCGATGTTCGGCGTGGTCGACACGCTGTTTCTCGCGCCGCCGCCGCTCGTGCGTGAGCCGGGACAGTTGCTTCGCGTCTACTTCGAGCGGCATCGGCCGACGGGCGAGACTCGCCTGCTCGACCTCGATTCTTATCCGTCGTATACGGCGCTTCGGGCGAACACGAGCAGCTTCGTCGATCTCGCAGCGTTCTATCCCACGATCGTCAGCGAAGGGGCAGGGCCGAGCGCGCGGCAGCTTCGCGTACAGCTCGTCAGCGCGAATTTCTTCAGCATGTTGGGCGCTCGACCGTCGGTCGGCCGCGCGATCGTCCCGAGCGACGGAGTCTCCGATGCGCAGCCCGTGGCCGTCGTCAGCGAACGGTTCCGGGCTGTGCACGGCGGGGGAGCCGACCGCGGAGGCGCCGGGAGCTCGCTCCTCATCGAAGGCCGTCGCTACGCGATCGTCGGCGTGATGCCAGCGGCTTTCCGCGGCGTCGACCTCGAGGATGTCGACGCTTGGCTGCCGCTCGAGACGACGGGCAATGATCTGATCCTCCCCGGGTACCTGCAGGCGCGCGGAGCGTGGGCCATCCGCATGGTGGCGCGAATAAAGCCGGGCGTATCGGTCGCGCGAGCGGACGCTGACCTGACGCGGGCGTTTCGTGTATTCATGGAATGGAATCCTCATTCCAATCACGCGGATCGCGCGCTCGTCGCGCCGGTGCTCAAGAATCTCGGCCCCGCGGAAGGCGTCGACGCGAAGGTGTCCGTGTGGCTGGCGTATCTATCGCTCGCCGTCGTGCTGATCGCCGTCGTGAACTGTGCGATGCTTCTGCTGCTCCGCGTCTCGCGGCGCCGCGGCGAGCTCGCAGTCCGCCGCGCCCTCGGGGCGAGCGGTTCGGCGATCGCCCGGCTGCTGCTGCTCGAGACAGCGTTCACCATGGCGATTGCGACCGCCGCCGGGGCTGGAGTCGCGATGATTGCGACCGCCGCACTGCACGGGTTGTTGCTCCCGGCGAACGTCTCGCCGGCCGCCGAGTCTTTGCCGCGCATGGCGGCGTATGCATTCGGCGTCGCGCTCGTTGGAGGCATTCTCGTGAGCCTGCCCGCGATGCGGCTCGCAACACGCCTCGACGTCACGGCCCACTTGAGAGACGGCGCTCGGGCCGGCAAGGCGTCCGGTTTGCGCCTTCGCCGCGGCTTCCTCGTCGCGCAAGTCGCGCTGACCACGGTGCTGCTCGTCGGCGCCGCTCTGTTCGTTTCCAGCCTTCACAATGTTCAGGCGCTCGATCTCGGATTCCGCGATCAGGACGTTCTTCTCGCCAACATTGGCTTCCAGGGGATGGGTGTACGGCCGGGATCGGTGGGCGCGTCGGCTGCGCTGTTCGACGCGGTCGAGCGGAGCGCCCGGAGTGTTCCCGGTGTCGTCGCGACTGGCGTGTCGACTTCCGTGCCGTTTCAATATCTCTTCGGGGCGGCGCTCTCGGTACCGGGCCGCGATCCGGCGCTGCAGATACCGCCGACTATGCTCGTCGTGGCGAGTGCTGGATACGGAGACGCGATCGGCCTGCGACCGCTCGCCGGACGGTGGTTCAGGCGGTCGGACTACCGAGCGGTCAACGCCGTCGGCACGACGGCCGTGATCAACCAAACGCTGGCTCGAGCGCTCTGGCCGGGCGAATCGGCCATCGGCAAGTGCATTGTGCCGGGCGATCCACCCTGTCGGCGAATCGTCGGCGTCGTGGCCGACACACGCCAGTCCGACATTCTCGAGACTCCACGCGGCCAACTCTATCTCACGGCGGTCGACAGCGAAACCGATCGTCGCATGCTACGGACATTGGTCGTGAAGACGGACGGCCGGCGGGGCCTGGCGCTCGCATTGCAGCGCGCCGTACAGTCGGTGAGCGCCGCGCTCCCGTACGTGACGGTGCAGCCTCTCGACAATCTCGTCGCACCGAAGCGCCGCGCCTGGGAGGTCGGTGCCACGGTGCTGACGGTCTTTGGCGCCCTGGCGCTCGTGCTGGCATCGCTCGGACTGTACGCGACACTCAGCTCGTCGGTGAGCGAGCGCTCGCACGAGATCGGTGTTCGTATGGCGCTTGGCGCGCGCGACCGGCAGATCGCAGCTGCCGTACTTGGCCGGACGCTCGTCGTCGTCTTCGTTGGGTTGGTCTGCGGCGCCGGTATCGCGTGGGCTGGGGGGTCCATCGTCAACGCACTGCTCTTTGGCGTTACATCGAACGATCGCAGCGCATTCGCGCTGGCGGGCGCCACGCTGGCAAGCGCGGCTCTCGTGGCATCGATCATCCCTCTCCGATCGGCGTTGCGGACGAACATCGTCGAGGTGTTGCGACGGGTATGAGTCGGGAACGGAACCTGGTCGACACTGATCGACAACGGAGCGGTCGGGCCGTGCCCGCCTTGACACCCCGGCGCCCCAACCATACCATACGGTCCATGACGCACCGCGCGGCCTACTATTACTCCTACTTTTGCGCGACCCCAACGGGCCGTGGGTGGAGTCGTACGCGCTAGCAACCAGCAACGCCGCGCACCATCCCCGACGACCCGTGAACTTCACGGGTCGTTTTTGTTTTTGTCAGCGTCCCACGTTCAACGTCCAACGTCCAACGCAGATGATCATCGTCACTCGACCCAAAGTCACCGACGCCGAAATCGACCACATCCGCGAACGCATCGAGGCGGTCGGCATGCGCACGCATCTCTCGCGCGGCGAGCACCGCACGATCATCGGTTGCATCGGCGACGAATCGCTGCTCGAAGAGATCCCGCTTCGCTCGCTTCCCGGCGTCGAGTCGGTGACGCCGGTGCTCAAGCCGTACAAGCTCGCATCGCGCGAGTTCGCCGCGGAACGGACCGTGGTCACGGTCGGCGGGCGCGACGGGCGCGCGTCGTTCGGCGGCCCGTCGGTCACGGTGATCGCCGGGCCGTGTTCGGTCGAGAACCGCGAGATGCTCGACGCGACCGCAGTCGCGGTGCGCGCCGCCGGCGCCTCGCTGCTTCGAGGGGGCGCGTTCAAGCCGCGCTCGTCGCCGTATGCGTTCCAGGGACTCGGCGCCGAAGCGCTGCGCATGCTCGCCGAGGTGCGGGCGACGACGGGGCTGCCGGTGGTGACCGAGGTGATGGACACCCGCCAGGTCGATCTCGTCGCCGAGCACGCCGACATGCTCCAGATCGGCGCCCGCAACATGCAGAACTTCGCTCTCCTCGCCGAGGTCGGGCGGGTGCGGCGGCCCGTGCTGCTCAAGCGCGGCCTGTCGGCGACCATCAAAGAGCTGTTGATGGCGGCCGAGTACATCATGGCAAACGGCAACCACGACGTAGTGCTGTGCGAGCGCGGCATCCGCACTTACGAAACGGCGACGCGCAATACGCTCGACATCGCGGCAATTCCAGTTCTCAAACGAGAGTCTCATCTTCCGGTGATCGTCGACCCGAGCCATGCCGGCGGCGACGCGGACCTCGTCGCACCGCTCGCCTTCGCGGCCATTGCCGCCGGTGCCGACGGCCTGATCATCGAGGTGCATCCCGATCCGTCGTGCGCGCTGTCGGACGGGGATCAGTCGCTCGAGCCGGCGGCATTCGCGCGTGTGATGTCTCAGCTCGGCGCCTTTGCCGCGGCGGCGGGCCGTTCGATGACCGGGGCGCCCACCGCCGAGCGTCCGGCGCGCGACAAGGCCGTCGCATGACCGAGCCCAAGCGCGGTTCACCAGCGATCGAGGCGGCGACGGAGCTCGCCCGCGTGCGCGACGAGATCGAGCAGATCGATCGCGACATCATCATCCTGTTGGCGCGCCGCCTCGCCCTCGGCAAGCGGACCGGTTCGCTCAAGCGAGCGGCCGGGCTTCCGATCCTCGATCCCACGCGTGAGGCGGCGGTGATCCGCCGCGTCACCGGCGCGGCGCGCGACGCCGGGCTTCCGCCCGAGCAGGTGCGCGAGGTGTTCTGGCAGATCGTCGGCATGTCGCGCCGGGTGCAGGAGAGCACCGAGTGAGCGTCGGTACGAGCACCGTGACGAAGGTCGAGACCGACGCCGGCCGATTTCCATTCGAGCGAGCGGCGGTGATCGGCCTCGGCCTGATCGGCGGATCGGTGGCACGCGACCTCGCGGCGCGCGGCGTTCGTGTGAGCGCCTACGACGCCGACCGCCGCCAGCTCGAGGCCGCGCTCGGCGACGGCGTGATCGCCGAATCGCTCGATGCCACGCTCGCGGGCGCGAACGACGCCGAGCTCGTGGTCGTCGCGGTGCCGGTGGACCGCGCCCTCGGCGTGCTCGAGCGCGTGGCGCCGCATGCGCGGGGCGCGTCCCTCATTACCGACGTCGGCAGTACCAAGGCGGCGATCGTCGCCGGGGCGAGCGCGCTCGGGTTGAGCGACCGTTTCGTCGGCTCACACCCGATGGCCGGCGATCATCGCTCTGGCTGGAGTGCGTCGCGCGCCGGCCTGTTCGAGGGTGCGCGCGTGTATCTGTGCCGCGCCGATGAGACGCCGGTGTCGACCGTGGATCGCGCGGCGTCGCTCTGGCGCGGACTCGGCGCTCTGCCGGCGTCGATGCGGGCAGACGAGCACGACCGGCACCTGGCGTGGACGAGCCATCTTCCGCATATCATTTCTACGATGCTGGCGCTCACGTTGGCCGAAGGCCGGGTGCGGCGCGACGATCTCGGACCGGGGGGACGCGACATGACGCGGCTGGCCGGCAGCTCGGCGGAGATGTGGACGGCGATCGCGAGCGAGAATGGCGCGGCGATCGATGCCGCCCTGGCGGCCGCGGCGAGCCGGCTCGCCGAGTTTCGAGATCTTTTACAGCGGTCGGATACGGAGTCGCTGCACCGGAGGTTCGCCGACGCCCGGGCCTGGTTCGACGCGTAGAGCGCGGCCACAGGGGAAGGCGGCGGGCGCCTTCATCGTCACGACGCGAGGTCATCATGCCACACACGCACGGTCGGTTTGCCTGGCATCGCTTGAACACCGCCGATCCCGCCGCGGCGGCGGCGTTCTATCCGCGGGTCACGCCTTGGAGCGCGCAGCCGTGGGACGTGGCGGACGACTACACGCTATGGATGAACGCCGGCCGACCGGTCGGCGGCGCCGTGTCGTTGACCGACGAGTTCAGCGCCCTCGGCCTCGGATCGCACTGGCTGCCGTACGTCAGCGTGTACGACGTCGACGACTGCGCACGACAGGCGGTGAAGCTGGGCGCGCGCCTGCGCGCCGGTCCGGCCGAGATCCCGAACGTCGGGTGCTGGGCCGTGTTGAGCGATCCCCAGGGTGCGGCCTTCGGCGTCTACGAACCGGATCGCCCGCGGGCTCCCGAGCCGGTGCCGGCGGTCGGCGAGTTCTCCTGGCACGAGTTGGCGACGACCGACTACAAGTCGGCGTTCGACTTCTATCGCGCCCTGTTCAAATGGGAGCGGCTCGACGAGTACGACATGGGCGAGATGGGGATCTATTTCATGTTCGGGCTGGCCGGCCAGATGTTCGGCGGTATGTTCAGCAACCGTTCGGGCCCGGCGCCGCGCTGGCTGTCGTACGTCCGAGTCGACGATGTCGCCAACGCCGCCAAGCGGGTGGCGGAAGCCGGCGGCTCGGTGGCGAACGGACCGATGGAGGTTCCGAACGGCGCCTGGATCGCGCAGTGCGTGGACGGGCAGGGTGCGCAGTTCGCGGTTCAGACCCTGGCTCCAGAATAGACCAATCCCTCTTTCAACAATGCTGAATCGATTCGTCACGCCGCGCTTCCTCCTCGGCGCGCGGCCGATCGTTGGCGCGTTCATCGCATTCGTCGCGCTCGGGCTGGTCGTCGCCGTGCCGGCCGGGCTGTTCGCCTGGGGCGACGTCGGGCACCGGTTGACCGGTGAGGCCGCCGCGCGCACGCTCCCGGCCGAGATGCCGGCGTTCTTTCGCTCCGCGGTGGGCCAGCTCGCCTACCTCAATCCCGAGCCGGATCGGTGGAAGGACCGCGCCGAGCGGACGCTCGATCCGGCGCTCGACCTCGGCACGTCGCCCGAGCATTTCATCGACATGGAGATGGCGCCGCCGGCGGTGCTCGATGCGGCGCTCCGCGCGCCCGACCGCTACGACTATCTCGACACACTGGCCGCCGCGCACATCAAGGGCTCGGTGATGGGGCTGCTTCCGTTTCGCGCGCTCGAGCTCGAGCAGGAGCTGCGTGAGGATTTCCGCCTCTGGCGCGCCGCGAACGACACGACGCGCCCCTGGATCGAAGGGCGGATCATCGACGTCGCCGGCCTGCTCGGCCATTACGTGGCCGACGGATCGAATCCGGCGCACACGACCGTGCAGTACAATGGCTGGACGGGGCCGAACCCGAACGGCTACGCCACCGACCGCCAGTTTCATGCGCGCTTCGAGTCCGTATATGTCGGAACTCATATGACGATCGGCGACCTGATGCCGCTCGTCGACCCGACGCCGCGCGTCTTCCCCGACGTGCGCGGGGCGATCGTGGCCTACCTGCGCGAGAGCAACGGGCAGGTCGAGCGACTCTACCAGATCGACAAGGCGCACCGGTTCGACGCCAACACAACAGCGCCGGAGAACAAGGCCTTCGCCGCCGAACGGCTCGCCGCCGGCGCGCGGATGCTGCGCGACCTGTGGTGGACGGCGTGGATGACGAGCAGCCGCTCTTGACGATCTGACGGACGTCGCTCCGCCGGTCTCAGGACGGCGGCCCCTCGCACACCTCCCACAGCGCGTCGTCGTCGAGCGTCGGCCAATCCGCGGGAAACTTCCAGAGGCGGCGGATGACCTCGATCGATTCGCAGATCAGACAGGTCGGCGCGCGCGCGCCGGGAATTGCGCGCGCGTCCATCTCGTGCACGCGCCACCGGTCGAGGCCGTGCTGGACGACACGTTCGAGCTCACGAGGTACGGGAGTGGTCTCTCGGCTCACGTCTACTTCGGTTGGGAATCCCCGAACTCCCGGCAGGTCGCGGGCCGTGAGGCTGGAACGTGCTTTGCTTTTTCTCCAGAGCACGGGAACCACGGCCACTCACGGCCCGATCGCGGCGGGAAAATTCACCCCGCCCGCAGATCAAGCGACGTCAAGCAGACGATGGGAGCGATGGTGATGATGCGGATGCGACAGCAGAGCTCGACGACCGACACGATGCGCGACGCACCGCGGAGGCGGTGGGCTCGAACCGCCGCCGCGACGGCGGCCCTGTTGACGGCCGCGTCGGCCACCGTGGCGGCAACGCGCGCGCATGCTCGCTCGGCCGCGGCCGTCGACGATCCCGGCGTGAGCGTCGTTGCCAACCTCGAGCGCCGAGAACTCTCGATCATGAACGGCAACTCGGTCGCCGAGACTTTTCCAGTGGCAATCGGACGCGGCAGCAAGCCGACTCCGCCGGGGCATTACACGATTCGAAAGATCATCTGGAACCCGGCGTGGGTTCCGCCGGACAAAGACTGGGCTAAGGGGAAGAAGCCGCAGGCTCCCGGGGCCAAGGGCAATCCGATGCGGCTCGTGAAGATCTTCTTCAAGGAGCCGGACTACTACATCCACGGCACCGACGATGTCGAAAGTCTCGGCAGCGCGGCCTCGCACGGCTGTCTGCGCATGGATCCGGACGACGCGTACCGCGTAGCGCGGTACCTCATGGAGAATGGCGGCTCGCCGCGCGATGAAAGCTGGTTCTGGCGCGTGCTGCACTTTCGCAGCGAGACGAAGACCGTGTATCTGGACAATCCGATTCCGATGACGGTCGAGTAGGACGCGCGGCGCCGTCGCGCTTGACGGCTCGCGTCGAGCCGACTAACTGCCAGGGGCCAACGGTCGGAGCCAGGCGCGCCGCGCGGCGCGTCCGTCGCGATCGTCCCCCAGCACGCGAGATCCGTCATGCCGTCCACCGCACCCGAGCTGCTCTATCTGCTCCACGGCGATCCCGCGGAGCTCGCCGAAACGCTGGCCGGCATGCGCGCCGCCGACATCGCCGAAGCGTTGCGCGATCTGCCCGCGACGGGCGCGGCGAAGGTGATGGCCGCGCTGCCGTTCGACTTGGCGGTGCAGGTGTTCGACGAGCCGGAGCTCGAGCGCCGATACGAGATCGTCGAACGCATGGAGCCGAACGCCGCCGTCGCGCTGGTCGAGGCGATGTCGGCCGACCAGCAGGCCGATCTCTTCCGCGAGCTCGAGATGCCGGGGCGCGACCGGCTCCTCGAGCATCTCGATCCGGCGACGCGCTCCTCGCTGACGATGCTGTTGCGCTATCCGCCCGAGTCGGCCGGCGGCATCATGACGACCGAAGTGCTGACCGTGCCGGCCGAGTGGACGGTCGAACAGACGCTCGCCAACATCCGCGATGTGGCGCGCACGAAAGAGACGGTGTACGCGATCTACGTACTCGACAAGGAGCAGCGGCTGCAACGCGTGATCTCGCTGCGGCAGCTCATGCTCGCCCCGGCGTCGGCGGCCGTCGCCACAGTGGGCGACCGGCGCGCGCCGGTCACCGTATCGCCGCGCACCGACCGCGAGGAGGTCGCGCGGGTGATCGCCAAGTACAATCTGCTCGCCGTACCCGTAGTCGACGACCAGCGCCGCGTGCTCGGCATCGTCACCGTCGACGACGTGATCGACGCGCTCGTTCGCGAGCAGACGGAAGACGTTCAGAAGTTCGGCGGCATGGAAGCACTCGGCGCGCCGTACATGGACATCGGCTTTCTGAGCATGATCCGCAAGCGCGCCCCGTGGCTCTGTGCGCTGTTCCTGTCCGAGATGCTCACGGCGACGGCGATGCAGCGCTTTCAGGGAGAGATCGAGCGCGCGGCGCTCCTCGCGATGTTCATTCCGCTCGTCATGAGCTCGGGCGGGAACTCGGGCTCGCAGGCGACGTCGCTGATCATCCGTGCGCTCGCCCTGCGCGAAGTCAGGCTGCGCGATTGGTGGAAGATCGCGTCGCGCGAGCTCCCGACGGGAATCGTGCTCGGCGCCATCCTCGGCGTGATCGGCTTCGGGCGGATCATGCTCTGGCAGACGCTCGGCTTCTTCGACTATGGACCGCACCACGTACTCGTGGCGCTCACCGTCGGCGTGGCGTTGATCGGCATCGTCGCGTTCGGATCGCTCGCCGGATCGATGCTGCCGTTCGTGCTGCGGCGCCTCGGGTTCGATCCGGCGTCGGCGTCGGCGCCGTTCGTCGCGACCCTGGTCGACGTGACCGGGCTCGTAATCTACTTCAGCGTGGCGTGGATGATCCTTCGCGGCACCTTGCTGTGACGCGTTTTTTTCGGGCGCGCGTTACGCGGCGGTCATGCTCGCGGTTTCTTTCGCGGCGTAGTGCGCCTTCGTCGCTTTGCCGAGCGACTCGACGAGACCGATCGCCGCCATGCCGACGAGGAGGTGTGCCAGCCGAATGGCCCAATGTCCGGTGCCGACGAGCAACGTCGTCTGCGCCATGCCGAACCAGAGGACGAGTCCACCCCAGAGGAGCGTGAACAGCGCGAGCCCGCGTTTGTCGAGCACGAACAGCGCGATCAGGCCGACGATCCAGAGCACGAGCACGAACAACGAGCCGACGGCCATGTGAAAGGCGACGGCTCCCGCAGCGAAGCCGAACCAGATGGCCAGGCCGACGAGGATCTGAATCACGCCGAGCAGGCGCCCGAGCATGGCGAGTACGGCGACGGTTTTTCGCATGCTTGGAACATATGGCCGACCGTTCCGGATGGCGCGGTCCATGCGCTCGCGTCCGCTGGCCCACCCCGCCGTTCGATGTGCTCACCACTTTCAACAGGAACCTGTACAACATGCAAGTCGAGCCGCTGGTGCAATGGTCGGAGCCCGTCACGCAGTTCGTCAGCTTCGCCGGGCAATTCTTCGCCGCCGGTGCGATCGGGTTTCGCTACTTCGCGTTGCGCGGCCGCGAGATCGAGAGCGACCGCCCATTCTACGTCGACGCCGAACGGCGGGCCGCGGTGATCGGGTTGATCGGCATCGTGATCACGCTGGCGCTTGCCGCCTACCAGCTGCCCGGCCTCGCGGCGCGCCGACACTCGACGGCCGTCGCATTCCTGACGAGCGATCCGTCGACGATGCTCGAGTTCGGGCTGTTCGGGCTGGCGCTGATCGGCTTCGTGCTCGCCGCGCTGCGCGTGTCGGCGTGGCCGCTGGCGGCGATCGGCGTGGTCGTCGGCTCGCTGCGGGCGGCGCTCCTCGGCAAGTGGGTGTCGCTCGTCAATCCCGTACACGTGCTGGCGGCGGGGTTGTGGATCGGAACGTTGTTCGTGCTGGTCGTCGCCGGACTGTCGGCGCTGCTCGCGCACGAGCCGACGCGCGCGCGCCGCGGCGCGATCGCGGCCGACATGGTGAACGGCTTCTCGCCCTTGGCGCTGACGATGGGCGTCGTCGTCGTGGTGTTCGGCGTGATCACCGCCTGGCGGCATCTGCACGTGCTGTCGAACCTGTGGTCGACGCCCTATGGCATGACGCTCATTGGAAAACTCTGCTTCGTGGGCTGCGTGTTCGTGCTCGGCGCCTGGAATTGGCGGCGCCAGCGGCCGACGCTCGGCACCGAGCCCGCGGCCGCGGCCATTCGGCGCTCCGGCACGGTGGAGCTGATGTTCGCGCTGGTCGTGCTGCTCGTGACGGCGATACTCGTCAGCCTGCCGTCACCGAAGGCGTGAGGGTCGCCACTCGGAGACTCGGCCCCCTGGACGCAACGGCTGCCAAGGGAAATCGGACGGCTGCCTTCGGACATCCGACATCGGTCCCGGCGTGACGCGTCACGCTTGGTCGGAGGTCGGCCATCGGTTGGCTGCCGTCCGATTTCCCTCTACAGCCGAACCACACTCGGCGCTCCACGCTCAGAGTGGCAACATCTCACACCTCACGCCTCACGTTCTCGTCCTTCCGAGGTGCGCCACCATTGCCTTGCGCGCCTGATCGAGCGCCGCGTGCGGGGTCATGCCGTGCGCCTGACAGATGCGGTGGATGCCGACGCGATAGGTCGACGGCGGTTGGTTCGGTTTCAGCTTGGTGCTGAACTCGCAGGCGACCATGCGGCAGGTCTCGTCCACCTTCACGACCCACGCGCCGCGCAGAAAGTCGACGTCGTCGTCCAATGTTCGCTCGGCCACGTCGGGTCCGAGCCCGAGCTCCCACGATCCCGCGTCGCGCGCCAGCGGTTTGCCAAGAAGACTGAGATTCTTGCCGAGCGTGTAGCGCGTGACCAGCAGATCGCGATACTGGCGCGCGCGAAGCTCGCTCGAGAATACGCCGAGCACGGAGTCGTGCGGCCGGCCGTCGGTGGTGAGCCAGATCTTTTTCATCGCTGCCTCTCTCATACCGAATAAACACCGAAGATACGATAATATCGGCCGAGGGTGAGAGGCAACGGTGCGCGACGTATCCTCGTGCTCGGAATTGTGCTGGCGCGCGAGTGCGCACGCCGTCACTATTGGCAGCCATGACGACAAAATCCGACCACTCGCCGAGCAGTGCCTACGAGCTGACGAAAGAGACCGCGTTGATCGGCCTCGGATGTCACAAATCGTTGTGGTGGCGCGTTCATGAACCGATGGCGCCGGAGTTAGCGCCATCGCTCGCCGACGAATTTCGTCTCCGCGAAGGCCGGAAAGTCGGCGAGCTGGCGCGAACGTACGTGCCGGGCGGCCGCCTGATCGTCGGCGGTCCGATCGACGAGCCGGCGGCCCGCGTTGCGGCGACGCGCGACGTGCTCCGCGATGCATCCGTGCCGGCGGTGTACGAGGGCGCCTTTCTCGCCAACGGGACGCTGGTGCGCACGGACATTCTCGAGCGGCGCGGCGGCGCGTGGACGCTGATCGAGGTCAAGTCGACGACGTCGGTGAGCGACGCCGAGCATCTGCCGGATCTGGCCATTCAGGCGGCGGTGGTGCGCGCGTCGGGCCTGGCCGTCGACCGCTACGAGGTCATGCATCTCAACCGCGAGTGCCGCTTTCCAGATCTCTCAAATCTGTTCGTGCGCGCCGACGTCACCGACGCGGTGCGGTCGATGCTCGACGCCGTCGATCTGGCGATCGTCGAAGCGGTTCGTGCGGCGCGAGAGGCGGCGCCGCCGGAGGTCGCGATCGGCGAGCACTGCTCGAAGCCGCGCGACTGCGCGTTCAAGGATCGCTGCTGGCCGGCGCTTCCGAAGCATCACGTGAGCACGCTCTACCGCATCGGCCGCAAGGCGAACGCGCTCGTCGAACAGGGCTACGAGACGATCGACCAGCTTCCCGACGATGTGAAGCTCGGCGCGGTGGCGTCGCGGCAGCGGCGCGCTGTTCGGCAAGGAAGCATCGTCGTCGAGCGCGACGAGCTGATTCAGGCGCTCGCCGCGGTCGCTCGCCCGGTGGCGCATCTCGATTTCGAGACGGTGGGACCCGCGATTCCACTCTGGCCCGGCTGCCGGCCGTACGACCAAGTACCGGTGCAGCTGAGCTGCCACGTCGTCGGCGTCGACGGCGCGACGACACATCACGAATGGCTGTTCGACGGCGGCGGCGATCCGCGCCCCGACGCGGCGCGGGCCATCCTCGCCGCGTGCCGCGGCGCGAAGACGGTGACCGCGTACTTCTCGAGCTTCGAGAAGCAGTGCATCGAGCTCGTCGCCGCGGTCTGCCCGGACGACGCCTCCGAGCTTCGGCGCATCGCGAGCTCGCTCGTCGACCTGCTGCCGATCGTTCGGGAGCACGTCTATCACCCGGACTTCTGCGGCTCGTTCAGCCTCAAGCGCGTGCTGCCGGCGCTCGTGCCGGAGATGACCTATCAGGGATTGGAGATCGCCGAGGGCGGAGCGGCGCAGGTGCAACTGTCGCGGCTGTTGTTCGACGCGGATGTGAGCGAAGCAGAGCGCCGCGAGATCCGCGACGCTCTGCTTCGCTACTGCAAGCTCGATACGGACGCGATGGTCGCGCTCGAGCGGCGGTTACTCGCCCTTGTCTAGCAGGTTCTGCGCGGCAGCTTCGTGGGCCGCGAACGCCGGCGCGATCTTGGTTACGAGATCTTTGACTTCAGCATTCTGAAGCGCGGGCAGCAGCGTCGTCGTCACGGCGTTGATGACGGCCTTGTGATAGTCGACTTCGTTCTGCAGGAACGCTTTGTCGAACGCCTTGCCCGAGAGGCCGTTCAGCTTCTTCATCGCCGCGTCGTGATCCTTGGTCATGGCGAAGTCCTTCGGCGGCGTGGGCGTGACGCCCAGCTTCTTGGCGAGATCGCGGCCCTGCTGGCGGACGTTGGTGTGGTCGCGAACGAGCATCGCGCCGAAGTCCCGCACCACCTTGGTCGAGCCCTTCTTCTCGGCCAGCATGCCGGTCTGGATGTCCCAGGTGTTGGCCACGTCGAAGATCGCAACGATGGTCGGATCGTCGAGCTTGGCCTCGCCCGCCTGCTTCTGCGCGTGCGCGGGACGCACGGCCAAGGCGGTGAGCGCGGCGAACGCCGTTGCCGCGGCGAATCGGTTGACTTGCGAGCTGGTCATGAAGGCGTATCCCCTTGTCGACTGATGACGTGTGGTGGTGGGCGCCCGGCCGCGGCGCGGCCAGGTGATCGCCGGCGGCCGTGCTACTCAGGGCCGCCAGGCTATGGATTTACTGAACCCGGGAATATTTGTCAAGAGATTTGTTGACTAATTCGCCGCGCTGTCTAGATTGCAAACAAGCGGAGGGCGCCAATGCGTTGGTGGGAAACATCAGTCGGCGGCGGTGCGCGCGGCCGGATCATCGGGCTTTTGCGCCGCGGCGAACGGAGCGTCGAAGAGCTGGCGGCCGAGTTGGGCGTGACCGACAATGCCGTACGCGCGCAGCTTCAGGTGCTGGAACGCGAGGGACTGGTACACCAGTCCCGTGTGCGGCACGCTGGATCGGTCGGGAAGCCGGCGACCATGTACGCCGTTCCGCAACGCGCCGAGGCCTATCTCTCCGCGGCCCACGCCCCGCTGTTGGCGGCTTTGCTCGCCGCGCTCGAGTCTCGGCTGAACGAACGCGAGCTGGAGGCGTTGTTCCGGGACGTTGGCCGCCGCCTCGCCGAGGGCGTGGATGGTACCGGCATCTCCTCCAGACCGCGAGAGCTCGAGGCCAAGGTCAATGCCGCCGCCGCGGTACTCACCGCCCTCGGCGCCGAGATCGACGTCGAGCGGACGACCACCGGCTATCTGCTCCGCGGGCACGCCTGCCCACTCTCCGACGCCGTGCGCGTGCAGCCCCGCGTCTGCCGGGCCATCGAAGAGCTCGTTGCCGGTGTGACCGGAGCGAAGGTCGTGGAGTGCTGCGATCGGAGCGGCACGTCCAAGTGCTGCTTCGACGTTCGGCGTACGGCCTGATTCGCGGCGTCTTAACGGAATCGCGATTCGAGCGTCTGTAGGGCGGTGAGGCGGTGTTTTCGCTGCGGGCGGCAAAGCCGCCCTGGCTGTCGTGACCTGTAACGACGTTACGCGGCGAAGCCGCGGTCACGACAGCGAGGGCCGAAGGCCCGAAGCGAAAACACTAATTCACCGCCGCCGGTGATGCTGCTCACGCACCGATCCGCCGTCGGCAGTCAAGTTGTAGCCGCAGTTCCAGCAGTCGAACGAGACCCGCGTCTCTCGCTGGCGAGGAATCCTGCATGCGTACGACCGAGCGTACGACCGTGCCCACCACGAACCCGACGGTCGACGACCGCGGTTCGTCTGCCGAGTGCGAGCGCCCGTCGCGCCGCTCGTTCGTGTTCTTCGCCGCGGCGGCAGCTGCGGCGCTCGTGCCCGGGGCGGCCAGCGCGCAGGCGCCGCGCCGCCGGCGGGCGATCGTCTCCGCCCAGTCGCCGGAGCCGAGCGACGCGTTCCCGATGGTCATGCCGAACGAGAGCGTCGGCGTGTTTGCGGAGTGGGACAGCTCGGTCGGGCGTCTGGCGCGGCGCCTGTCGTACGGCATCACCGCCGGCGACGTCACGCAGGCCAACGCGCTCGGCTACGACGGCTATCTCGAGCAGCAGCTCAACTACACGCGAATCGACGACAGCTTGGTCGAGTCGCACGTCGCGCAGACATGGCCGCTGCTCACGCAGACCTCCGATCAGCTGTTCAGCGCCAACCAGGGCACGCTCGAGACGCAACTCCGGGAGTCGACGATCTACCGCGCCGCGTTCTCGCAGCGCCAGCTGTACCAGCGAATGGTCGAGTTGTGGAGCGACCATTTCAATCAGGATTTCGACAAGGTCGGCTACCTGCTCGCGGCGGACCAGCGCGACGTGATCCGCAAGCACGCCATGGGGCGCTTTCCCGATCTGCTCAAGGCGAGCGCGCACAGCGCGTCGATGATGGTCTATCTCGACCAGAACACGAGCCGGAGCGGCGCTCCCAATCAGAACTACGCGCGCGAGATCATGGAACTGCACACGCTCAGCGTGAACGGTCCGTACACGCAGGACGACGTCGCCGAGCTGTCGCGCGTGCTCACCGGCTGGACGATCCAGGGGCGCGGCAACTTCGTGTTCAATCCGGCGATCCACGATTGGAACGCCAAGACCGTGCTCGGCGTGAACATCCCCGCGGGCTCGCCGTCGCTCGGCGCGGCGGGAATCAACGAGGGCGAGCAGATGTTGAACGTGCTCGCCACGCATCCGAGCACGGCGCGGTTCATCGCGACGAAGATGTTGAGCTGGCTGCTGACGCCGGCGCCGACGGACGATCAGGTGTCGACGGTGGCCTCGGTGTATCGCGCGACGGGCGGCGACATCAAAGCGATGATTCGCGTGATTCTCAATGAATCGTGGGTGAGCGCGGCGCCGCTCAAGCTCAAGCGGCCCTTCCACTACCTGGTCTCGGCGCTGCGGTCGGCCAATCCGACGATTGCCGCGCTGACGCCGCTGACCAACCAACTGACTACGCTCGGCCATCCCATCTTCTCGTGGGACACGCCTGACGGCTTTCCGGACAAGATCGAATACTGGGCGGGGAACATCGTGCCGCGGTGGGCATTCGGCACCACGATGGCGAACTTCAATTCGACCACGACGGTGCAGCTCGACACGTCGCCGTATCGCGCCGGCTCGCCGGACGCGGCGATCGAGCTGATCGATCAGAATTTTTTCGGCGGCGAGATGCTCACGTCGACCAAGACGGCGCTGACGGCGTACCTCAAGGCCGGCACATTCACTGACGCGCGTGTCCGCGAGACCATCGCATTGGCGATCGACTCGAATGGATTCCAGTGGTACTGACGAAATTGACGGTACTGATCCGGAGCTGACGATGGACGAGATCCACGACGCAGACTGCGGCTGTCAGGAGTACAACGAGCTTTCGCGGCGCCAGTTCGTGTCGTCGGCCGCGGGCATCGGTGCGGCGGCGATGTTCCCGGCGTGGCTGCCGAAGATCGTGATGTCGAAGAATTTCGCGTCGAATCGCGACGTCATCGTCTCGATCTTTCAACGAGGCGGAGCCGACGGGTTGAGCATCGTCGTGCCGTTCGCCGACGCGAACTACTACTCGTCGCGGCCGACGATCGCGATCCCGCAGCCCGACGCGTCGTCGCCGAACAAAGGGATCAACCTCGACGGGTTCTTCATGTTCCCGCAGGCGATGGCCGGCCTCGTGCCGGCCTTCCAGGCGCAGGATCTCCTGGTGGTCCACGCCACGGGACAGCTCAATGTGTCACGCTCGCACTTCGACGCGCAGCGGTACATGGAAGTCGGCAAGCCGGTCGATCCGTCGCTGGTCACAGGCTGGCTCGGCCGGCATCTGGCGAGCATTCCGCCGCTCGATCCGACGGCGCCGCTGCGCGCGATCGGCGTGGCGAACGGCCTTCAGAAAACGCTCGTCGGCGGTCCCAAGACCCTGCCGATCGCCGACCCGACCAATTATACGATTGGCGGCTCGACGACGACGCAGGCGGCGCGCATCGCGTTCCTTCAGAACGAGTATGCCGCGGCCGACGAACCGGTGCACTCGGCGGCGCTCGACGCCACGAACACGATCGGGCTGCTCAAGGCGGTCAACTTCACCGGGTACGTGCCGGCGAACGGCGTGGTGTATCCCACGAGCTCGTTCGGCCGCGCGCTGCGTTCTGTCGCCGTGTTGATCAAGAACAACGTCGGAATCGAAGCGGCGCAAGTCGACATCGGGAACTGGGACACGCATTCGGCGCAGGACCCGATCGCCGGATCGATGTTCAAGACGATGCAGGATTTCTCCAACTCGATCGCGGCCTTCTACGCCGATGTGGTGACGACCGGCTACCCGGTCACGCTCGTGTCGGTGTCGGAGTTCGGGCGCAACGTGCGCGAGAATGGGAGCCAAGGCACGGACCACGGACGCGGCACGGTGATGTTCGCGCTCGGCAAGGGCATCTCGGGCGGGCGTGTGCTGACGAAGAACTGGCCCGGCTTGGCAAGGGAAAACCTCGAGGCGGGGCAGGACCTCAAGGTCACCGTCGACTATCGAGACATTCTCTCCGAGATCGTGCAGAAACGACTTGCCAATCCGAATCTCGACTTTGTATTTCCGAGCTGGTCGCCGTCGTTCTTGGGTGTGACTCGGTAACGGTGGGCGCGGGGCGTGGGGCGTGGGGCGTTACTGCACCACCACGTCGCCGCTCATGCCGGGATGGACGAAGCAGTTGTACCTGAAGTCGCCGCGGGTGGTGAAGATGCGGGCGATGACTGAATCGCGTGTGACTTTGATGTTCGCAGGTACGCCGGGGGCGGCGTCGAACGTTACGTCGTGGCCGTCGCCGTTTGCGGCGGGGACGATGTTGAAGCGGACGGTGTCGCCGGGAACGATCTGCACCGTGGCGGGGCTGAACGCGACGTTCACCGTGAACACGTCGACGGCTTTGTTCGAGTTGGCGGGCGGCGAGGTCGAGTCGCCGCAGGCGGCGAGCGAAACGACAAGGGCGGCGAGCGGCGGTATGATGTTGAACCTTCGCATGGGTGATCCGGCCGGATGAGAGAGGCGCGCGAGGCGTACAGTAGCAGCGGTTTGACGATCGGTCGAGCGCAAGCGTTAGTCCGCGTTGCGTCGGCGCTCTGTGCCGCGGCGCTGGTCGCCGCTTGCGGCGGCGAGAGTCCCTCGGGGCCCGGGACAAACGATAGCTCGCCGGTCGGCGCGTATGCCATTGCCACCGTGAACGCCAAGCCGCTCCCCTTCGCCATGTTCGCGGACACGAACTATCTGTACGAGGTCACGAGCGGCTCGCTCGCGCTGACCGCCGACGGCAAGTATCAGAACGTGATGCACTTTCGCCAGACGATTCCCGGCGATGTGTCCCTGTTCGTCGATTCGACGACCGGCACCTGGGTGTTGAACGGCTCGACGATCACCCTCACCGATGCCGCCGACGCGACGATCGACAGCGCGGCCTTCGCGGCGGGGAAGCTCACGTTCACCGAATCGAACGGCGTGGCGACGAACGTGTACGTCTACTCGCGCTCGAAGTAGCCGCCGCGATCGGGCCTGTTAGACGGCGCGCGACAGCGCCTGCTCGTAGGCGACGAGAACGTCCCGCCGGCTGAGCAAACCAGCAAAACGACCGGCCGCGCCGTCGCGCGTCGCTTCGACGACCGGCAGCGCGTCGAGTCCGCGCGCATTCATCATCGCCAGCGCGCGACGGAGGGTATCGCGCGGGGCCAGCGCCTCGGCGCCCTCGGCGAGGTCCGCCGCGATGATGAAAGTGCCGAGGTTCGAGCGCGACAGGATGGCTTCGCGCAGTGCATGGTGGCTGACCAACCCGACCAATCCACCGTCCGGATCGACGACGGGGAGCACGCCATGTCTCGTCGACGCGGCCGCCACGGCGAGGTCCGTGATCGACGCGGTGGCCGGCACCGATTCCACGGTGCGGTCGAGCGCGTCGCCGACGTACATGTGATCCATCACCGACTGATCGACTCCGTGTGCCAGCCGCTCACCGCGCGCGTCGAGCCAACCGTCGTACAACCCACTCGGCGCAAAGCGCCGAGACGTCGCGTACGCGATCACGGCGACGATCATGAGCGGAACGATATAGGTATAGTCGTCCGTCATCTCGAACACGATGAAGATGGCGGTGAGCGGGGCGCGCGTGGCGCCGGCGACCAATCCCGCCATGCCGACGAACGCCCATGCATGCGGATGTATCAGGCCGCCGGGTACGACTTCCGCCCCCAGCACGCCGAGCCCGCCACCCAGTGCCGCGCCGACGAACAACGTCGGTGTGAACACGCCGCCGGAGCCGCCGAAGCCGAGTGTGATCGCCGTCGCGACGATCTTGCCGACCGTGATCGCGAGCAGCGCATACCAGGCGAGCCCGCCGAATATCGGATCGGGAATCGCCAGATGCCCATTGCCGGCGAGCAGCCCGCGCGACGCGATGACGATGAGTCCCACGATCGCGCCGGCGACGATCGGCCAGACGAATGGCGGCCCGGGCATGCGCCGGCCGCGGTCGTTGGCGTAGAGATAGAGTCGGGCGTATGCGGCGGACACGAGACCGCAAGCGACACCGAGCACGGGATAGAGCAGAATTTCCGCCGGCCGCGCGCTCACCGGCGTCCGCGACGCAAAGATCGGCTGGCTGCCCAGGAACGGTCGCACGGTGAGCGCACCGACGACGCTCGCAATCACGACGGGGCTGAAGGCTCCGACGGAGAAAGAGCCCAGCACCTCCTCGAGCGCGAAGAACGCGCCGGCAAATGGCGCATTGAACGCACCGGCGATTCCCGCCGCGGCGCCGCAGCCGACGAGGATCTTGAGATGCCGAGGTTGGAAGCGGAGACGACGGCCGAGCGACGAGCCGAGGCCCGCGCCGAGCACGGCGACCGGTCCCTCGCTGCCGGCTGATGCGCCGGAGCCGAGCGTGAGCGCCGAGGCGACCGTCCGCACGACGACGGGCCAGAAGCGCACCACGCCGTCGCGCTTGGCCACGGCGAGCTGAACGTCGGGTACGTTCTGCCCTTCGGGGATCGCCGCCCGGCGCACGACGGCCCAGGCCGCCCAGACCCCCGCGCCCGTGAGCAGCGGCCGGTAGAAGGTCTGGCCGACGAGCGGCAGGTGCGATTCGGGCAGCTGGATGAACAGCAGGTGTGCGAGATCGATCAGCTTGTAGAAGCCGACGACGGCCAGTCCCCCGGCGAGGCCGATGAACGTGCCGAACACCATGAGCGTCGCGCCCTCGTCCCAGTCGCGCCGCTCGAGCCAGTCGAGCAGGCGGCCGATCATTCTCGAAATCGAATCACACGATTGGTATCAGGGCCGAGTGACGCGGAGCGGAACGACGGTCAGGTGCCCCGCCACGGGCTGGACCATCTCGCCGACGAGATGGTCGTTGATGCGACCGCTCGTCCGGATCGAATCGCCGAGCGCCTTCGCACACATGAAGAATAGCCCGTCGGTGCCCGTTCCCCGGTAGCTCGCCGTGGGATGCCACTTGGCCGGCGGGCGTGCCTCCCGCCAGTCGAGCGTGAGGTCGACGCCAGCCACCGGTTGCCCGGCCGCCGTCATCGCGCGGCCGAACACGAGC
>DATNAT010000002.1:0-13099 GCA_035572355.1 Gemmatimonadaceae bacterium
TCGAAGGGCTACTTCATCGTCGACCACGACCCGACGCGGGCCGAACGGATGGCCCACGCGCGCATCGCCAAGATCACCTGGGAAGCCGGCTATCCGGCGACGCGGGTCGCCATGGACTCCCCCCTCTCGCGCGCCGTGATCCGCGCCACGCGCGAATCGCTCGGCGCGCCGATCGTCACGCTGCCGACGATGGGCGGCAGCCTGCCGCTTTCGTTGTTCGAGGATGCGCTGCACGCACCGCTCATCGTGCTGCCGATCGCCAACCACGACGACAACCAGCATGCGTCGAACGAGAATTTGCGACTACAGAATCTGTTCGATGGAATTCAGGTGTTCGCGGGCGTGATCGCGAGGGTCGGTCAGTACTGGAAGTAGGGGCCGATAGTGGAAGCACAACAATCCTTGGGACGTCCCGAGCGGCCCTCCCGAGATCAAACGAGCTTTCGTGGCAACTTCACGCGAAACGTCGTTCCCTCGCCGAACACGCTGTCCACCGCGATCTCGCCGCCCAATTGGTGCGTCAGCCGTCGCGTGATGCTGAGTCCCAGGCCCGTACCGCCGAACGACCGGGTGCGCGACTGATCGAGCTGGCGGAAATCTTCCCAGATCGTGTCGACCTCTTCCGGTTTGATGCCGACGCCGCTGTCGCTCACCTCGAGAATGATCGAGTCGGCGTCGCAGTCCGCCGAGAGACGCACGAAGCCCTGGTTGGTGAACTTGACGGCGTTGGAGAGCAGGTTGAGCAGAATCTGCTTCACTTTGGTCTTGTCCGTCTCGACCACCGGGCAGTCGCCGTTGACCGCCTTGTCGAAGGCGAGCTTGCGTGCGGCGACCATTGGCTCGACCTGTTGTGACACCTCTTCGATCAACTCGACGAGTGCCACTTCCTCGACGTGGACCGGCATCTTGCCGGCTTCGATCTTGGCGAGATCGAGAATGTCGTTGATCAGCGAGAGCAGGTGTTCCGCCGCGGAACGGCTTCGCGTCAGGTAGTCGCGCTGCGTATCGGCGAGGCCGCCGGCCAATCCGTCGAGGAGGAGCGCCGAGTAGCCGATGACGGCGTTGAGCGGCGTGCGGAGCTCGTGCGACATGCTCGCCAGGAAATCCGACTTGAGTTTGTTCGCTTTGGCCAGCTCTTCCGACTGCCAGAGCAACCGCTCGTTCTGCTGCGCCAGATCGGCCGTGGCCTCGGTGATGCGCCGTTCCAGCTCGCTGTTGAACTGCTTCAGCGCTTCGTAGAGCCGCTCGTTCTCGGCCTGCTGCGTCAGGTCGTGGAGCACCGAGACGATCGCGATCGGCTCGCCGCGTTCGTTTCGGATCTTGCCCGACACCACTTCCATCGGCAGCTCGATCGCCGACGACGGTTGGGTGAGCGAGATGCGCATGCGGCGCGTCGGCGAATCCGTCAGCGCGAAATCCGAGATGAACGACGTGAACTTGGTGTCGTTCTGCCGGACCGCTTGCGACATCCGGTGCGTCAGCTCGGCGCCGCGCGGCCCGTGAAAGAGCAGGTCCGCCTTCTCGTTCATCAGAATGATGTTGGCCGAGCTGTCGGTCACGAGAATCGGGTCGGCGACGTTCTCGAGGATGAGATTGAGCCGGTCGCGTTCGTCGGTCGCCTCGACCTCGGCCTGGCGAACGCGCTGGACCTGCCGCTCGAGCTCGCGCGCCGCGCGCCGAAGATCGGTGACGTCGCGCAGCACCGAGAGCACGGCGTCCTCCGGCCCGACGCGTTCGCCCAGGGGATGTGTCAGCACCTCGAACAACAGGTCGGTGCCCTCGCCCGGATCGACGAGATTGAGCTCGCGCGGCCCGCTGGTCGGCGGGCCGGCGATCGTCGTGCGCGAGAGAAAAGAGCTCAAGAGGAGATTGTTCATCTCCACCGCGCGGCGGCGGCCCGGCGAATCCTCGTCCGTGATCGAGAGCAGATGCTCGGCGCGCTTGTTCTGCACCACGATGTCGTTCGACGCGTCGGTGATCACGACCGGATCGGGGAGCGAGTCGACCATCTGCTGATACCGACTCCGTTCCTGCATCGACCGCTCGAACCCGCGCTCCGCATCGAGGTGTGCGGCGACCCGAAACAGCACGGGGCCGGCGAACATCACCAGCGACGCGACGTCCTGCAGCAGCTCGCCGGAGATCAGGCGATCGATCACCACGACGCCGCCGGGCGCGCTGCTGAAGCGGCGGTCGTCGAGCGGGACGAGATGCGCGCCGAGCGACGAGAGTACTTGGGCGGCGTAGGCGTCAGTCCAGATCGCCGGCGCTCCGCGGTAGTGCGGGCGCGGCATTGGCAGCGAGGTCCAATCGTCGAACGGAATGCGCGCGCCCGTCCGCCCAGGCCCTGCGCTGGTGACCGGCGAGAGCGCCAGCGTCGACACCATCCATGGATGCGTGCGCTCGGCGATCATGTACTCGGTCGGCGGCGGCGTCTCGAACCCGACAAATGATGTCAGGCTCAGATGCTCGTCATTCGTGTCGAAACGGAGAAGGCAGGCGCGCGCAGCGCCCGTAGCCGCGAGCAGGTCGTTGAGCAGGAAGGTCGCGGCGGCGCCCAGATCGGGCGCCTCGGCGAGCGCCGAGAGAAGGGCGAGCTCGCGCCGCAACGTAGAAGGCGGCACGATGGGCGAGGCTCCCGCCGATTCAGTCGCCGTCACATGTGATGGGCCGGCGTCGCCTTAGTCGGCCTTCTCCAACTTGAGCTTGATATTGACGAAGTTGTACGGCGGCCAGGGTCCGGAGTACTTGAACGCCAGCACGTCTTCGTACTTCCGGCTCGTCTCTTTCACCCGCTCGTCGAACGCGTGTTCCTGGGCCCGATCCACCAGAAAGGCGGCGTTGAGAATCATCCGGTCGCCGATCGGCTTGTTGGACCGGCTCGCCACGGCCACCGGCTTGAGCGCGTCATGAATGTCGGCCACGTAGCGAGCGCTCATCTCTTCGAGCGCGGAGTCGACGAGCCGGCCCAGCTGGACGCGCGCAAAATAGGTCGAGGTCGTCGTGTGGCGGCTGATCTCGTCCTTGAGGCGGCTGATCTCGTCGTTCTCGCGCTCGAGGTTGGCGATCACCTTCTCACGATCCCACAACACCTTGAGCCCGAACTCAATCTTGTCCTGCATCTTCTCGAGCACGTCGCTGAATGCCCGGTAGGTCGAGCGCAGCAGCTCCGTGACGTCGTCTTCGGAGCGGAACACCGTGCCGAACGACATCGGGATGACGGTGAACTCTTTCATCACCGTCTCGTTGACGAACTCGTGCGCGAGAACGTTTTCACGCGTCGGGTCGTAGATCACAATCGGCGTGTCGCTGACGACGGCGGCCAGATCCTGAAAGGAGACGGTAAAGACGCGCTGCCCGCCGCCGATGCCGATCGCGCCGAACTCGCGCTGGCGGTCCGTGCGCACGATGCAATACACGTATTTGCCGCCGTCCACACCTGTACTTGGCGTCGGCTCGACCGTCGAAGATTCTAGCATCCAGTCCGGGCTATGTAGAGTGGGGCTACCGGCTTCAAGTCTCGCATTGGAGCCACAAGTTCGCCAGGCTCCGCCACAGAATGCGCCCGTTCCTTTGGCGGATCAGGCCGCTTGGCGAACACCGAGACCAGGCCCGTCGGGGATTACGATGCGGCCTCCGCGGATCGTCGCGCCGCGGTACGGGTCGTCAGCCAGCAACGCGGCGCCGTCGAAGTCGGCATAGTCGAGCAGCGGCGCGAAGTGCGCCGCAGCGGTGATGCCGAGGCTCGTCTCGATCATGCAGCCAGCCATGACGCTCATGCCGTGGGCGCGCGCCGTGGCGATCATGGCGAGCGCTTGGCGGAGCCCGCCGCACTTGGAGAGCTTGATGTTGATTCCGTCGACCGCACCGGCGAGGCGCGCCACGTCCGTGGCGACGACACACGATTCGTCGGCGATCACGGGGAGCGCGGACCGCTCGCGGACGAAACGAAGGCCGTCCAGGTCGTGCGCCGCAACGGGCTGCTCGACGTACTCGACGCCACACTCGGCCAGAAGGTCGATCATCGCGAGCGCCTGCTTCGGGGACCAGGCGGCGTTAGCGTCGACGCGGAGAATTTTGTCGGGCGCGGCAGCTCGTACGGTTCGGATGATCCGTTCGTCGCGGTCGGTGCCGAGCTTGATCTTGAGCACCGGATATTCGGCGGCCTGCTCGATACGCCGCCGGAGCTCGTCGTCGGTGGCGGCAATGGCGATCGTGAAGCTGGACAGCGGCGCACGGGACGCATCGAGTCCCCACAGCTTGTAGAGCGGAACGCCGAGCCGCTTGCCGGCCAGGTCGTGGAGCGCCGCGCTCAGCGCCGACTTGACGGAGCCGTTGAAGCGAAGCGCCGCATTGAGCTCGGCCTCGACGGTTTCGATGGCCCACGGGTCGCAGCGTTCGACGATCGGAGCGAGCCGCGCCAGCGCGGCGAGCGCGGTGTCGGGCGTTTCGCCGTAGAAGCGGTTGGGCGCCGCTTCTCCCCATCCCTCCACGCCGTCGGCCGCAGCGATGCGCACGCGGATCAAACGATGCTCGCTCGCCCCGCCCCGCGCGATGACGAACGGATGCGTGGTGTGCACGACGGCGACGTCGTGCGTAACGCGGAGAGTCTCGACGCCGCTCACACTCGAACTATAGTGGCGTAACGCGCGTCAGACGCGGCGCGGGGAGAGGCTGCTCAAGCGGCGCGCGATCGAGGCGGCGCGGTAGGATGGGCCGGCCTCGGGGTTGCCGCGAAGGAAGCCGAGCAGCGCGTCGGCGAGCTCGAACCCGCGGGCATAGCGGGTGGCTGGCGCTTTGGCGAGGCAGCGCATGACGATCTCGGAGAGCGCAGCGGGGACGCGCGTGCTGACCTCGACCGGCGGCACGGCCGGCTCGTGGACCTGTTTGTAGCTCACCGCGAACGCGTCGGCGCCGTCGAACGGCGGAAAGCCGACGACGGACTCGTATAAGAGAACTCCAATCGCGTAGATGTCGCTGCGGCCGTCGACGAGCTTGCCCATCGCCTGTTCGGGCGACATGTAGTGCGGCGTCCCCATCGCGCGGCCGCTCGCCGTGAGGCGCGCGTGAAAGCGCGCCGTGGCAATGCCGAAATCGGTGAGGCTGGCGTTGCCGTCGACGTCGAACAGCACGTTGTCCGGCTTGACGTCGCGGTGGATCACGCCGTGGCGGTGGGCGTAATCGAGCGCGCATGCCACCTGGGCCGCGATCGCCGCCGCCGGCCCCGCCTCGACCTGCTTCTGCTTCTGGATCATATCGGCGAGCGAGCCGCCCTCGAGGTACGGCATGACGGTGAACACCACGTCGTCCGTCGCGCCGTAGTCGAAGATGCTGCAGATGTGCGGGTGCACGAGCTTGGCCGCGGCTTCCGCTTCGCGCCGGAAGCGCTCGGCGACTTCCTCGTCGCGCGCCAGGTGCGGGTGGAGCACCTTGATCACGACGCGGCGGGTCAGCTGCGCCTGTTCGGCGATGTAGACGTCGGCCATGCCGCCGCCGCCCAGACGCTTGATGACGCGATAGCGGTTGCCGGTCGCGCGGCGCAGGCGGGTGATCTCTTCATCCGGCCGCTCGGTCGGCGCGCGATCGAGCACGGGCAGCTTGTCGGAGCAGCGGCCGCAAGCAGCCGACGACGCGCGGTTCCAGGTGCCGCAGCTTGGACAGAACACCGGTTAGCCCCCGAACTGCATCCGCACGAAGTCGTACGGCGCCCAGGGCCCCGTGACGTCGAAGCGGAGGAGATGGTGGGCGTCGTGCTGCTCCTCGACCGCGTGCAGGAAATCCTTCCACAGATCGTGCTCGACGAGGAAGGCGCCGCTCAACGCGAGACCGGTGACCTGCTCGTGGCGCAGCGGCACTGCGGCGACGGCGTGGCGACGGAGCGCGCGAAAGGATTCCGCTGCCGCGGCGGCGAGGTCCGAGCCGGCCTCGAGCTCGTCGCCCTTGCCGTCGGAGCGCACGGCGTGGACGCGAGCGACTTCCCGATCTTCGACGAATTCCAGCGCACCGGTCAACGACACGTAGTGGAGCTCCATCCAGCGCTTGAGGACGTCCGGTGCGCGGAACACCACGCCAACCGGTGCGGGCACGATCGCCGCGCGGCGGAACACTTCATCGACGATGGCCCGGTGACGCTCGACCTCGGCCGGACCCGACTCGTTCAGGGCAAAAGACCCCTGCTCAGAGACGACCGCGCACAGATCCCGAAACGGAATGAGGAGCGCGCGGGTGCCTCCGTCGCCGGCGGCGGGGGCGTCGTTCTGCGCGTCGCTGAGGGTGATGCCGTGGAGGCAAAGGGCCATGGGCACCACACAACATGCACGCGCCCGCACGGAAACGGGACTGGTCGGCGAGGCGCGCGGTGTCGACCAGGTCGCGGACCAAGCTCCCGAGTGCGGTGGGTGATAGTTGGCTCTGGCGGCAGGGCGGCGGCGATTGTATACATATAGAAACGGTCCCGGAGCCGTCATGCGCCGCACCCACATCGCTCCCTCGCACGCCCTGCTGCGCGTCTCGATCATCGCGCTCGCTGCGATAGCGCTCGACTCGGCGTGTCTTGCCGCCCAGGCGACCACCGCCCCGACTGCACCGCGTCCTGAAATCGTCCGCGTACACGTCACCGACACCACCGGCGCCCCCGTTGCCGGTGCGAGCGTGGCGATCGTCCGCGGTCTCCAGCAGGTCGTCGCCCAAGGGGTGACCGACGCGAACGGCCAGCGCGTGCTCACCGTGGCCGGCGCGGCCGGCGACTACGACGCGATGGTGCGAAAGATCGGCTTCACCCGCGCCGACCGATTCTTTGGCTTCCAGGCGGGCGATACGGTCACGCTCCATCTCCTGCTCGCCCCCGCAGTGCAGACGCTGGCGCAAATGAACGTGACGGCGCCGGAAGATCGGAAGCGGCTGCGGCGCTATGTCGACGCCGATGACATTGCCAACAGCCCGCGGCCGATCCTCGACGCCATGGACGTCGTGACGAAGCTGCGGCCGGACATGATGAGCGACCCGACGCCCGGCAGCATGGACCATTGCGCGCTGGACGAGGTGTGGGTGAACGGACAGCACATCACGCTGGCGCCGATCAACGATGCGCTGGCCGCGAGGGCCGCGATGAAGGTGCACGGCACCAGGTTCGCGTCGCCCGTAGCCCCGGGCGGCAACCCCGGCCTCACCGGCCCGCCCATGACGCCGTTTGGCGACGCACGCGTCCCGGTGTCCGTCCAGTCCGTGCTCGCGACGATCCATCCGGAGCACATCGCCGAGATGACCTTCCACGACTGCAACGACTTCTCGATCAACCGCGCGCACGCTCGCAACGCGCTGTTCGTCGTGCTCAAGCCGGGCGTGGCCTTCGAGCCGGGGATCGGCTCGTACGTGCTCGACGAAGGTTCGGGCTCGAAGCGGTTCACCGTTGCAGCGCGCGAGCTCGCGCGCAGCGACAGCCTCGAGGCTGCGAGCACGGCGACGCAGACGCTCGAAGCGTTCCGCCACCGGCTGCTCGGATTGTTCGATGCCGGGAACGGGCAACCGATCGCCGGCGTCGAGGTCGTCGACTCGACGAGCGGGTCGTGGGTGCGCACCCCGGACACGGGGATCGTGTCGCTCGCTTTTCTGCCGCCCGGCCCGGCCACGGTGCTGCTGCGCCGCGCCGGCACGGCGGACACGCTGATCCACGTTACGATCTCGCCGCGCGACACGACGCCGATCACGCTGGTCCTTGGCGGAGCGCCGCGTTGATGTGGTGGCGCGCGGCGCGTGTCCGCGCTGTGGCGCCGCTCGCCGTGCTCTACGCGGGCTTGCTCGCTCCGCGGATCGCGCAGGCGCAACAGCCCGCGCGCAACATCGCGGTCCGTATCGAGGTCGTGGACACGGCGGGCCGTCCGGTTGCGGGTGCCGACGTCGCGCTCACGCGGGGACTCAAGCTGGTCGTGGCGCGCGGTCAGAGCGACGCACGCGGCGGGCGGACGCTGACGGCGCCGCGAATTGGCGGCCCGCTCCAGGTTTCGGCGCGCCGGCTCGGATTTGCGCCGGCGAGCGCCTTCGTGTCGCCGTCGGATCTGGCGATCGTGGACGTGCGTCTCGTGCTCCACGCCGCGGCGCAGACGCTCGCGCCCGTGGCCATCACGGCGCGGGAAGACATTCTGCGCAAGCGCAATCATCTCGACGGCGACGACATCGTCAACAGCCCGCGGCCGATCCTCGACGGCTTGGACGCGATCACGAAGCTCCGTCCGGACATGGTCGACCCGCCGGAGAACTCGCCGGCCGATCCGTGCGGGCTGTTCAATTTGTGGGTGAACGGGCGGCGGGTTCCGCTGCCGTCGGACTCGATGCCGGTCGACGACCCGATGCTCTCGTCGCGCCTCAAGAGCTTGACGCCGGCGCCGCTCAAGTGGGTGGCCTTCGCGCTGTCGCAGATCAAGCCCGAGCACATTGAAGAAGTGACATACAAGGGCTGCAACGACAAATCGATGGAGGGAGTGGCAGCGCGCAATGCGGCGTTCGTCGTGCTCAAATCGGGGATCGGCTATGACTGGGCGAAAGGCTCGTTCGTGGTCGGCGTCAACGACAACACGGCGGCCGGGCAGATCGCGAAGCGCGAGCATGATCGCGCCGACCATCCGCCGGGGCCGGCTCTACCCTCGTATCGCCATCGCCTGCTCGGCCTCTACGACCAGCGCACCGGCGACCCAATCGCGGGCGCCGCCGTGGTCGACAGCGCAACGGGGACCACGGCGCTGACCACGGCCACGGGGACGGTCTCGCTCGTCTTTCTCCCCGAAGGCACGTCGACGCTTCGCATTCAAAAACCGGGATACGAGCCGTTGCACCTGGACATTCGCATCTCGCCGTCGGACACGACGCCGCTCACGCTCACGCTCGGCGCCGCGAAGCCCCGCTGAACGCGCTCACTCGAGCGCGCGCAAGTGGACGACGCATGCCTCGGCCAGCCGGTCGGGTGCGTACCCGCCCTCGAGCGCGCTGACCACTCGGCCGGCGCACCACGACTCCGCGCGCTCGACGATGAATCGCGTCAAACCTTCGACGTGCTCGTACTCGAGCGTGAAGCCGCCTAGCGGGTCGCCGCGCAGCGAATCGAAGCCGGCGGAGATGAGAACCAGATCGGGCGTGAAGGCGCGCGTGGCGGCGTCGACGGCGGACTGGAACGCATCGACGTAGCGCTCGGGCGCGAGGCCTGGAGCCATCGGCACGTTCCATACGTTGCCGTGCGGGCCGCGGTCGTCGGCCGCGCCGGTGCCCGGATACCACGGCCATTGATGCATCGAGACGAAATGCACGTCGCGCTCCTGCTCGACGAGCGCCTGCGTGCCGTTCCCATGGTGCACGTCCCAGTCGACGATGAGCACCCGCTCGGCGAGCCGGCGCCGCCGCGCGTAGTGCGCGGCGATCGCCACGTTGCCGAACAGACAGAAGCCCATCGCGCCGGCGCGGAGCGCGTGGTGTCCGGGCGGCCGCACGGCGCAGAAGGCGCGGGAGGGATCATCGCCGAATGCGAGGTCCACGGCGTCGAGCACGGCACCGGCGCCGGCGGTCGCGGCGTCCCACGATCCTTCGCTCGCCACGGTATCGGCATCGAGTCGGCCGCCGCCCGCGACGACGAGCGCCTCGACGGCGGCGATGTACCCGCGGTCGTGCGCGAGCGCGAGCTCGTCGACCGTTGCGTGGCGCGCATCGACATGGCGAATGCGCCCGAGCAAATCCGGATCGGTGCGCAGCGCCGACGGTATTCCGCGCAGCCGTCCGACGTGCTCCGGGTGTCCCCACCCGGTGTCGTGCCGGCCACAGTCGGCGCTCGAAACGAAGGCGACAGTCACTTGAGCCCCCGCAACCGGCGCGACGTCCATTCCGTCGATAAGAGAACGAGAATGAGCATGAGCAGCACTCGTGGATCGACGTCCCAGCTCGAGACGCTCGCCGGCGCCGGCCGCGCCGGCCCGACGCGGGTGACCAGCGCGGCCAGCGGCGCTTCACCGGCCACCGACGACTCGCCGCGGCCGACTGGAACGTACGCGGCCGCGCCGACGACGTGCGCCCACCACCGCCGATGCGCCTCCTCGCCCGCGACGCCGCCGGTCATCCGCCACCGCCAGGTGTCGTCGTAGCCAACCTCGAGCACGCGGCCCGCGCCCACGCGTCGTGCCGCGATCGCGACGTCCGTACCCCGCCGCTCGAGCGCAACGCCGTCCGATCCGAGCGACACGGCGTAGAACCCGGTTGCGCCGAGACCGATCGTGTCGGCGGGAAGCCTGCTCGGCCGACTCCGCGCCAGCAACGTGCCCGGAGCGATCGGCGCGACGGCGGCCCCACGCGCCGCGTCGCCAGCCAGCACCACTCCGCCGCCCGAGCGCGCGTACCGCACGAGTGCGCCGCCCAATCGTGATGCGGTGAGTGAATCGAGCACGACCACTGCGGACAGCCGCGCCGTGTCGAGCGACGCAGGCGCACCGCTCGCGATCTGAATTTTCGGCGCCACGGTGAACTCCGTGGCGACACTCCAGCCACGCTCGGCAAGCGCGGCGGCGGCGAACTTCCCTTCCCATCCCGCTTCGCCGACGATGAGCACTGGCCGCAACGCAGCCGCCTCGAGCGGTCCGGCGCGCAGCGAGTCGGCGGCGCCGCGAAGCGTGGCCGTGATCGCCCCGGCTGCGGCCGGCGTGACGAGCGTGCCGCCAAACTCGGCAACGTGCAGCGAGTCAAGCGGACCGGCGGCGTCGGCGAGCACGATCGTCGCACCGGCGGGTGCAGCCACGTTCACACGAACGCCGCCACGCGGATCGGCCGCGGGCAGCGCGCTCAGTGCCAACGGGTGCGCCGCACCGCTCCAGGTGACCGAATGACCGGCGTGGCCGAGTGCGGCGAGCCAATCGCCGACCAGCTCGTCCGGCGCGGCGTCGAGCACGGCGTGCAGCGCCACGGACGACGGCGCGCGCGTCCACGCCGCGAGCCGCGCGGCCAGACCGCTGCCGCGCGCCGACTCGACGCGGCGCCGAGCCGTCGGCACCGCGCTCTCGCCGAACAGCCAGCCGAGGAGCGCGAAGGCCGCGATGCGGCACGACCACTCGAGCCACCTACGCCGTGAGCGCATAGACCACGATGTTCACCGCGAACCGCGTGTTGTCGACGGAGAGAAAGCGCTTGCTGTCGGGATGATAGTTCCACTCCGAGCTGTAGTCTTTGCTGCTGTACAACACGGCAATGCGTCCACCGCGCTGCACGGCGAGCAGGTGTTTGTGGACGAGGTTGTCGCCCCAGCCATTCAGCTCGTGGCTCGTCGTGGGCGGTCCATCGAACTTGAAGAAACTCGAATAGAGCGGGTGGTCGTTGGGCAGCTCGGCGAGCGGCGCCACGGCGCGCCCGATCTCATCGGTGGCCGTCTTGTGAAAGACGCCGTCGACGTCGTGATTGTGATCGTCGACGAACAGCAACCCGCCGCGGTCGACGAACCGCCGCACGTTCTCGCGCTCTACGCTCGAGAAGCGGACGGGCAGATGTCCGGTGAGATACAGCAGTGGATAGCGGAGCATCTTGTCGTCGGCGAGCGCGGCGACGACGCCGACCGGCGCGACGGGCAGCGCCGTATAGCGCGCGATGCTGTCGATGACGTTCGCCGGAACGAGCGGGGCGCTGTCCCAGTCGCCAGATTCGTACTGCGCCGTGGCGAAGACGAACTCGCCGCCGCGTGCCGGCGGCGTCATGGCAAGCCGCTCCACCGCGTGAGCGAGTCGTGCACCGTGATCGGGCCGGCGATCGCGCGGCGGGCGCGGACGAGAGCGGCCGTCGCGGCGCGCGAGTCGCGGCGCCGGAGCGCGTTGGCCGCGTCGGCAATCGCCGCGGCGAACGATGGATGGCCCGCGAGTGCGTCGATCCGCAACACGAGCAGCGAGTCGACGCCGGCGCTCGTGTGTCGCGCCGCGAGCTCGACGATGCGGACGAACCGCCGGTCGAGCGCGCGCGCCGCGCTGTCGGCGGCGAGCGGCGGCCGGCCCCCGGGCGACGCGTCGGGCGGCGCACCGGCGAGCCGCACTCTGGCGAGATCGATCACGACGGGCGGCGGCGCACCGCGCAGATAGACGCGTTCGGCCCGGCGCGCGAGCTCTATCGCTTCGAGCACGCGACGCATGTGCGGCAGGGCGCGCGCCGGCTCGGCGACGCCGAGCTCGGTGGACGCGTCCCACATCGCGTTGTACGCCTCGAGGAGCGGCTTGTTGACGGCAACCACCGGGCTCTCGCCGCCGGCGAAGTCGATCGGATCGACATTGCGATTGGTCGCCGAGTCGGCACGGGCGAGCAACTCTTGCATCGACCGGGCGCGGGCCGGCGCGTCATCGCCGCTGCTCTCTTCGCCGGACGGGCTGCCGCCGAGCCGCGCAAAGACGACATCTCCGACGCTGCGGCGAAGGCGCGTCTGGTCGGCAGCAATGCGCTGCGATTCCGTGACGAGCTGCGGCCGCGACAGCGACGCCCGCGTGCGCTCGAGGGCTTCGGCGAGCGTGATGAGCATTCGCTCGCTGATCACGCTCTTGTCCTCGTCGCTCGGCGCCGCGGCGTCGACCGCGGTCGAGTCGTACTCGCCGGCGCGGGCGACGCGGATCGTCCGCGTCTCCGACGCGCCGGCGCCGGGACCGGTGACGTCGTTCGCGTCGCGCGCCACGGCGCGAACGTGCACGATGTCGCCCGGCGACAAGGCGAGCGTCCGCAGCTGCACCGCTGCGGCGAGGGATGCATGAAGCCCGCTCGCGCGACGCGCGCCGAGCGTGCCCGAGCGAAACTTGAACGTCTCGCCTTCACCGGAGCTCACGATGTACTCGAACGCCGCGCTCGCGAGGCCGATGTCGTCGTCCGCCGTGGCGGACAGCGCGATGACACCGGTCGGAGTGCGGACCACCGTGTCGCGCGCGGGCGAGATGAGATTGACGGTGGGTGCACCGTCGGCGATCGCCTCGAGTGCGACGAGCCGGCGATAGCCGCGGTCGGCGAGGCGTACGACCGTCGCCGTGTCGCCGACGCGGATCGACGCCGACCAGCCGCGCGCGTCTCGCACGACAGGAAGTGTGACACCGCCCGCGATGACGACGATTCC
>DATNAT010000003.1:0-10471 GCA_035572355.1 Gemmatimonadaceae bacterium
ATCGAGCCGGGAGACGCGGGCCGGTCGGCCGACCTGATCGCGCCACGCCACGTCGAGGAGCAATGACGACGCATCGCGTTGCACCCGTTCCGTTCACCGTCGTACTTGCGGCCGCGCTCGCGATCGGTGCCGGTTGCGCCCGCTCGGGCACTCAGGCCTCCGGCCCTTCACCCACTGCCACCGTGACGTCGACCGCGCCATTCACCGCCGCGAATCCGTTTTATGCGCCGAGCACCCTGCCATACGGAGCGCCGCCGTTCGACCGCATTCACGATGGCGACTATCGACCGGCGATCGACGAAGGCATGCGGCAGCAGATTCGCGAGGTTGCGGCGATCACCGGCCAAGCAACGCCTGCGACCTTCGACAACACCATCGTCGCGCTGGAGCGATCGGGGCAGCTCCTCACTCGCGTGATGAAAGTGTTCAGCGGCCTGACCTCGGCCAATACCAACGACACGCTTCAGGCGATACAGAGCGAGGAAGCGCCCAAGCTCGCCGCGCACTACGACGCCATCTTCCTCGACGACGCGCTCTTTCGGCGCGTCAGCGCGGTCTACGACGCGCGCGATCGGCTCGGCCTGACGCCGGAACAGAAGTACCTCGTCGAGCGGTACCACCTCGACTTCGTGCGCGCCGGCGCCCAGCTCGCCGAGGCGGACAAGACGAAGCTGCGGGCGATGAATCAGGAGGAGTCGAAGCTCACGACGGAGTTCCAGAACCGGCTGCTCGCCGCGACCAAGGCCGGTGCGCCCGTGTTCAACGATTCCTCATCGCTCGAAGGGTTGAGCGCCGCCGACCTTGCCGCGGCCGCCGAATCCGCCAAGGAGCGGTCGCTCGACGGCAAATGGGTGCTCCCGTTGCAGAACACCACCCAACAACCGGCGCAAGCCTCGCTCGTCCGCCGCTCGGTGCGCGAGCAGCTCTACGAGGCATCGACGCACCGCGCCGACCGCGGCGACACGAACGACACGCGCGCCATCATTCAACGTCTCGCGCAGCTGCGAGCCGACCGCGCACAGCTGCTCGGCTATCCGACCGACGCCGACTACATCCTCGCCGATCAGATGGCGAAGACGCCGACCGCGGCGGTCAAGCTCCTCACGGAGATCGGCGGCCCGGCGGTGGCCAAGGCGCACGAAGAGGCGGCGCGCATGCAGTCGTTGATCGACCGGCAGCACGGCGGCTTCACCCTCGAGCCGTGGGACTGGCAGTACTACGCCGAACAGGTGCGAAAGGCCGACTACGAGCTCGACGAATCGCAGATCAAGCCGTACTTCGAGCTCGACCGCGTGCTGCGTGACGGCGTGTTCTACGCGGCGACGCAGCTGTACGGCGTCACCTTCAAGGAGCGGAAGGACATTCCCGTGTACCAGCCCGACGTCCGCGTGTTCGAGGTGTTCGACGCCGACGGCACGTCGCTGGCGCTCTTCTACTGCGACTACTTCAAGCGCGACAACAAGGGCGGCGGCGCGTGGATGGACAGCTTCGTCGACCAGTCCGGACTCCTCGGCACGAAGCCCGTCGTGTACAACGTCGCCAACTTCACCAAGCCGGCGGCGGGGCAACCAGCGCTGCTCAGCTTCGACGACGTGACGACGATGTTCCACGAGTTCGGCCACGCGCTGCACGGCATGTTCTCGCACGTCGAGTACCCGATGCTGTCCGGCACGTCGGTGCCGCGCGATTTCGTAGAATTCCCGTCTCAGTTCAATGAACATTGGGCGCTCGATCCGACGGTGTTCGCCCACTACGCGAGACAGTACGAGACCGGCGCGCCGATGCCGCAGGCGCTGGTCGACAGGATCAAGAAGTCGCGCACCTTCGATCAGGGCTTCGCGCTCACCGAGTACGTCGAGGCGGCGCTGATCGACATGGCCTGGCACTCGCTGCCGCCCGGCGCGCCCGTGCAGAATGTCGATTCGTTCGAGACGGCGGCCCTTCAGCGCTACCATGTCGCGGTGCACGAAGTGCCGCCTCGCTACCATACCACGTACTTCGCGCACATCTGGAATGGGGGCTACGCCGCCGGCTACTACGCCTATCTCTGGGCCGAAGTCCTCGACCACGACGCGTACGCCTGGTTCACCGAGCATGGCGGCCTGACGCGCGCCAACGGGCAACGCTTCCGCGACATGGTGCTTTCTCGCGGCGGCACTGAAGACGCCGCCGACATGTATCGCGCCTTCCGCGGTCGAGATCCGAGCGTCGAACCGTTGCTCGAGCAGCGCGGGCTCAAACCGCCGGCTGGCAGCCGCTGAATGGACGCGACCTGCTAGCGCGCTTCGATCGCCACGCGCCGGCGGCGGAACTGAACGAACGCGATCAACCCGAGTCCAGTGGCAAGCAGGAACACCGTCGACGGTTCCGGCGTGGTGGTCGTCGAGATGACGGGCGGCCTGCTCGGATCGCCGTCGTTGTGCGTGCCGTCGTCGGGGGCTCCGTTGTCGGGACCGTCCGACGGATCGTGACTCCCATGTCCTGGATCGTTCGGCGAACCGGGCGGTGCGAAGGCGCAGGTCTCCGTCGTGTGGCAAGGTGCGGGCTGCCAGGGCGAGGGCGGTGAACCCTTGGGCGGCGCCCACGGACCGCGGAGACTGAGCCCGACGTCCGTCGTGTCGTCAAAATGCCCGGCAGCGAGGAACCAGCGCGCAGGGCTCAGGTTCTCGTTCTCGCCGCGCGACGTCATCGCGTCGGCCGCGACGAAACTTCCAGCGGCAAAGACGCCGGCCGCTGCCAGGCCGAGGTGGCCGCCGAGCCGCTTATCGCCCGCAACGTCCGCCGCGCCTGCGGTTTCCGTCGCGACGATCGTCGGCTCCGCCGTCGAATCGCAGCCCTGACCGGCGGTGCAGGCTGGGCGCGGAATGCTGGAGTCGGGCCGAGGTGGCGCGGCGACCGGCGCCGATGCGATGGCGCGGCTCCGCGCGTAGAAAATCGCCGGGGCCACGAACGCGGCACCGCTCGATCCTGCGGCCGGCAAGCCGCCCTGGATGCCGGCAAACGCGCCGGCCGCACGGGCGCGGCCAAGCGCCGACGCGAACGCCGATGCGTTCTCAGAGCGCGGTGTGGGACCCCGCGCCGCCGCCGACTGGGCGGCGAAGCCGGCCGCGCCGACGAGAATCAGAAAACTGCAAACAACGATTAGTCGGAACCGGTGTCTCCGCGTCATTCCGTGCGTGGCCGAGCCGTCGAGAGTGCGGTCGCGCTCGCGTGCGCGGTCGACGTCACCCTCCGAGTTGCGCAATGATTGGAACGCGCGCCAGTGCGGGCAACCGGCTGCGGCATATCGTGTCAGGTCCCTCTGATGCCGAGCGCCGGGTCGCAAATTTTTTTTGCCGCCGCACCGAGCGCTGCAACACTTGGTGCCAGGGGCGCGACTTCGACGGCGCCGGGACCGAGGGCGCCGCGCCGGGTCGTTCTCGGCTGAACGCTCAGGCCGATTCGAGCTGGTAGAGCAGGTCGTCCTCGACGCGATAGAGCAGAGGCGCCACGAAGATCTTCGGGTAGATGCTCCGCAGCCGGTCCGCCTCGCCGAGCACGAACCCGACTTCGTCCCGAATGCCGAACTTCGGCGCGCTGTCGGCGAAATGGCGCGCCGCGCGCTCGCGGTCCCATCCGGCGTTCCGCACCATCCCCTCGATGAACTGCTCGCGCCGCGGCTCGAGCTGCGCCATGCCGCAGTCGGTGTGGGCGATCAGGACGATCGAGCGTACGCCGCCGACGGCGATCGCGTACGAGATGCGAAACTCGTTGTCGCGCATGTTCGCCCCAGCGGTCCGCAGCACGAAGGCGAAGTCGTTCGGGATGCGCAACGCCTTCCGGCTGTCCATGCACATGCCGATGAGCAGCTGCGGCGCGCTCGCCGAACCGATGGCGCGTCCCAGGTTGTGGTATTCGAGCAGGAGCCCGACCGGCGTGTCGCGGTAACGGGGCAGGATGTCGTCGCGGTAGTTGACGGGGAGAATCTCGGCCATGGGGCAAAGGTAGCAGCGGACGGGACGTTGCGTCACCAACGCTGCGGCGTTCACCCCGGCGCGCCGCCGCCCGGCACGGTGCCTGCGAGCGAGTCGGGTTCGCCAGCGACACCGTTGGCGCCGACTCCGGATGAGGACGATGATATGAGAAATCTCAAATTGACGAGCACGGTCTGTGCGGCGATCGCCGCCTGCTGTTTCGCAGCCGTCACGGCGAGCGCCCAAACGGGCTCGGCGGCGAATGGCGCGTCGACGCCGGCGTCCGCGGCGCAGGCGAACCCGGCGACGATGCCGCGCTCGCTCCCGCAGACGACGCCTGGCGCGACGCCGCCGACGAACCCGGCGATGCCCGAGACCACCGACTCGAGCGCGCTGGCGCCGGGCGCCGGCGCGCCGGCCATGCACGCCGACACGGGCGCGGCGGCCGGCACCTACGATCAGACATCTGGAAACGCCGGCGGCCACAACTGGGGTTGGGTCGGCATCTTCGGCCTGCTCGGGCTGTTCGGCCTCCGCAGCAGCCGCGGACCGATCACGACCGTGCGTGACAGCGAGCGGACATACGAAGCGCCTGACGTCGTCAACCGGCCGTGACCGCTGGTCGATCGACGGCGCGCCTACTCGTAGCGCAGCGCGTTCACCGGGTCGATTCTCGACGCTCGCAGCGCCGGAATCGACCCGGCCAGCAGCGCGACGAGCCCGAGCAGGGTTGCCGCCGCAAGCATGATCAGCGGATCCCGCCCGTCGAGCCCGAAGAGCAATGACTGAGCAGCGCGGCCGATGCCGTACGCGCCCGCCGCGCCGATCAGCGCTCCGACGACCGTCATCGCCGCGACGTTCCGCAGCACCATCGTCACGATGCGCGACGAGTCCGCGCCCAGCGCCATCCGCACGCCAATCTCCTTGGTCCGCTGCGCCACCGAGTAGGCGAGCACGCCGTACAATCCGATCGCGGCGAGCAGCGTGGCCAGCCCGGCGAAGCCCGCCGAGAGTGTGCTGATCATGCGGTCGAGATAGACGTTGTCGCTCAGCTGCTGCGACATCGTCTTGAGGCTCATCACGGGCAAGCTCCGGTCGATGTGGGCGAGCGTCGTCCGGATCTGCGGCATCAGCGTCGCCGGCGGGAGCGTGCTGCGCACGTAGAAGACGAGCGAGCCGACCGTGGTGTCCTGCTTGTACGGCAGGAAGAACACCGGTCGCATGTCCTGTTTCACACCACTGTAGCGCGAATCCTTCACCACGCCCACGATCACGTGGGTCAGGCTGTCGCCCAATCCCATCAGCTTGCCGAGCGCGTTGTCGCCCAGCTTGAACTTCTTGGCGAACGATTCGTTGACGATCGCCACGCGCGGTGCGCCCAGAGCATCCGAGGCCGTGAACTGCCGCCCGGAGATCATCGTCTCGCCCATCGCGCCGAAGAAGCCGGGGCCGACCGCGTTGTAATACCCGTCGACGTCGGTATCCGGGGTCTTCGGAAAGCCCTGCACGCTCACGTCGTTGTCCCAGTTGTTGCCGGCGAGCACCGCGACGCGGGCCGCCGTGACCGCCCGCACGCCGGGGATCGCGCCGAGCTCCGACTCGATGCGCGCGAAGATCTGCGCCGATCGGGCGCCGGAGTAGCCGTTGAGCACCGGCGCCACGCGGAAGGTCACGAGATCGTTCACATCGAGACCCAGGCTCACGCGGCCCACGTTCGCCAGGCTCTTGATGAACAGGCCCGCCGACACGAGCAGCGCCATCGACAGCGCGATCTGCGCCGTGACGAGCGACGTGCGGAAGCGCGTTGCGGTGCGCGTCGCCGACGTCTTCCCCGAGCCGTCGCGCAACGCCGACACCAGATCGGGACGCGTGCTGTGGAGCGCGGGAAAGAGCCCGAACAACAGCCCCGTCGCCATCGACAAGACCGCCGCGAAGCCGATCGCCTGCGGACTGAGCGCGAACGAGAGCGTCGAGGACACGCCGACCGGCAGCAGCGCGACGATCGCGTGCAGCGTCGCCCAGGCGACCGCGAGACCGGCCAGGCCGCCGAGCACGGCGAGCAGCACCGATTCCGTGAGCAGCTGCGCGAGCAGCTGTCGCCGCTCGGCGCCGAGCGACAGACGCACCGCCATCTCGAGCGAACGGTTCGCGGCGCGCGCCAGCAGCAGGTTGGCGATGTTGGCACAGGCAATGGCCAGCACGAACAGCGTGATGCCGAACAGCAGCATGAGCGGCATCTCGGTCTGGCCGTGCAGCGAGCTGAGGCCGCGGCGGCCGTCGGCCAACACGAGCGATTTGGCCTTGAAGCGCGTCAAGGTGCTCGCGCTCACGCCCTGTTGCAGCGGCGCCTCGACGTTGTTGATGATACTGTGATAGAGCACGTTCTCGCGCGCGCTCGCCTGGGCCGGCGTCATGCCGGGCGCCAGCCGCGCGAACAGGTAGAGCCAGTACTGGCGGCGATCGCCGAACGCCTCGGCGCCCTGATTCATCGCCGCGCGCATCGTCACCGGCACGAACAGCGCCGGCTTGTTACCGAGCGTCGTGCCCTCGAACCCGGCCGCCGACACGCCGATCACCGTGAGCTGCTTCCCGTTCACCGAGATCGTCTGTCCGACGACCGACCGGTCGCCGCCGAGCTGGCTCTGCCAGTACTCGTGGCTCAGCACGACGATCGGGTGGCCGCCGATCGTCTTGTCGTCGTTGACGGTGAACAAGCGCCCGATCGCCGGCGCGACGCCCAGCACCGGGAAGTACGAGCCCGACACCAACTCGGCCGATTCGTTCGACGTATTGCCGCGGTAGGCGATGTTCGCCGAAAAGATCACATGTGCCGCGACTCCGGTGAACGGTCCCGGCTGCGCTTCGAGGTCGCGGAACATCTTGTAGCTGAACACCCACTCGCAGTTGCCGGCGAGGCCGCATTGATGCGAGCCCGGGCTGACGGTGTTGCCGCCGAGATTGACCAGCCGCTCGGGATGTGGAACGGGAAGCGGCGCCAGCAGCAGCTCGTTGAACAGCGAATAGATCGCCGCGTTGGCGCCGATGCCGAGGGCGAGCGAGAGGATCGCCACGACGGTGACGAACGGCGTTCGGAAGAGCGTCCGGAAGGCGAGGCGAACGTTGCGCATGTGGGGTTGGACAACCCGGCGCGGTCATTCGTTGACACGCTCGACCGATCACCCTATCGTCGACTTAGCGCATCGGGGCGCTTCCGTCCGCGGAAAGGACTCAGTCCACTCGGTAGGTCGCCGTCTTACAAACGACCTTCTTTCAGCCCGAGCACGCGGACGACGGGCAGTTATCGAAAGGAGGTTTCCATGCCTGCTCGGGCCCTGCCCGCACGCGCCGACCTCGATCATCTCAAGCACGAGGCCAAGGCGTTGCACAAAGCGTTTCACGAAGGCCGCGAGGACGCCCGCGCCCGCGTCCATGCCGCCCTTGGCGATGCGCGAACGCTCAAGCTCACCGATGCACAGCGCGTTGTCGCGCGCGAGTATGGATTCCCGACCTGGGCCAGGCTTCGCGCGCAGGTCAAGGCGCTGCGCGGCTTGGACGGAGCCGTCGGTGCGTTCGTCGACGCCGTTCAGAACGAGGACCTTGCCGGCGCGCGCCAGGCAGTCGACGCTGAGCCTCGCATCGAGACGACGAGCATCCACGTCGCGTCCGCACTCGGGCGCGCGAACGAAGTTGCACGGCTGCTCGCCGAGGATGCGTCGCGCGTCAGCGAACGCACGGGGAAGTTCGGCGCCGACCCGATGCTCATGCTCTGTTTTTCACCGTTCCACGGCGAGAGCGCGACGCGCGACGCCGGTCTCGTCGCCACGGCGCGTGTTCTCCTCGAGGCGGGCGCGGATCCGAATACGCGCGAGGCGGTGTACGGAGTGCCGGCCCTCTTCGCCGTCACGGGGCAGCGCAACGTGCCGGCGATCGCGAAGCTCCTACTCGAGGCCGGCGCACGGCCTACCGACGGCGAATCGCTCCACCACGCCGCCGAGCGGTTTCACGAGGATGCGCTCGAGCTCCTCCTCGCCGCGGGCGGCGACGTGAATGACAACCGCGATGCGGGAAACACGCCGCTCTACTTTCTCGTTCGCTGGCACGACGTCGAGCGCAATGAACGAGTTCGGAAGGGCGTCGTCTGGCTGCTCGAGCACGGAGCCGATCCGAACGTGCGTTGCGGCGACGAGGAAGAAACCGCGTTGCATCTCGCGGCGCGCATCGGCCAAACCCCGCCGATCGTTCGACTCCTCCTCGCGCACGGCGCCGACGTCCAGGCGCGTCGCGCCGATGGGCGAACTGCGTGGATGCTCGCCGCACGCAGCGGGTTCGACGAGATCGTCACGACGCTGGAAGCGGCCGGTGCCGGCCGCGAACCGCTTACTCCGCTGGATTCGCTGCTCGCTGCCTGCGGGCGCGGCGACGTCGACGCGGCGCGCACGCTCGCCTCACCGCAGCTCGTCGCCTCGCTTTCGGGAGAAGATCAAATGATGCTCCCTCACGCGGCGTCGGCCCATCGTGATGCAAGCGTGCGCGCCTGTCTTGCAGCCGGCTTTCCGGTCGACGCGCTCGACGAGGCCGGCGCGACGGTGCTGCACCATGCCGCGATCCGTGGCCGTGCCGATCTCGTGCGCGAACTGCTCGTGCTGCGCCCCGATCTCACGATTCGCGACCGACACCACCGATCGAGCCCGCTCGGCTGGGCGTGCTACGGCGCCGACTATGTGCGCGACGACGGCGCCGACTATTCGGCGTGCGTCGAGTTGCTCATCGACGCAGGGGCGCGATTCGTCGGCGACGAGTGGCGGTCGCCCGACGGCGCCGTCGCGGATCTGCTGCGGCGCGCGGGCGTCAGCTGACGCCCGTGCGCCCGTGCGCCTCCCGCACCTGCCTCAGATATCCAGCTTCTTCACGAACTGCGCGTTGTTCTCGATGAACAGCCGCCGCGGCTCGACGTCGTCGCCCATCAGCGCTTGGAAGATCTGGTCGGCGAGCACCGCCTCCTCGATCGCGACCTTGAGCAGCGTGCGCCGTTCAGGGTCCATCGTCGTGTTCCAGAGCTGATCGGGGTTCATCTCGCCCAAGCCCTTGTAGCGCTGGACGCTCAGACTCCCGCGGCCGTCGCCGTTGGTCAGCCGGCCGGCGATCTCGTCGCGCTCCGCTTCGTCGTAGGCGTAGTACTCCTCCTTGCCCTTGGCCACACGGTAGAGCGGGGGCTGCGCGATGTACACGTAGCCCGCCTCGATCAGCTCCGGCATCTGCCGGAAGAAGAAGGTGAGCAGAAGGTTCCGAATGTGCGCGCCGTCGACGTCGGCGTCGGTCATGATGATGATCTTGTGATAGCGCGCCTTCTCGAGCTCGAACTCGTCCTTGATCCCGCTGCCGACCGCCGTGATGATCGTCCGGATCTCCTCGTTCGACAGGACCTTGTCGATGCGCGCCTTCTCGACGTTGATGATCTTTCCGCGCAGCGGCAGGATCGCCTGGAACTCGCGGCGGCGGCCCTGTTTCGCCGATCCGCCAGCCGAGTCGCCCTCGACGAGATAGAGCTCGCAGAGCGCCGGATCGTTGAGCTGGCAGTCGGCCAGCTTGCCCGGCAGGTTGCCGACGTCGAGCGCCGACTTGCGCCGCGTGAGGTCGCGCGCCTTTCGCGCCGCTTCGCGCGCCAGCGCCGCCGACACCGCCTTCTCGACCACGGTGTTCGCCGTCTTCGGATGCTCGTCGAGGTACGCCGCCAGCCACTCGTTGACGACGGTCTTCACCGCCGACTCGACCTCCGAGTTGCCGAGCTTGGTCTTGGTCTGCCCCTCGAACTGCGGCTCGCGCACCTTCACCGAGAGCACCGCCGTGAGCCCTTCGCGCACGTCGTCGCCCGACAGCGTGAAGTTCGCCTTCTTGAGGAAATTCCCCTTGGTGGCGTAGGCGTTGATGACGCGCGTCAGCGCGGCCTTGAAGCCGGTGAGGTGCGTGCCGCCTTCGTGCGTGTTGATGTTGTTGACGAACGAGAAGACGTTCTCGTTGTACTGGTCATTGTACTGCATCGCCAGCTCGATCCCAACGTCGTCCTTGGTCGTCTCGACGTAGATCACCTCGGAATGCAGCGGCTTTTTCGACGCGTTGAGGTGGCCGACGAACTCCTTGAGACCGCCCTTGGCGTGGAACGTGTCCGCCTTCTCCTGGCCGACGCGCTCGTCGGTCAGCGTGATCAGCACGCCCTTGTTGAGGAACGACAGCTCGCGCAGACGCATCGCGATCGTGTCGTAGCGATAGATCAGATCGGTGAAGATCTTGTCGTCCGGCTTGAACCACACCTTCGTGCCCGTCTCTTTCTTCGGCACTTCGCGAAGCACCTTGAGCTTGGTCTTCGTGTCGCCGCGCGCGAAGTCGATGTAGTACTCCTTGGCGTCGCGCTTGACCCAGACGCGGAGCGCCTCGGAGAGCGCGTTCACCACCGACACGCCGACGCCGTGCAGACCGCCCGACACCTTGTAGCTGTCCTTGTCGAACTTGCCGCCGGCGTG
>DATNAT010000004.1:0-2187 GCA_035572355.1 Gemmatimonadaceae bacterium
ACCGTGCTCAGCGCGATCGAACCGAGCGCGACGTTACGGTGCCGCCGTGCCGCGTCGTTCGACTCCTTGGCATTCCCCGCAATCGCGCCCGTCCACAAAAAGCCCGCGTCCGACGCGAGCATCGTCACGGCGTGTATCGTCCGCCGCGTTCGCCCCGCCGGATCGGAACGCGAGTCCCACAGGTTCCAGAGCCCCGTCACCGTGTTCACGGTGAACAAGACGGCGATACCGCCGGCGACGAGCGCGTGCGCGCCGCCGGTCACCGAGTGGGAGTCGGCGCCATGCAACAATTGATTCCCGAGCACGTACTCGGCGCCGAACAACGGCAGCATCGTGTAGCTGCCAATTCTATGAATCTCCAAGCGGCGCGCGTACCAGTCGCTGTACTCGATCGCATGTCGTCGCCGCGGATTCGTGTCCAGCGTTACCATAGTCGGCGGGCAGAACGGCGCGCACGACCGCCCGCTGGGCGCGGGCGACAGCAGCGAAGCGATGAGTAGCGCAGTATTGAGAATCATTCGCCGAGCTCGACGCAGGTTTTCGGCCAGGAGACGACCCGGCAGCCCGGTCGCCCGGTCGCCCCTCCCCGGCGAGAATGCGATCACCGCGGGCGAACCGATCAGTCGAGAACGTTCGGCCCGCGAAGCGCGCCGCTCGTTACTCCGTCCGCATCGCCAAGAGCGGATCCACGCGCGTTGCCCGTCGCGCGGGCACGAGGCTCGCCATCAGCGCGATCGCGACGAGAGCAGTCGCCGCGCCGACGAGCGTGAGTGGATCGCTGCGTCCGATTCCAAAGAGCCAGCTCTGAATCACCGACGTCGCCCCCGTCGCCCCGATCAACCCGACGATGACGCCGATCACGGCGAGCATGGCCCCCTCGCGCAACACCAGCCGAAACACGTCGGACTCGCTGGCGCCAAGGGCCATGCGCACGCCGAATTCCTGCGTGCGCTGCGCGACGGAATACGCGACGACGCCATAGATGCCGACGATCGCCAGCACCAACGCGAGCGCCGCGAAGCTGCCGAGCAAGTACGAGTTGAGTCGAGGCTGGGCGACCGACTGGTCGACGATGTCGCGCATCGACTGCGCGTTGAAGACCGGCAGCCTCGGATCAATCTCGCGGATCGTCGCCTTCGTTGCCGCGACGAGCGACGCCGCGTCTCCCTGTCCCCGTACGAGAATCAACATCGAGCGAGCGATCGACGCGGCGGCAGGATAGGACATGTACAAGAGCGGTGCCGGGTCGGTCACGAGGCTCCTCGCCCGGGTATCAGACGCGATGCCGACGACCTCGATGCCGAGCGTGTCGGCGCGGCCGAAGCCGATGCGTTTGCCGATTGGATCTTCTCCCGGCCAGAATTGCTTCGCGGCAGCCTCCGTCACGATCAATGTCGGGTTCGGGTCGCTCCATGACATGTCGCGGCCGCGAATGAGCCGAATGCCCGTGGCTTTGAAATAGCCGGGCGTAATCGCCGTCACGGCACACATCAATCCCTCGGCGCCGACGTTCGGTCGGCCGAGAACGCGAATCGGTGTGACGATTCCCCCTGGCGACAGCGGCGGCACGTCGGACGCGGCGGCGAATTCGATGCCCCCGCGCCCGGCGAGCCGCGTCGTGAGCTGTCGATAGAATCCAATCAGAGCCGAATCAGTGTACTGCGCGCCCGGGGTCACGCGCATGCTCACGAGGTGGTCGACGCGGAAGCCCGGTTCGACGTCGAGCATCCGTTGCAAGCTTTGCGTGACGAGCGTGGAGCAGACGAGCAGCACGAGCGCGAGCGAGATCTCCGCGATCACCAGCGCCCGCCGAAGCCGCGGCGCCGAGCTCGAGCCGGCAATCGAGCGCGTGTTGTCGCGCAGCATGGTCGACACGCGCGGGCTCGTCGCTCGAAGCGCCGGCCACAGGCCGACGGCGAACGCGGTCAGCAGCGACGTGCCTAGCGCGAACGCCAGCACGCGACCGTCCAGCGAGACCGTACCGACCTGACTCACCACGCTTGGCGGCGCCAGCGAAAGGAGCGAACGCACGCCGACCTTGGCGAGACCGATACCGAGAAGCCCGCCGGCCACCGCGAGCATGCTCGTTTCGATGAGGAATTGACTGACGAGCCGCCCTCTCGACGCGCCGAGCGCCTGGCGCAACCCAACTTCGCGCCCTCGCGCCGTCGCGCGTGTCACGAGCAG
>DATNAT010000005.1:0-9222 GCA_035572355.1 Gemmatimonadaceae bacterium
TCGTCGAAGGTGTGGGTCGTCACGATCTCGCCGGTGAATCGCTCGGAGCTGTTCAGGTTGTGGTTCACCTGATCGACGCCCGCCTCCTCGAGACGGCGCACGTGGTCTTCGGTGAGCAGGCCCAGGCAGGCGCAGACGTGCATGTCGTGCCGCGCCTTCACCTCGCGCACGGCGTCGAGGACCTTGTCGAACACGCGCCCGCCCGGTGCGCGCCCCGAGATCACCATGCAGAACGTTCCGACGCCGAGCGACGCGGCGCGGTCGGCCGCGGCGAGAATCTTTTCCCGCGCCATCAACGGATACTTCTCGATCTCGGCCGCCGACACCGACGACTGCGAGCAGTAATGGCAGTCCTCCGGACAGAGGCCGCTCTGGGCATTGAGCAGGAAGTGCAGCCGCACTCGATTGCCGAAGTGCTCCCGACGCACCCGATAGGCCGCGGCGAGCTGATCGAGCAGCGCATCGTCCGGGGCATCGAGCACGGCGTGCGCGTCGTCGCGCGAGATGAGCGCGCCGGCGAGCGACGCATCGGCGAGCGCGTTCCAGTCGTGAACGGAGACAGGCATGACGACTCGACTCAGGTGAGAGCGGCGGCCGCGGCGACGATGTCGACGAGCCCCGCCCGCTCGACCGCTTCGCGCGCCTGAACAAGATCGTCGGGGTCGGACAGCCAGGGAAGCTCGACGACGCGCACGTGGTCGAGCCCCGCGATGACCGCCGCGTTGTCCGCCGCCGACTCGTCGGTGGCGGACGCGACCCGATTGAGCACGACGGCGCGGACGGCCAAGTTGGCGGCGCGCGCGGCGGCGATGGTGAGACGCGTGTGATTGATCACGCCCAGCCGATTCGCCGCGACGATGATCAGACCCAAGCTCCAGCGCGCGAACAGGGCGTCGAAGGCGAGAGTGCCGACGACGGGCACGAGGAGGCCGCCTGCGCCTTCGACGATCAACACATCGGCGCCCGCCGCGGCGCGCGCGATCCGCTCCTCGAGCGACGGCAGATCGATCTCCCGATGCTCGCGGGCCGCGGCCACCGTCGGTGCGAGTGGCGCGCGGAACGTCAGAGGCGCCGTGTCGGCGAGCGGGCGAACGCCCCCGGCGGCGCACGACAGTCGAGCGCCGTCGCGACGCGGATCGTCGAACACGACGCCGGTCTCCACCGGCTTCACCGCGGCGACCACGAGATCGCGCCGGACGAGGGCGCTCGCCAGCCCGCAGGCGACCATCGTCTTGCCGACGCCGGTGTCGGAGCCGGTGATCCCGAGCCTGATCATCGCGCCTCCGCAAATTCGATGATCGCGTCGTACGCGACGGCCAGATCTCCGTCCGTCGCGCAATAGGGCGGCAGCAGATAGACCGTGTCGCCGAGGGGCCGGAGCGACACGCCGCGGTCGAGCGCAAATCGCCGGAGCGCCTGGCCGACGCCGCTCAGGTAGCCGCGCTCTCCGGCCTCGAGCTCGAGCGCGATGACGGTCCCGAGGACGCGGACGTTCCGCGCCCGCGGAAGCGCCTCGAGGCGCGCCGCCGCCGCCCTGTGCGCGCGCTCGATCGCCCGCCGGCGCTCGGCCGACCGCTCGTCGAGCAGCGCCAGCGACGCGATGCCGGCGGCGCAGGCGATCGGATTGGCGGTGTATGAGTGTCCGTGAAATAGCGTTCGCTTACGGTCGTCCGACCGGAACGACTCGAACAAGTGCTCGGTCGCCAGCGTGGCGCCGAACGGCACGAAGCCGCCGGTGATGCCTTTCGACAGACACATCAGATCGGGCGCCACGCCGGCATGCTCGCAGGCGAACGTCGGCCCGGTGCGGCCGAACCCGGTCAGCACCTCGTCGGCAATGAGCGGGATGCCATGGTGCGCCGAGAGCTCGCGGAGCGCGGCGAGCGATTTGGCTGGCCACATCCGCATGCCGCCGGCGCCCATCAGCATCGGCTCGACGATGAGCGCGGCGATCTCGCGCCCGCGCGCCGCGAGCAGCGATTCGAAGGCGGCGACGACGTCGCCGTCGACCGGATCGGGAAGACGCGCCACCTCGAACAGCTGCTCGGCGAAGGGCTCGGTGAACAGACCGCGCGCGCTCACGCTCATCGCGCCGAAGGTGTCGCCGTGGTACGCGTTCTCGAGCGCCACGATCACCCCGCGCCGCTCGCCGCGATTGATCCAGTACTGGAACGCGATCTTCACCGCGACTTCGACCGCGGTCGACCCGTCATCCGAAAAGAAGACCCGCTCGAGGCCGCGCGGTGCGCGCGCGCTCAGTGCGGCGGCGAGCCGTGCCGCCGGCTCGTGCGTGAATCCGGCGAAGATCACTTGCTCGAGCGTCCGCGCCTGCTCGGCGATCGCCGCCGCGATCTCCGGTTGCGCGTGGCCGTGCAGCGTCACCCACCAGGAGGAGATCGCGTCGAACAGCGCGCGGCCGCGGTCGTCGTACAGGTACGCGCCCTCGGCGCGCACGATGGCGATCGGTTCCTCGTTCAGCCCATGCTGGGTGTACGGGTGCCAGAGATGCCGCCGGTCGGCGTCGCGGACATCGAATGGTGGGCGGCTCACGTCGGGCATGCGGCGAGCGAGTCGGCGAGTGCCTGCGCCACGCCGGCGATCTGCTCGGACGTGTGCGCCGCGCTCACACTCAGGCGAAGACGCGATGTTCCAGGTGGAACGGTCGGGGGCCGCACGGCGCCGACAGCGAACCCCCGCTCGACGATCATCGGACCGAGCGCCGCCGCCCGTGCGGCGCCGCCGACGATGACCGGCACGATGTGCGACGTCGCATCGCCAGCGCAGGAGACGCCGAGCGACGCGAGCGACGCGCGCAGGCGCGCCGCGTTCTCGGCCAAGCGCATTCGACGATCGGGCTCGGCGCGCGCTATACGGAGTCCTTCGCGCGCCGCTGCCGCCTGGGCGGGCATCGGCGCCGTCGAGAACACGAATGAGCGCGCACGATTGACCAGATACGCCTGAAGCGTCGCCGAACCGACGACGAATGCGCCGGCGACGCCGAACGCCTTGCCGAGCGTGCCGACGAGGACGTCTGGCCTGGCCGCTGCGCCCTGCACCGCGGTCGTGCCGCGTCCCTCGGGCCCGACCGCGCCGACGGCATGGGCGTCGTCGACGTAGGTCCACGCGCCGTAGCGGCGAGCGAGATCGACGAGGTCGGCCAGCGGCGCCACGTCGCCATCCATCGAGAACATGCCGTCGGTGACGATGAGCGCGCGGCGGTGGGCCCGGCGATGAACGGCCAGGAGGCGCTCGAGCGCCGCGACGTCGCGGTGCGGATAGACGTAGATCGACGATCGGCTCACGCGTGCACCGTCGATCAGGGACGCATGATTGAGCGCATCGGAGAAGACGGCGTCGCCTCGCCCGACGAGCGCGCCGATGATGCCAACGTTCGCCGCATAGCCGCTCGAAAAGGAGAGCGCGCTCTCGGTATCGAAGAATTCGGCCAGCTCGCGCTCGAGCGCGTCGTGCTCGGGGTTCGTGCCCACGATGAGGCGCGATGCGGCGGCGCCGGCGCTGTGCTCGATGATGGCACGCATGGCCGCGACTGCGGGGCGCTCATCCGACGCGAGACCGAGGTAGTCGTTCGACGCAAAGTCGACCAAAAAGCCGCCGCCGGTGTTGACCAGGGCGCCGACCCGCGAGCACGCCCGCCCGATGTGACGTAGGAGGCCGCGACGGCGCAGCTCGTCGAGCTCGCAGGAGAGGACTGCGTCGAGCGCGAGCCCTTCCTCGTGATACGGTGTGGCGGTCTCGGTCACGCCTCACGGTAACGCCGGAGCGAGAGCGCGGGAAGCACGAGGGGCATCTCATGATTGAGAAAAAGTTTGTCCGCTTTGGCGCAATTCAGGGTTGTCCCGCCGACGCGTGCTTGCATATGTTGCCCGCGCGCACCGAGGCGCCGCACCCGAGGAACGGCGGACCAGGGCGAACGACGACGAAGCCGGGGGAGGACCATGACGCCACCGCAGCGAAATCCCGAGGACCGGCCGGTCGCGACGCTGCTCGCGCCCGACATCGTCGCGCTGCTCGAAGAATCGCCGGCCGACATCGCGGTCGAGACCGAAGAGATCCACCCGGCCGACCTCGCCGACGTCGCCGAGCTGCTCGAGCGCGACCAGCTCGCCAAGTTCCTCACCGCGCTCGGCCCCGCGCGCGCGGCCGACGTGCTCGAGTACCTCGACGAGGAGCTCCGCACCGAGTTCCTCGAAGCGATCACGCCGCGCCAGGCCGCCGCCCTCGTCTCGGAGATGACTCCCGACGACCGCGCCGACACGCTCGAAGAGATCAGCGAGGAGCACGCCGAGGAGATTCTCTCGGAGATTCCGAGCGAGGCTCGGCGCGAGACGGAGCGGCTCCTCGCCTACGAGCCGGACACCGCCGGCGGGCTGATGACGACCGAGTTCGTCTCGGTCTCGGCGGACATGACGGTGGAAGCGGCGCTCGACAACGTGCGGCAGGTCGCGCGCTCGGGAAAGAAGGAAGCGATGCACGCCATCTATACGACGGACAGGGAAGGACGCGTCGTCGGGGTGATGTCGCTGCGCGAGCTCTTGGCCGCGCCGACGGGCGGAAAGATCGCCGACATCGCATGGACCGAGGTGCAGAGCGTGCGTCCGTCGGCGGACCGCGAGGAAGTGGCGCGCCTGATCGCGAACTACGATCTCGTCGCCGTGCCGGTGGTGAGCGAGTCGGGCCACCCGATGGGCGTGATCACCGTCGACGACGTGATCGACGCGATCCAGGAAGAGCAGACGGAGGACGTCCAGAAGTTGGGCGGCATGGAAGCGCTCGACGAGCCGTATTCGACGATCAGCTTCTGGCGGATGATCAAGAAGCGCGCGGGGTGGTTGAGCGCGCTCTTCTTGGGCGAGATGCTGACCGCCACGGCGCTGGCGACATATCAGAAATACATCGACGAGCGCACGGTGCTGTCGCTGTTTCTGCCGCTGATCATCAGCTCGGGGGGCAACTCCGGCTCGCAGGGCACATCCCTGCTCATTCGCGCGCTCGCGCTGCGTGAAGTGAGCCTGCCCGACTGGTGGCGAGTGGCGAGCAAAGAGCTGGCGACGGGCTTCACGCTCGGACTCATCCTGGCGGTGATCGGCTTTTCACGAATCGAGCTCTGGCAGGCCTTGTCGGTGCACCACTGGACCGTGTTCGGCGTGGAGATCGGTCACAACTACGATCTCTCACTGAGCCCGACGGGCGAACAGATCGTGCACCTGGGCCAGCATCTGCCGCTCGCGATCACGGTGGCGCTGTCGCTGCTCGGCGTGGTGATGTTCGGGACGCTGGTGGGGTCGATGCTGCCGTTCATCTTCCGCGGCCTCGGCTTCGATCCGGCGAGCGCTTCGGCGCCGTTCATCGCGACGTTCGTCGATGTCACGGGGCTGATCATCTACTTCAACGTGGCGCTCCACATCTTGTTGCGATGAAGGGACGCGCGCGCCGGTTTAGCTTTTCGGATGGGGGGCTCACCGCAACATTCAACCGACGAGAGACGACGATGGAGCACCTGACCCTTTCGATCGAAGGCATGAGCTGCGAGCACTGCGTGCGCGCCGTCCGCGGCCGCCTCGAGCGCACCGACGGCGTAAGAGTCGACGCCGTCGACATCGGCTCGGCGACGCTCGACTACGACCCGACCAAGACGACCGTCGACGACATCGAAGAAGCGATCGCCGACGAAGGGTACACGGCGTTCGTGGCGGGTTGAAGGTGCGAGCGGAGGAAGCCCGGCGCGCTACCATCCAAAGCTCTCATTCGTGAGCATTCGTCCCATTCGTGGCATTCGTGTCGTTCATGGTTCCAAGCGTGCGTGGCGGGCAGAGCTCAGAGCTGTCACGGCACGAATCACACGAATTTGACGAATCACCACGAAGGGGCGGCCGAGCTCTCTTGGGAAAGTCGATATACCGGCGAAAAGTCGCGCGCTCCCCAAAGTGAAGAAGTACGCCTACTGAAAATTTTGTCGCTCGCAAGTAGCTGACTATCTGCCGCTCCGCGTACATCGCTAGCTTCTCAGTCGCCTTGAGCTCGATCACGATTCGGTCGTCAACGACCAGATCGAGCCGCTGGTAGGCCACGTGACGGCCTCGATACTCGATGCTCACCAACAGCTCGCGAACCACCGTATGTCGGCGGCGTAAGAGTTCCTCCTCCAACGCACCGGAATACACCGACTCCGCCAATCCCGGGCCGTAGTAGTTGTACACGGCGTAGAAGGCGCCGATGATCGAGCCGACCCGGTCGGGTTCGAGGAGGTGGGGCATCGGGGCAATGTCGGGCGGGAGGCGGCGGCCTGGGCCATCGTTTCACCGCGAGCGGGTTGATTTGCGCCCGGGCCGCGACCGGTCGGGCTGCAACCTCGTGTCGCTCCTATTCCGCCCTTGCTGCGCGCCGTGCCATCTTTCCGGCTTCTCACGTCATCCACACGACGTTTTTGTTTGGGGGAAGCGCCGGATGGGTCGAGGGTACACGATCGTCGTCGGCATCTGCGCGTTGGCCGGGCTCACGGCGACCGCGCAGGGGCAGAAGAAGAAGGTGTCGGCGGAGTTCACCCGTCAGGGCTTGCTGATCGTCAACTTCGCGCCGGGTGCGGGGGCCGATCTCAACCTCGGCCGGCACGCCGCCGATGTCGTCCGTGATCGCGTCGCGCGGTTCGTCGACCGGAAGCAGGTCGACGTCATCGACGGCGATGCGATCCGCATCCGGCTGATGACCGACGGTTTCTCGCCCGACACGACGTACTCGGTCTCCGTCGCGCATGCCATCGGCCGGTTCCTCCGCGCCGACGAGTTCCTGCTCGCGCACGTCGCGGCCACGCCGGCCGGCGTCCGGCTCTGGGGCGACCTCATCCTGCTGCGCGACGATCAGCTCCGGCAGGCGATCGCTCCGGCAACCGCGCCCAAGCTCGATTCCGCCGCGACGCTGTTCGCCCGGAATCTGATCGCGGCGCGCACGCAGCTCGTCGGCGAACGCCGATGCGAGAACTCGCTTCGCGACGGCCATGGCGCTGCCGCGATCGCCGCGGCGCGCGAAGGCATCGCCGCCTATCCCAGAGCGACGATCGCCCGGGTCTGCCTCGTCTGGGCACTTCGCCAGTCGAGCGGCGCCGGTGTCGCGCCCGAGTTGCTCGACCAGTCGCGCGCCATCCTCGCCGTCGACTCGGTGAACAAGCACGCGCTCGAGGGCGCCGCGACAGCGCTCGATTCGCTTCGCCGGCGCAACGAGGCGGCCGACATGTGGCTCCGGCTCGCCGCCACCGACACCGCCAACGTCGACTTGCAGCTCCGCATCTCCTACGCGCTGTTCGACGGCGGCAATGCCAAACGCGACGAGCCGTTCGTCGCCGCCCTCGTCGCGGCACACCCGGCGGACTTTCGCCTCATCCAGCAGGAATGGCGCGTCGCCTACGAGAACAAGAGCTGGCCGCGGGCGATCGAGTCGGGCGCGCAGCTGCTTGCCCAGGATTCCGTCGCGCAGCGCGACTCGGTGTTCTACTACCGGCTGGCGACGGCGTACCACGAGAGCGGCCGCCCGCTCGACGCGCTCGAGACGGCGCTGCGCGGCGTGAGCACGTTCCCGAAGGACGCGCGCATCTACACACTCTATACACAGTACGTGAAAGCCGAGGCCGACACCGTGCTCCCGCGCGGACTGGCGCTGTTTCCGACGTCGCCGGCGCTGCTCGCCCTCAACGCCAAGGAGCTCCGCGCCAAGGGCAAGATCGCCGAATCGCTCGATGCCACGAAGCAGGCGCTGTCGATCGACTCGACGATGTCGCAGGGCCGGCTCATGGTCGCGCAGCTCGAGCTCGAGCTCGGCCGGCCGGACAGCGCACTCGCCGCGCTCCATCGCGCCGCCGCGGGCGGCGAGGATTCGTCGCTCATCGCCCAGTTCGCGCTCTCGAAGGGCAACGGCATGTACCGCGCGGCGAACGGCACCAAGGCGTCGAACGATTTCAATCTCGCGCTGCGCTACATCGCGTTCGCCGACAGCCTGCGGTCGAGCGAGCAGTCGAAGTTCCTCGTCGGTGCGGCGGCGCTCGGCGTCGTGCAAGCGTCGCTCACCGAAGCGGCGACGCAGAAGGACAAGAGCGAGGGCTGCCGCCTCGTGCACGTCGCATCGGATCTCATTCCGATGGCGCGGACGGGATTGCAGGCCGGCGGCGAGACGTTCGCCGAGGCGTCGAAGCAGTCGCTCGACTATCTCGGTCAACTCGACCCATACGTTGGCCAGGGACTCCAAGCGTTTTGCGGCGAGAAGCCGCCAAAGAGCGGACAAGAGCGGCATTAGATTCCGCGCAACGGCGTCATCGCGCCACGGTGCCGCACTCACGCGCTCGATCGTCTCTTCATCGATGATGGATACACCGCCGCGCCGAATCGCGTCCTTCCTCCCCGCCGCGACGGAGATGGCCTGTGCCCTCGGCCTCGAGGCGCTGCTCGTCGGCGTGTCGCACGAGTGCGACCATCCGGCGAGCGTGCGCGAGAAGCCCGTCGTCGTGCGCAACGCCGTCGAGATGGCGGCGATGGGCCCGAGCGAGATCGACGCCGCGGTCAGCGCGCGGCTCGAGGCCGGCGAGAGCTTGTACGCCGTCGACGAAACGCTGATGCGCGCCCTCGAGCCGGATCTGATCCTCACACAGGATCTCTGTCAGGTCTGCGCGCCGTCGGGGAACGACGTGACGCGGCTGCTCTTCTCGCTCGGCAAGAAGCCCGACGTGCTCTACTTCACACCGCGCACGATGAGCGACGTCGACGACGACCTGCGCCGGCTCGGCGATGCAACCGGGCGCCGCACCGAAGCCGACACGCTGCTCGTCCGAAATCGCCGCCGCCTCGACGCCGTAGAGCGCCGCATCGCGAACGTCACGAAACGTCCACGCGTGTTCTTCGCCGAATGGGTCGATCCCGTGTACTGCGCCGGGCACTGGGTGCCGGAGATGATCGAGCGCGCCGGCGGCGAGCCGATTCTCGCCTGCCCGGGCGCCGATTCGGTGCGCGTGTTGCGCGACGACGTGATGGCCGCCAAACCGGACGTGATCATCGTGGCGCCGTGCGGCTACTCGCTGAGCGGCGCGATCACGCAGGCGGGGCGGCTCGGGCTCACCGCCTCGCGGATGTACGCGGTCGACGCGAACTCGTACTTCGCGCGGCCCGGACCGCGTTTGGTCGACGGCGTGGAGCTGTTGGCGCACGTGCTCCATCCGGACGT
>DATNAT010000006.1:0-3404 GCA_035572355.1 Gemmatimonadaceae bacterium
GCAGATCGGGGCGATGTTCAATGTGCGCTTTTCGATGATTAGCTCTGTATCGTAGCCGGAATCTAAGCGCATGTAAAGGGGGCACTTACGACAGCCCTACGCACCAAACAAGTGCCCGATCCACCCAAATAGCTTCACGAACCCGCCCCGCGTGTCGTTGTACATCACAATCGCGAACAACAGCGCGATCGCCAATAACCCAAATCGGAGGATGTACTCCCGCGTCTGCATGCTGAACGGGCTTCCCTTCACCGCCTCCAGCACGTTGATGAGAATCTGTCCGCCGTCGAGAATCGGAATCGGAAGCAGGTTGAGCACCGCGACGTTGATGCTCAACAGCGCGATCAGATAGAACAGCTCGTCGATGCCGTTCCTCGCCGCCGACACCGACGCGCGCGTGATCGCGATCGGCCCGCCCAGCTCGCGCACCGACTGTTTTCCCGATCCGATGTCGTGGAGCACCTTGTACACGGCGCCAGCGTTCGTCCACGTGATCTTGAGGCCCAGCGTCACACCGGAGAGCAAACTGATCGACTCTTTACGCGATGGATCGTGTGGGCCGGCGCCGATTCTTCCGATCGTCCGCACAGCGCCCGTCACCGGATCAGTATCCGGTGCCGCCTTGGGCGTGACGGTGAGCGTCTCGGTGCGAGCGCGGCGTTGCACGACGAATGTGATCGGCCGATTCGGCGACGACACGATGCGATCGACCATGTCGCTCCACGTGCGGACCGGCGTTCCCGCCGCGCTCACGATCGAGTCGCCGCGCGCGAGACCGGCGCGCGATGCGGGATCGCCCGGAAAGATCGAATCGATCACCGGCGGCAGGTAGTAGACGACGCTGTCGGCGATGTCCTGCGCCGTGGCTCCGCCTCGGCCGAGTGGAACGTCGACTAACCCGCGCTGGGTCGTGATGCGCACCGCACGGTCGCTCGATGCGATGTCTCGCCGCACGTCGTTCCAGTTCGCGACCGGGTGGCCGTTCACGGCGCGGATCGAGTCGCCCGTCTGCAGCTGCGCCAGCTCCGGCGCACCGGCAAAGGCGTTCGCGCGGCCAACGACCGTCGTCGGCATCGTCACCCGGCCGTAGTGGATCGCCAGCACGGTGGCGACGACGACCGCCAGGAGCACGTTCATGCACACGCCGGCGATCATGATCACGATGCGCGCCCAGAGCGGTTTGCTCTCGAACCAACGATGCTCCGGCACCGGCTTCGGGCCGAACGGGATCATCGCATTGGGATCGTAGTCCGGATCGGACTCCGGCCGCGCGGTCTGCTCTTCGCTCCCGCCCTCGAGGAACGCCGTCTCCGCGTCGTGGCGCGACGCCATCCGCACGTACCCGCCCAGGGGCAGCCAGGCGAGGATGTATTCCGTCTCGCCGCGGCGAAACCTGAAGATCGACGGACCGAAGCCGATCGAGAAGCGCGGCGCGTAGACGCCGACCGCTTTGGCGGCGAGAAAATGCCCGAACTCGTGCACGAAGATCACGAGTCCGAATACGAGAATTGGCGCGAGCACCGCTAACATGCGAAGCGCTCCCGCACCGTGCGCCGTGCTGCCGCGTCGGCGGCGAGCAGTGCTTCACGCGTTCCACCCGGCGCATCGCCATGTTCGTGCAGCGCCGCGTCGATCGCGGCGCTGATGTCACCAAAGCGAATGCGCCCCTCGAGAAAGAGCGCCACCGCAGCCTCGTTCGCCGCATTGAATACCGCCGGCGCGGCGCCCGCCTTGCGGCCCGCTTCCACGCCGAGCGCGAACGCCGGGAACTGTTGCACGCGCACCGGCTCGAAGGTGAGCGGCGAGGCGGCCACCGGGTCGAACCGCGGCATCGCATCATCGGTCACGCGGTCGGGATGCGTCAACGCGTACAGCACGGGCAGCTCCATGCTCGGCACGCCAAGCTGCGCCAACACGCTGCCGTCGACGAACTCGACGAACGAGTGCACGACGCTCTGCGGGTGGACGACGACTTCGATACGGTCGTACGGCAGGCCGAACAGATAGTGCGCCTCGATGACTTCGAGCGCCTTGTTGGCCAGCGTGGCGCTGTCGACGGTGATCTTGCGGCCCATCTTCCAGGTCGGGTGGCGAAGCGCGTCGTCGACGGTGGCCGCTTCCAGCTGCTCCGCCGTCCACTCACGAAACGGACCGCCCGACGCCGTGATGATGACGCGCCGCACGTCGACGCCCGGGCGACCCGAGATACACTGGAGGATCGCGCTGTGTTCACTGTCGACGGGAACGATCTCGCCGCCGCCGGCCGCGCAGGCCTCAGCGACGAGCGCGCCCGCCATCACCAGCGTCTCCTTGTTGGCGAGCGCCACCCGCTTCCCTCGGGCGAGCGCCGCCAGCGTCGCCTCGAGCCCCACCGCGCCGACCACCGCATTGAGCACGATGTCTACGTCGTCGCGCTCCGTGGCCTCGACGAGGCACTCGGGCCCGACGCGCCATCGATCATGTGGCTCGGCGCCGTTCTCGACGATGCCGACGAAGCTGGGAGCGAACTGGCGCACCTGCTCGTCGAGCAGCGCGGCGTTGTTGTGCGCGGTGAGCGCCGCCACTCGAAAGTGGTCGCGCTGCCGATCGAGCACGCGCAGCGCCGTCCGGCCGATCGATCCGGTCGAACCAAGGATGGCTACGCCAAGCGGGGGCCGATCGGTCACGAAGGAGCCCAGGTCAGCACCCAACCAAACACGACGTACGACACGGGCAGCACGAAGAGAAGACTGTCACAGCGGTCGAGGATTCCGCCATGGCCAGGGACGAGATGCGAGCTGTCCTTCACGCCGGCCTCGCGCTTGAGCAGCGACTCTGCAAGGTCACCGATCTGCGCCGCAGCGCTCACGACCAGGCCGAAGACGAGCGCCCCGACCGGCGACCAGCGCATGCCGAGATGCGCCGCAGGCTGAAGTATCCACGACAGGTAGGCCCAGGAGACGAGCATCGTGGCAAGCAGGCCGCCGATCGCACCTTCAACCGTTTTGCCGGGACTGACTGACGGAATGAGCTTGTGGCGGCCCATCGTACGACCCACGGCGTAGGCGCCGATGTCCGACGCCCAGGTGGCGAACAGCGGCAACAGCAGCAGCAGCCCCCCCGACGGTACGACCCATACGCGGCCGAACAGTGCCAGATTCGCCGGAGCGAAGGCGTAGTCGTGGCGCCAGATCGCGTAGCCGTAGCTCAGCATGCCGCCGGTATAGGCGGCGCCGAACGCCGTCGTGGCCGCGGCGCCGAGCGGCTTGCCGTTGACGCCCCGGGCCCAGATCGCGGCGCCGAGCAGCGCGAGCACGCACAGCACGGCAAGCGACGCGGCGCCAATCATCGCGTCGGGATCGTAGATATTGAGGAATCTCGCATGGACGGCGAGCGGAATGAGTCCGGCGATGACGATGCCGGCG
>DATNAT010000007.1:0-8638 GCA_035572355.1 Gemmatimonadaceae bacterium
CCCGACGACGCCTCTCGGGGCAGCGAGAACGGCGTCCCCCATGGAGATCCTGCACCGGCGCGTTACGGTCGGCCCCGCAGCGAAAAAAATCCCGGCCCCGGCTCATGGAGCTGGACTGCCAGCAGGCGATGCGCCGCGCCGAATACGGGTCGAGGAGCTTGAGCTAAAGATTGTACTGAATGAACGAATTTTACGGAGAAGGCTGACTCGATAGGAAAATCGATGGTGGGTTCGACGGTGTCGTTCAGTCCAATCGGTGTCATTCGTAATATCTGTAGTTCAATCTCCTCGTGGCCGACCGGGCGATTGCTCTTCGATCACGGGACCAACAGCTGCGAGGGCGCGGCGGCGAGTGAAGCGGCGGACGAGGCGAGGGGCCAGCGATAGGACGATCAGCAGCGCGCTCGACGCGCCGAGGCTCACCAGCGCCTTCGAGCGTCCCGTGCCAACGCCCTCGAGCAGGCTGTCGGCGAAGTAGCAGTAGATGATCGTGGCGGGGATGACGCCGATCGCCGTTGCGGCCATGTACGGCCAGAAAGGTGCACGCGCCAATCCGCCGACGAAGTTCACGACGCCGAGCGGAAGCACGGGAAGCAGGCGCAGGCGCAGCATGCCGTCGAAGTCGCGCGAGTCTTCGACTGCCGCGTCGGCGCGCTTGTATCGTCTGATCCAGCGCAGCACGACGTCGCGCGCGACCCGCGTCGCCGTCCAGTAGCCGAACGCAGCGGCGACGAGCGCTCCCGCCCACGACAGCACGGCGCCGAGCAGCGTGCCGAACAACACGCCCGCGGCGACGGTGAACGGCAGCGCCGGCATACCCACGGCGCCGCCGAGGCCGTACACCACGATGAAGCCGATGGTGAATGGGCCGAGTCCATAGGAGCGGCGCAGCCGGGCGACATGCTCGAGCGTGTGTCGATAGTCGAACCAGCCGAGCTTATAGCCAATCACCGACGCGAGCGCGAGCACGGCGACGAGTCCGCCGATTCTGACGAGGGCCGATCGGGTGTTGGCCCGCGGTGCGGTCGGTTGCATGAGGCCGCACAGAGTCACAACGCGTGCCTCGCGCGGATTGGGTCAGCGCACGCAGTCGAGGCGGCGGATGGGCAGAGTGGAGTTGGCGCCGCTCGCCGATCGCGACGTGGCACGCGCCAGCCCGAGCTCGAGCTCGACCGTACGATTGACGACGCCGTCATTCGCGAAGACGATGCTGACCTGATTGGGCGCCGCCTGCCGCCAGGTCGTGCCGGCGATGACGGTGTCGATCCGGCCGTCGGGCGAGACGCTGCGCACGATGTTCTGCGGAGAAGCGGCGCCGCCGCGCTCGAGGGCGAAGCGATTGGGGAGCGATCCGAACGTGCTGTCCGCCGGCTGCGAGGTGAGCTGGTAGCAGCCGACGATGCCGGGTGCGCTGGTCATGACCGCTTCATCGAGCCGCCCATTCCTCGCCACCGCGCGTGCACCGGTCACCGCCGTCGCAGCGAAGTTGGCGCGTTCGGCAGCTTTGGCGGTGGCGGCGGGCGGGCGCGTCACGGTATCGACGTTCACCGAAGCCGCGGCGGCGCCGGCAGAAGGCGCGGGTGCGGGTGACGGCGCCGGAGTCGGCGCCTGGGCCTGTGCCTTTGCCTGCGTGTGTAGCTGTGGCCGGTTGCCGGGCTCCGCCGTCTTCCGCAATGGCAATGCAGTGGTCGTGTGCTCGATCGGCAGCTGAGGTTTGGGAGCCGGAGCCGCGGGAGTCGAGTCGGGCCGAACCGACTGAGAAATCGACGCCCCGATCGGAGGCGAATCGATGAGACGTCCCTGATCGATCGCGTCGCCGAGCGAGCGCTGATGACGTACGACGAGCGTGCCCGACAGAGCGACGAGAATGGTCGCGGCGAGCGCGGCGCGGCCCGGTGAGAGGTGCAGCCGCCGCCAGAGCGAATTGCCGGACGTCGGATGCGGAGCGCGCACTGCGGGCACCGATGGCACCGATGGCACGACGCCGCCGCGCGCGATGTCGAGCGCCGACACGATGCGCGCCGCGCCCGCGATCATGCCGCGCGCTTCGGCGACCGCGGCCGCGCATGTGGCGCAGGTGCGCGCGTGCGCCTCGACGGCAGCGGCCTCGTCGGGCGGAAGCGCGCCGTCGAGCCAGGCGTGAATCGTTCCTTCTTCAAGATGCTGCATTCGATCCTCCCCTTCCCTTACGTGCCATACCCGCCGGTTCCTGGAGCGACTCGTACGCCTCGACGAGACGGCGGCGCGCGCGGGCCAGCGTCGTGCCCACCGAGCCGATCGAGAGCTCGAGCGCCGCCGCGATCTCCGTGTAGTCCAACCCCTCTTCGCGCATCAGCAAGGCTTCGCGGTCGCGCTCACTGAGCAGCTCGAGCGCGCGGCGCGCCTGCGCGGCTTCTTCCACCCGTTCGATCGTCAGCGGCTCGGGCTCGACGGCCTCGTCGGCGCGCGCCTGTTCCTGCAACAGCTCGAGCCGGCGGCGCCGGCGCGCCTGCTTGCGCGCGTCGTCGCGCACGAGATTCGTCGCCACGGCAAAGAGCCATGAGCGCTCGCTCACGATCGTCTCCTGGCGCAGGGCGCGGAGAAACGTTTCCTGCGCGATCTCTTCCGCCCAATCGCGATCACCGAGCCGCCGCGTCAGATATCTGACGAGCGGCTGGTGATATTCGCGGAACAGGCGATCGAGATCGATCATTACCAATCTCGCACGAGCGCGGCGAGTGCGGACGGCGCCAAGTCGGCCACGCCCGCGTCGCTCACCACGATGGCGCGGCCGCGGCCGACGACGGCGACGTTGCGGCCGAGCGCGAACACGGCGCGCAGCTCCGGCAGCTGGTCGAGCACGGCGAAGTAGGCGTTCGAGTACGGTTTGATGGTCGTCACAGTTCGATGGGCGTCGGCGGTGAAGCGGATGTCGGTCCACACGCTGTCGCGCAGCTCGAATGTACGACCATCGACGCGGCGCGCCGCAACGCCGCTGCCTGTCGCGCCCCGCATGCCGCGAGCGGGCACCGGGGCCGGCGCCGCCGCGGCGAGCGAATCCAGTGTGGCGATGTTGCTCATGCTCCGCTGCGCCGACGCTGCCTTGGCCGCCTCGAAGCGGAGGTCGGCGGCGCCGCCCGACGTCGCGATCGCGGGCTGGATCAACCGTCTCGTTCCGAGCATACCGTTCGTCGCCGCAACGAAGCGCGGCTCGGTCACGAGATACGACGTGAATTCGGTCGGGATTCCGAACCGCTCGCCGAGCGAACGGATCTCGTCGTCGATCTCGCTCGAACCGCCGTGCTGGCGTTTTTCGGCACTGAGATAACCGACGCGCTGCGTCGCCCAGAGACGCGCGACGAAGGAGTTGTCGCGGTCGCGGTCGGGAAAGTCGACGTTCGACGTCCAGTGCACGGGTGAGTCGTGAGAGCGGCCCTCGACGACGATGTGCGCCGGACCGTGGCCACTGTAGCGCGCGAGGAGCACGAGATCGTTGTCGGCGAAAATGTCACTGGGCTGCGCGGGCAGCATGCTCTCGAGCTTGACGCCGCCGTCGGCGTGGACGCGCACGTCGGTCAACGCCGGATCGACGAGGCGCGCCGCGACGACGCCGACCATGCGCTCGACCGACTCGTCGGGGCGCACGAACTGCGATGTGCCGCGGCCGTCGAGCGCGAGTTGCTCGAGGAGGCTCACGTTCACGTCAGACCCCAGACCGAAGGTAAAGATTCGGCGCGGCTCGTTCGCCGTGCGTTCGCCGCCCCGCGCGATCGAGGCGAGATGGTCGGGGTTGGGGTCGCCGACCGTGGGCTCGCCGTCGGTCACGAAGAGCACGAGCGGCAGGCGGCCTTCGACGGTGGGAGGGCGCACGGCTTCGCGCAGCGCGCCTTCGATGTTCGTGCCGCCGTTCGCGTCGAGCGCGTCGAGGTAGTGCATCGCGTCGCGCAGGTTGTCCGGCGTGGCGGCCGAGAATTCGTCTCGGAAGGTGTGGACGTCGCTCGAGAAGTCGATCAGCCGGAAGCGATCTTCCGGCCGCAGGGTGCCGAGCAGCTGCCGGCCGGCGGCGCGCGCCTGCTCGATCTTGCGGCCCGACATCGAACCGGACACATCGAGCACGAGCGTGACGTCGCGCGGCGTGGGAGTGCGATGGGCCATGGCCGGCGGCGTGACGGTGACCAGCGCAAAGCCGTCTTCGCCGCCCGGCGCGTAGGGAAGCATCGTCACGGCCGCCGTGGCGGTGCGGCGCACGGGGATGAGCAGCGTGACGTCGCGTGCGTCGCCGCGCACGTTCACCTCGCGGCGTCCGTCGTGGTCGGCGACGTCGAGCTGGTGGGTCGGCGAGTAGGGTTCGCCGAGCTCGGGGCTCGGGCGATAGTCGAGCGAAAAAGTGCTCCGGCTCTCGTCGCGAATCGGCGTCGCGTTCGTCGGGAGCGTGCCGGTCACCGGCGAGCCGCCGCGGAAGTAGTCGATGCGGAGCGCGTCGCCTTCGCGCGGCGCGACGCTCTGGAAGCGGATGACGATGCGCCGCTCCTCGCCCGGGTTGAGGGGAAAGACGCGGGCGCGCACGAGGCCGTGGCCCATCCACTCGACGAGCGCCGGATCGCGCTGGGTGCGAACGATCGTCTCGTAGACGCGGCGCGCCTCGTCGGCGTTCATCGTCTCGCCGGCAACGAGATGGCCGTCGATCGACAATTTGAGATCTTGAAAGGCGGCGCCGTTCGGCAGCGGAAAGAGGTAGTCCGCCTCGGCGACGGTGCCGCCGCGATTGACGAACCGTTCGTCGACCTCGTAGCGGAGCACGCGATCGACGAGCTCCACGCGCACATCGCTCTGGGTTCGCGTGATGTTGGGCCGGCAGTCGCGCGCCGGGAGCGGCCGGGCGCTGGGCTCGATCGCCGGCGAGATGAAGGAGATGCACGGGCGCGGCACGATCCAGCCCTGCGCGCCGAGGCGGGCCACGGGGATGGCGGCGGCAAGAGCGAACAGACTCGCGCGGGCGAGCGGTCCAGCGGCGGCGACGGGGCGCATGACGACTCCACGAAAGGGTGCCATGAGGAGACGCCGGCCAGCCGCCGACTTGCACATCCGGGTTCCCGACCGCCGAAACGCCGGAAACAAACGACGAACGGCGGAGCCTTTTCGGGCCCCGCCGTTTGCCGTCCTTCTTCAACGTTCTCTTATACCAACCACAACTTCCCGTTCACCCCATCCACCACACCACCACCCTTCCCCACGACCTCTCTAAAGCATCGAGCGTACCAGTCGGGCTACGGCTGAGCCGAGTTCCGAAAAACGTACGTCGTCCGATCGGTGTGGCACGCCAATTCCCTTAGTACGCCGCTGAAGGCCGCGACGGCTCGACAGACTTCGACCTTCGAAACGAAACTTCAAACGGCTGTCACCATGCGCTCTCGCAGATTCACCCGATTCGACACCAGCCTCGGCCTCGCGCTCGTCTGCGCGGCGACCGGCGCGGCCGTGTTCGTCGGGTGCGCGCACGCACCGCAGCCCGGACCGGCGAGCATCTCTCCATCGCTTGCCGCGACGCCGAGCTTGTATCAGCTCGCGTCGAACAACGTCCGCTCGGCTACGATTTACTCATCGCCAACCGTCTCGTTCGCGCTCGACCGCATCGACCAGCGCGACCTGCCGCTCGATCAGACCTATCAACACTCGGCGACCGGCAAGGGCGTGACCGTCTACGTGTTCGACGGCGGCATCTCGACGACGCACCCGGAGCTCGCCGGCCGCGTGCGCATCGGATACACCGGGTTCCCGGACGATCCCAAGATCTGTAATGCGCACGGCACCGCGGTCGCCGGCGCGATCGCCGGCACGACGCTCGGCGTCGCACCCGATGCCCAGATCGTCGACGTGAAGATGGTGCAGTGCGAGAAGCTGCGCGGCACGATCAAGGCGATCGTCGACGGCGCGCACTGGACGATCGAAGACCACAAGCTGCATCCGGGCCCGGCGATCGCGAACTGGTCGTTCATCGCCGACACGGCGCAGCGGCTGCCGGCGCTCGACAGCGCCGTGGCCGAGCTGCGCGCGGCGGGCATTCCGGTGATCGTGTCGGCCGGCAACCTCGACATCGACGCCTGTCACGTGTCGCCCGGCAACTCCGACGGCACGATCGTCGTCGGCGCGTCGGCGGTGACGGTGGAGCGTGAGAAAGACGGTTCGTCGCGAATGATCGACCGGCGATCGCCCGGCACCGCGTACGGACCGTGCATCAGCCTGTATGCGCCCGGCGACTCGGTGCTGCTGCCCAGTCTCGACGCCGCGAACGCACCGATCTCGCAGCTGTGGAACGGCACGTCGATGTCGGCGGGCTACGTGAGCGGCGCGGCGGCGCTGTACCTGGAAACGCACCCGGCGGCGACGCCCGATCAGGTCGCCGACGCGCTCGAGCGGTCGTCGACGCTCAACGTGATCCGCGACACGCGGACCAGCTTTTCGAGAATGCTCTACGTCGGAACGCGCGACTCCAAGTTTGTCTTGAGGACGGCGGCGCGGCGATAGAGAGCGGTGCACGTATAGATTCGGCTTGGCGGGGACGGCGAAGTATTATTCTTCGCCGTCCCTGCTGTTCGTTTCTCGTCGCCCCGATCTGCCGGCTTCTTGCCGAGCTCCCGCCATGACCGCTTCCACTGCCTCGAGCGCTTCGCCCACGACGTCCGCCACCGACCTCGACCTGCTCTGCATCAACACCATCCGCACGCTGGCAATGGACGCGGTGCAGAAAGCGGAGTCCGGTCACCCGGGAACACCGATGGCGCTGGCGCCGATCGGGTACGTGCTCTACACGCGCGTGCTGCGACACGACCCGGCCGACCCCAAGTGGCAGGGGCGCGACCGGTTCGTGCTGAGCTGCGGGCATGCGTCGATGCTGCTCTACTCCTGTCTCTTTCTGACGGGCTACGGCCTCACGCTCGACGACATCAAGGAGTTCCGGCAGTGGGAGAGCCGCACGCCGGGACATCCTGAGTACGGCTACACGCCGGGCGTCGAGACGACGACGGGTCCGCTCGGCCAGGGAATAGCCAACGCGATCGGGATGGCGGTGGCCGAGGCGCACTTGGCGGCGACGTTCAATCGGCCGGGACACGACATCGTCGACCATCACACGTATTTCATCTGCAGCGACGGCGACCTCATGGAGGGGATCTCCCACGAGGCCGCGTCGTTCGCTGGACATTTCAAGCTCGGCAAGCTGATCGGCTTTTACGACGACAACCACATCACGATCGACGGCTCGACCGACCTCACCTTCACCGACAACACCGCCGAACGGTTCGAAGGGTACGGCTGGCAGGTGCTGCACATCAGCGACGTGAACGATCTCGATCAGATCGAGGCGGCGATCGCCGAGGCGCAGTCGGAGGAAGAGCGTCCGACGCTGATCATTACGCGGACGCACATCGGCTACGGCAGCCCGAACAAGCAGGACACCGCCAAGGCGCACGGCGAAGCACTCGGCGCCGAGGAGGTGTTGTTGACGAAAAAGAATCTCGGCTGGCCGACCCTCGAGCCGTTTTTCGTGCCGCCGGAGGCGCTCGAGGAGTGGCGGAAGGCCAAACCGCGCGGGGCACGTCTGCACCGGGAGTGGGATGCGAAGTGGCAGGCGTACGCCGCGGCGTACCCGAACGACGCCAGGGAGCTCGAGCGCCGGCTCGCCGGCAAGCGGCCGCCGGACTGGACGAAGAAGATTCCGTCGTTCACGAAGGAGAACGGCAACGTGGCGAGCCGCGCCGCGTTCGGCGCGGCGCTCAACGCTACGGCGGAGTCGCTGCCGGAGCTGGTCGGCGGGTCAGCCGATCTCACGCCGTCGAACAACACGTCGGTCAAGGCGTGGAAGAACTTCAGTCCGAGCGACTACGCCGCCCGCTATGTGCATTTTGGCATTCGCGAACATGCAATGGCGTCGATGATGAACGGCATGGCGCTGCACGGCGGCATTCTGCCCTACGGCGGCACCTTCCTCATCTTCTCCGATTACATGCGGCCGGCGGTGCGGCTCGCGGCGATCATGCGGGCGCACGTCATCTATATATACACGCACGACTCGATCGGCCTCGGCGAAGACGGACCGACGCACCAGCCGATCGAGCAACTGTCGACGCTGCGGGCAATTCCGGATCTCACGGTGATCCGGCCGGCCGACGCGACGGAGACGGCGGTAGCGTGGTGGGTGGCGGTGGAGCACGACGGCGGACCGGTCGCGCTGGTGCTGACGCGGCAGAAGCTCGGATACATCGACCGCACGGTGTACGCGTCGGCGAACGGGCTGGCGCAAGGGGCGTACGTGCTGGCCGATCCGCCTGGCGGGCGCGCGCCGCAAGTCGTGCTGTTGTCGTCGGGGTCGGAGGTTGGGCTGATCGTCTCGGCGCATCAGAAGCTCGCCGAGGCGGGGATCGCGGCGAGGGTGGTGAGCATGCCGTCGATGGAGCTGTTCGCGCGACAGTCAGTGGAGTATCAGGCGAGTGTGCTGCCGAAAGGGGTGCCGAGGGTGGCGATCGAGGCGGCGCATCCAATGTCGTGGTACAAGTGGGTCGGGTCGGATGGTGTGGTGCTCGGGCTGACGAGGTTTGGGGCGAGTGCGCCGTATGAGAAGATCTATGAGCACCTGGGGATGACTGTTCAGAAGGTCGTCGAG
>DATNAT010000008.1:0-7610 GCA_035572355.1 Gemmatimonadaceae bacterium
TGGCCGTGTTACAGGCGGATTATTTGAACGGCGCCAAGGTTCTGATGATGCAGAAACAAATTGGCCAGTTGGCCCCTGGCTATTTCGCCGACGTCATCGCCGTGCCGGGGAATCCGCTCACGAATATCTCGGCGACGACGCACGTGGACTTCGTGATGAAGGGAGGGGTGGTGTACAAACAGCCGTAGGCCCGGGAGGCGACTAGATGCTCGGATGTCAGGCCGCCTTTTGTCGGGCGCGCCTTCTGCCCGCTCTTATTCTATCCTGTCTTTGGATCGCGCCGGCCACGCTACTGGGGACCCGCGCAGACGCGCAAACCGCGCAGGCCGCCGCGCCCAACGAATGGAGCGCTTGGGTCTTCGTGCGCGCCGGGGCTGGTTGGCGCGTGGCCGCAGAATCGGCGACCGGGGTCAGCGCTCAGAGACTCGTGGGGCTCAGCGCAGGCGCAGCTGCTTCTCGCGGAATGGCGTTCGGGATGTTGCGAGCGGCGTACAACGAGCGCCTTTCATTTGACACTCCCGATAGCGGAGTCCAGGACTACGCCGCACTCGCCGGCGTCCGTTCCCGAGGCGATCACCTGTTCGTGACCAGCGCCGCCGGACTTGCCGTCGCTACGCCAATTGGTGGGGAAAACGGCCTCAATTCACTCCATCCCGATCGACAGCTTGCTGTCGCGTACGACGTGTCCGCGCACGCAGACCGTCGGTTCGGAGGAATCGCGTTCTCGCTTTCGGGCGTGGTCGGGCCAGCGCGCGTGCGCTATGTGGCCCTCTCACTCGATGCCGAACTAGGGCGCTTCAGAACGCGATGATGCGCCGGTCCGCTGCACGCACCGCGACGGCGGCATGTTCGCCGTCGGCGCCACCCCCTCCTCGTACAACCGCCGCGCGATGGGGACGGGAAGCGCGCCGTACGACAGCATCACGTCGTTGAAGCGGCAGAGGCTGAACGCCTTGCCTTCGCGCCGCATCGCCTGGTTCTTCGTCGTTTCCCATGCGGCGAGCCCGCTGCAAGCGATGGCCGCCATGAGCGGGGCCGCTCGACAACTTCCCCGCGGTGACGTACGTGGAGTTCGGGATGAAGGGAGGAGTGGGACCGGGCGGCCGTACGCCGACCAGGCGTGACCGAACGCCCCTTGGTCACGCCTGGTCGGATGCCGGTCCACGGCTGGCCGTCGTCCGATTTCCCGTTATAGCCGTAGCGTATCGGGCGCGCCGAATCTCAGTGTTGCACCGCCTCACGCCGCCTCAGTCCCCCCTCAACGCCGTCATCGGATCTACCTTCGCCGCCCGCCGCGCCGGCCCGTACGCCGTCGCCGCCACCACCACAACGAGAAGCGCCACTGTCGCAGCTAAGAGCCGCCCATCGTTCGGGCTCACGCCGACGAGGAATGACGAAAGCCACTTCCCGCCGAGCAGCGCGAGCCCGAACCCGAGCACGAGCCCCGCGCTCGCCACGCGCAGCGCATCGGTCACGACCCGTAGCCGTACCTCGTGCGACGCCTCGCCGAGCGCCATCCGGATTCCGATCTCCCGCGTGCGCCGGCTCACCGAGTACGCAACCACTCCATAGATGCCGACGATCGCCAGCGCCAGCGCGAGTGCGCCCAACGTCGCCATCAGCACCGCCCGAAACCGCTCTGCGCCGAGCGATGACGCGATCCGCTCATCCATCGTCGCGATATCCGTGAGGGCGATCGTCGGATCGATCGCGCGGAGCCGCGCCCGCGCCGCGGCGATCACATCGTTGGCCGGCGCATCGCCGCGCACGACGACGTACCGCGAGCGGCGCCCCGCCTGCGCCTCCGGGACGTAGAGCACCGGCTTCTGTTCGTCCGACAGCTCCATGAGATGCGTCGACGCGAGCACGCCGACCACGCGCCAGTGCGGCTGCCCATTCCAACTGATCAACTGACCGATCGGGTCGCGAATGCCATACATCGCCTTCGCCGCCGCGGCGTTCAACATCACGACGCGAGCGCTCGCCGAATCGTCCTGCGCTGTGAACGACCGGCCGCGAAGAAGAGGAATGCCGAGCGCGCGCTCGAAGCCGGGACCGTCGACTGATATGAAAGCCTGTGGATTCTTCGGTCCCTGATCGCCGAGGTCTTCCTGAACGAACGTGTCGAAGTTGCAGCAGTTGCCGAACGGCAGCAGTGTGGTCGTCGACGCGACGTTCACGCCCGGTATCGTACGCACCGCGTCCAACACGCGGTCGTAATAGCCGTTCGCCTCAGCGACGGTTCTATACCGCGACGCCGGCACATAGACGTGAAATGCCACCGTGCGGTGCGAGTCGAAGCCGGGGCGACTTTGGTCGAGACGCCAGAGCGTTTCGCCGAGCAAGCTCGCCGAGAAGAGCAGAGCGAGCGACATCGCGACCTGTGTCGTCACGAGCACGCGCGAGGCGCGCCGCTCTCCGCGCATGGCGCTCCCGTTGCCGGCGCGCAGATCGCCGCTCAGATCGAACCGCGTGACGCGCCGCGCCGTCGGGATGCACGACAGCGCCGCCGCGGCGATCGTCGCTGCCATGACGAACAGCACAACTGGCGCGCCGATCCCGATCTCGTCGGCGCGCGGCAGCGCATCCGGATAGACGGCGACCAACAGGTGCACGAGCACCGGCGCGAGCACGAGACCCAGCACGCTCCCGATGACGGCGGGCACGAGCGCTTCGATCAAGACCTGGCGGCGCACGCGCGCTGGACTGCCGCCGAGCGCAGACCGCACGGCGAACTCGCGCGACCGAGCTTGCGCGCGGCCGAGGATCAGATTTGCCACGTTGACACAGGCGATCAGCAGCACGGCGACGATCGCTGCCGCGAGGAGCTCGAGCATCGGCCGCACCGATCCCACGACAACCTCTCGAAGCGGTTTGATCCGTCCGCTCAGACCGTGATTCGACACCGGGTATTCATGACTCAGCATGTCCCCGACCGACGCCACCGCGCGCTGCGCCATCTCCTCGGACACGGCGGGCCGGAGCTTGGCCGCCGCGCCTGCCCACAACGCGCCGCGATTCTTCATGTACGAATGCGGCGGAACGGCGAGCGGCGTCAACAGGTCGACCGACTCGCGCGGAAAGACGTACGCGTCGGGCGACAGCACGCCGACCACCGTCACCGGCTCGTCGTCGAGTCGTATCGTCCGGCCGACGAGCGAACGGTCGCCGCCGAACTCGCGCATCCAGAAACCGTACGACAGCACCGCGACGCGCTGCGCGCCAAGTACACTGTCGCTCGCCACGAGCAGCCGGCCAAGCGCCGGTTTGAGACTGAACACTCGCCCGTACGATTCGTCGACCTCGAGCGCGCGCACGTTCTCCGGGTCGGGGCCGTGTTGCAGTGTGACGTCGTTCCGCGAGAAGAGCGTGAGGGCAGAGAACTCGTGGACGAGTCGCCGATAGTCGAGGGCGTCTGGATAGGCGACCGTCGGCGCGACGTTGCCGTTCGGCACAACCGTGCCGAGCCGCACGACTCGCTCCGATTCAGGGAAGGGCAGCGGTCGGAGCAGCACGCCGTTGGCGGCGGCGAACACGGCGGCCGTCGCCGCGATGCCGAGGGTCATAGTGGCGACGATCGCCAATGGCGCGAGCGGGCTGCGCCGGCTCAGACGGAGCGCGTACCGCACGTCGCCGAACGCTTCGTTCCAACCGCCGGGTGTGCCGACCGTCGGTCGCATGCGAGCGAGATGCGCGCGCCGCGCCGCTAGCGGTGTCGCCGAGCGAAGCGCTTCGCGCCAGTACCAGACGCGTGCGGCGGCGAGACCTGACCTGTTCGCGCGATCCTCGAACTCTACGTTGAAGTCTGCGAGCACATACGGCCGATCCTCCGCCGGCGAGACGATGCTCAACAAACGCACCGCAAGGCGCGGCGGGTTGAATCCGCGAGCGTTCGTCATGAGCGCGTCCCCAGCTCGAGGCCTTCGATCATCCGCGCCACCGCGGACGTGGACTCGCGCAGCGCGCGCCGCCCGGCGGCGGTGATGCGGGCGTACTTCCGCGCCCGTCCGCCCTGCACCGGCAGCGGGTCCGACATGCGCAGCGCGACGAATCCCTTGTCGCTCAACCGTCCGATGCCGGCATGAATCGCGCCGAGCGACGCGGGTCGTTTGGCGCGCCGTTCGATGTCGTGCTTGATCGTGACGGCGTACGCGTCGTCGCCGAGTCGGACGAGCGCCGCGAGCACCAGCATCTCGAAGTCGCCGAGAAAGTGTCCCTTGGGCATACGGCTATTATCTACAAAAGCGATAATATATGCAAGGGGCTGCTCCATCGTGGCGTCAGCCGTCTCGCGACGGCTGCGCCCAGCCGAGTAGAGGGTCGAACGCCGTCAGGGCCCGTCTTTGTGCGTCAGCGTCTGTACGACGCTCGCACGGATCACGGGCGTTGGCGTCGTGTCGCCCGGCAGCACCTCGCTGCCAATCGTGCCCGAGACATTCACGAAGTTCGCCGACTGGATGAACTGCACGGGCGACGTCTGGCAATCCAGGTTGATGACGTGGGTGAGCGGCGCGCTGCCGTCGTAGAAGTTCGTGAGCACCGTGTACTTGACTGCGCCGACCTGTAGCTGAAAGTTCTCGAACAGACCTTGTGCGTTGGTGAACTTTGCCGCCACGAGGCCGTCGACCGTGGTATCGCCGGCGGCAACGGCGCACGGCGCGAGACCCGTCTTCACCTGCACAGTGAGGCTCACGATGTTGCTGCTCGGCGACGGATCCGCCGTCGTCGACGTCAGGCGCCCGGTGTTGACGAACGTGCCCGCCGTCACCGGCGCGTCGACGGTGACGAGGATCTCGATCTCCGATGAGGTGGGGAACGTCTGCAGATCGCAGGTCACCACCGCGCCCGATGCATCGCAGGCACCCGGATAACCGCTTGCCCCGGCGCCTTCGATGCCCATTCCCGCCGGAAGGCTGTCGATGAAGAGAACGCTGTTGGCCGCCGCGGGTCCCGAGTTTTTCACTCTGAACGTGTACGTGAACGCGCTGCCCGCATCCGGCGAGCCGGTGCTCGCCGAACCGGACATCTGCAAATCGGCACTGAGTGTGGTCGCCGTGCCGCCGCCTTTGGCGACCGGACCGATGCCGGCGGCTGAGGCCGCGGGGCCACTCGGGTCCGAGCCGCAGCCGGCAAGCGCCACGACTCCCAGCGTGAACGCGACGAATTGAATTGGCGAGCAGCGGCGAACGCAGCGAGCGGTGAGGGCTCGCAGGGGAAATCTTACCAGCATGAACGTCTCCAATCGGTGGGTTACGTCGAGCCTGGCGCGCGGAGACCGCATCGTCCAAGGCGAAGCACGCGGCACGCGCTTCACTCGCGCGCTGATCGGCAGGTCAGCGATTGAATTATCCGGAGCGCGCGATGCGAGTTCCGTCGTAGCGTTTCGATGCGCAGACCAACTGTCGACGTGAGCAAACGGTGGTCAATCCACGCGCCGTGTCTCGTTCAATTATCTCGACGGACCGCTCCCGCCGCCGCCACGCCTCCGCCTGCGTCGCCGCGGTCCGCCGCCGCTCGACTCGTCGCGATACGGCGACTGCGATCCAGACGGCGATGCGGATGGCGATGGCGATGGCGATCGCGATGGCGATCGCGATGGCGGCTGCGAGCTCCGCGACTGCGCAGACGCTGGCGACGCCGCTGGCGCTCCCGTACGCCGCGCCTCTTTCTCCTTCGCCCGCTGCCGCTCCACCGCCCGCTGCGCGCGGTGCTTCGCCAATCGCTCCGCGATCGGGATCTCGAGCTTCGCCGCCGGCTTGGCGTCGTAGTCGAAGTTGGGGATCGTCACGCGCGGGAGCGCTTTGCCCACCGCGCGCTCGATCGCGCGCAAATCGTCCGCCTCTTCCGGCGACGCGAAGGTGTAGGCTTCGCCCGTCGCTTCGGCGCGCGCCGTGCGGCCGACGCGATGGATGTAGTCTTCCGCGGCCAGCGGAACGTCGAAGTTGACCACGTGGCCGAGCTCCTCGACGTCGATGCCGCGCGCGGCGATGTCGGTCGCGACGAGCACGCGATAAGAGCCGGACTTGAAGCCCGCGAGCGCGTCGCTGCGCTGCGCCTGCGACCGGTTGCCGTGGATGCGCGCCACGCGGATGCCCTGCTTGTCGAGAAACTCCCAGAGCCGGTTCGCGCGATGCTTGGTCCGCGTGAAGACCAGCGCTTCGTTCACCAGGTTGCGCTGCAGCAGCGCCAAGAGCAGCGCCGACTTGAGCTCCTGCTTCACCGGATACACCGCCTGCGTGATCCCGACGGCCGGCGCGGCTTTGCGCTCGAGATTGATCGTCGCCGGGTTGTGCAGCAGCTCGCGCGTCAACTCGAGGATCGGCTTCGGCATCGTGGCGCTGAAGAACAACGTCTGCCGTTTGGCCGGCAGATACTTGAGCAGCCGCTTGATGTCGGGGAGAAAACCCATGTCGAGCATGCGATCCGCCTCGTCGAGCACGAGCGCCGAAATCTGGTCGAGCTTGGCGTAGGGATGCTTGAGATGGTCGAGCAGCCGGCCGGGCGTAGCGACGAGCACGTCGACCCCGCTCCGGAAAGCGTGCTCCTGCGGCCCCATGCCGACGCCGCCGTACACCGCGGCGGCCGTGATCGGCGTGTGGACGGCGACCGTGTTGAGCTCCTCGAGAATCTGCGCCGCGAGCTCGCGCGTGGGCGTGACGATGAGCGCTCGCGTTCCTCGCCGCGGCTGCTCGAGGAGCCGATGAACGATCGGCAGGAGAAAGGCGAGTGTCTTGCCGCTGCCGGTCATCGCGCAGGCGAGGACGTCGCGCCCTTCCATGGCGACCGGGATGGCGTCCATCTGGATGGGGGTCGGGCGGGCGAAGCCCAGCTCCTTGACCCCTTTGAGGAGATTCGGATGCAGCTTGAATGAAGCGAATGGCATGTGCGGAACGTAGCGAGGTCGCGCCCCAACGACCGTACCGAACGCCGCTTCGTGCCCCGCGTCACGCGTCAGCGCGCCGCGCGCTCGGCCTCCGTTCGCTCGCGCGCCAGATCGCGCCGCGTCGCGTCGGCCAGCTCTCGCCGCACGCGTCCCCGAATGTTGAATAGCCCGCGCGGCAGATTGTCGAATCGGAACCGGCGCACCGTGATCAGATAGCTCGTCGTATCGTCCACCGGCGCCACGGCGAGCACCTCGAGCGCTGCCTCGAAGTAGTGGGTCGCGTAGAGCTGCTTGCGCGCGACCACGGCCGTTCCCGATGGCGGCGCGTACACGACGAGGTGATGCACCGCCAGCGTCGTGCGCAGATGCGGCTGATGTTCGATCGACCAATAGAAGATGTCGCGCGTGTCGGCCGGGCGGTTCGCCGGAAACTCGGCCAGATATCGCCTGAGCCCCGGAGCGTAGTCGAACAACGGATCGGGCTCGGCGAGCAGGGTCGCGAACGCGTCGGCGGCGCGCACGCCGCCATTCTCGGTGTAGAGGGGCAGCGCATCGTTCCCGCGCGCGCGATAGTCGCCGACCAGCCGCAGGATGTAGCGCCGCAGCATCGCGTCGGCCTGCCCCTTGGCGCCGGGCAGCGACCAGTCGACGCTGTCGGCAAAGCGCATCATCTCCGACGCGGGCAGCTTGAAGTTGCAGTCGCCGGGGCGGCACTTGCGAAGGTCGC
>DATNAT010000009.1:0-7497 GCA_035572355.1 Gemmatimonadaceae bacterium
ATACAGTCGACGGAACGCTCGCCGGCGTGTTGACCGGCGTCGCGAACTACTTCGGGCTCGACCCGTTCAAGGTCAAGGTCTCCTACATCTTGCTCAGCATCCTATCGGGCGGGTTTCCCGGGCTGCTGCTCTATCTGCTCGGCTGGTACACCATTCCGGAAGAACAACTCTATCCAACGGGCTCACCCCGATGAGCGCGCCGGCGCGGCCGAACGCTGAGCCGCGCGGCGACGGCGTGCGCGTTCGTCCATATCAGGATTCTGATTGGGACGAGTGGCTTCGGATGAGCGGCGAGCTCTTTCCGAACGAGCCGGCGGGCGAGATCGCCGCCGGCATGCACGCCTTCCGCTCGCGATTCGACGCCGCCGTGTTCGTCGCCGAGCGCCCGGAGGGCGGGCTCGCGGGCTTCGTCGAGACTGGAGCTCGAGCCTACGCGGACGGATGCGAGACCTCCACGGTCGGGTACCTCGAGGCCTGGTACGTCGATTCGGACGTTCGGCGCTCGGGCGTCGGACGAGCGCTGGTCGAGGCTGCGGAGACGTGGGCGAGTCGGAACGGATATCGCGAGATGGCTTCCGATGCGCTGCTCGAGAACGAGGCGAGCCATCGCGCGCACCGCGCGATCGGGTTCGCCGAGGTCGAGCGCCTCGTCCTGTTTCGCCGCGAGCTCGCGCGACCCCTCGGCGGAGCGGGCGAGGCAGTCGCGCACGACGGAGCGAGCGGCTGTCTCTTTTGCCGAATCCTGGCCGGCGAGCTTCCCGGCACCTTCGTCTACCGCGACGAGCAATGCGCGGCATTCATGGACATTCAACCCGTCAACCCGGGCCATCTGCTCGTCGTACCGCTGCGCCACGTCGCCGAGCTCTCGAATCTCGATCCGCTCGTCGCGGCACGCATGTTTCAGGTAGCGCAGCGTCTTGACGCGGCGCTGCGTGCGAGCGGGATTCGGTGCGAAGGCGTGAATTTGTTTCTCGCCGATGGTGAGGCGGCGATGCAGGAGGTATTGCACGTCCACCTGCACGTTTTCCCGCGCTTTCGCGGCGACGGGTTCGGACTGCGCTTCGGCCCAGACTACACGACGCGTCCGCAGCGAGCGACGCTGGAGGACGCGGCATCGCAGCTTCGTTCCGCGCTCGGCCAGCTCTGAATCTCCCGCTGCTGGAGCGCCATTGACTTCAGCGACCCGGCACGTGAATGTGCGCGAATGGGTCAGATCATCGCCATGGGCGGCGGCGGCTTCTCGATGGAGCCGGACAATGCGCTGCTCGACGAGTACGTGCTCGCGCAATCGCGGCGCGCCCGCCCGCGCATCTGTTTCCTGGGCTGCGCGAGCGGCGATGCCGCGTCGTACATCGAACGGTTCTACACTGCGTTCAGCCGCAAGCGCTGCGAGCCGACGCATCTCTCGATGTTCGTGACGCCGCCGCCCGATGTTGCGGCGATCATCTCGAAGCAGCACATCTTCTACGTCGGCGGCGGCAGCACCCGCAATCTGCTATTGATCTGGCGCGAGTGGGGGATCGACCGACTGCTCCGCCGCGCGTGGACGCGCGGCGCGGTGATGTGCGGCCTGAGCGCCGGCTCACTCTGCTGGTTCGAATCCGGCGTGAGCGATTCGTTCGGACCCGAGCTCGCGCCTGTGTATGCGCTCGGATGGCTCCGCGGCAGTCACTGCCCGCACTATGACGGAGAGGCCGCGCGTCGGCCGGCGTATCACGACATGGTTGGACGAGGACTGTTGCCGGCCGGCTACGCGGCAGACGATGGCGCGGCGCTGCATTTCGTCGGACGGAGGCTGCATCGGGTCGTCAGCTCGCGCCCGAATGCCAGAGCGTATCGGGTCGAGCGGCGCGGCCGTACCGCGCGCGAGCGCGCGCTCGACACGGAGTACCTCGGCGCGCGGTCGCGTCGTGCAAGGTAGGCGGCGCGCCATGGCGAGCGCGCGGCGACCGAGGGTGCGGATGACCGTCCGCATCGGCGTACTCGGCGCCGCCGCGACGATCGCCTGCACGAGCGGCGACGATTCAGCGGGCCCCGATCGTGTGATCCTCCGTTTCGACACGTCGCTCGTTCGCCTCGCCACCGCACACGACACGCTGCGGCTCGTGACTGAGCTGGCCTACACGCCGGACCAGCATTCGGTTGGGTTGATGGAGCGCCGTCATCTGCCGGACAGCGCGGGCATGCTGTTCACGTACGCGGCGACACAGCCGGACACCGCCGCGTACTGGATGTATCGCACACGATTGCCGCTCGACATCGCGTTCATCGATTCGTCGGGCGCCATCCGCACGATCCGACACATGGTGCCCTGCCCCACGACGCTGCCGGAAGGATGTCCCTCGTACCCGGCGGGTGCACCATTCCGCGCGGCGCTCGAGGTGAACGCGGGCTACTTTGCGCGACATGGCGTCGCGGTGGGCGACCATGTGCTGCTCGGCGATACGTCGAGCCGCCTCGGGACGCCGCGGCGTTAAGCGACGACGATGGCCGAGCGCTGTCCGACGTGCGGGGCATCGTGGAGCGCCGGCGCGACCTGTCGCGATTGCTTCGATGCGCTGCTCGCCTTCGAGAACGAGCGTCCGCCTGCGTTCGGCGCGGTACACCATCTCACGGTCGCCTGCTACTTCCTCCAGCACCCGGCCGGCTACGCCGCGCACACGCTCGCCATGTGGCGACAGCTATTGGCCGATTCGCTCGACGGCCGCGCGTCGCCGCGCCAGCTGCAGGCGCGCTTCGCCAAACGGTTCGAGGGCGCGAATCGCGTGCGCGACTCGAACGCCGTGCTGCCCGACTGGTGGCCGAGCACCTGGCCGATGACTGTGTGCGATGTGTTGTGCGCGACGGCGCCGCCGCCGTCGACGGAGGATTATGTGCAGCGTGCACGCGACTGGGCCGTCGCGACGCGCGAAGCACTCGACGGCGCGGGGTGGACTGTGTGACGGGCAACGGAACGAGGAGCAACGAGATGAGCTGGGTGAAGCTGGCGAACGTGGCGTCGGATCTCGAAGCGCAGCTGCTCGTCGAGCGGCTCAAGTCGGCTGGTGTGACAGCCGCCTCGCGCGGGAACGACATCGTCGGACTGTTTGGTCCCGGCTTTCAGGGGCGAACCGCGCGCGGCGTCGACGTCATCGTCGCCTCGGATCAGGAAGCGGCGGCGCGCCAGCTGTTGGCCGACTTCCAGGCGGAGGTGAATGACGACGTCGAGGAACCGGCGGACGAGTCCGACAGCGATGATGACGATTGACCTTGGCGCGCTTCTTCCAGGGATACGGTGCGAGAGGTAACCGCCAATCTGCCGGCCGCTCGTCGACCGGCAGCGCGACCGCGGGCGGTAGCGGACTCGTCGGCTGGTATTTTTCGCGGAGAAATCGTGGCGGAGCAAGGCGCGCGGAAGCGGACCGTATTGATCGTCGAGGACAACGAGGACAATCGGATCATATACGCAACGTTCCTCGAGTACAGCGGCTATCGCGTCCTCGAGGCCGTCGACGGGGCCGAAGGCGTGAACAAGACGCGCACTGAGCAGCCCGATATCGTGCTGATGGACGTATCGCTCCCGACGACCGACGGCTGGGCGGCAACGCAGGCGATCAAGTCGGATCCGGCGACCGCGAACATTCCAGTCGTGGCGTTGACGGCGCACGCACTGTCCGCCGATCGAGCTCGAGCCTTCGAAGTTGGCTGCGACGGCTACCTCGCCAAGCCGGTCGAGCCGAAGTTGGTGGTGTCGGAGATCGAGCGAGTGCTGGCCGCTCGGTCCGCCGCCGCGTAGGAAGGACTTCCCGCCGCCGCGGTCGGTCGACGACAGCGGCACGAGCCTCTAGTTTGTCCCGCGATCGCTGCGCCGCGCGCGGCGAGAACCCGGGACGAATCCACCCATGCGCTCGAGCGCCGACGTCGTCATCTGCGGGGCCGGCATCGCCGGCGCCGCCGCCGCTTATCATCTCGCAGCACGCTCGGCCGTTCGGCGCGTCGTGCTGCTCGACGAGCGCGAGCCGCTCACGCTGACGAGCGACAAGGGCACGCAGGGTTATCGCAACTGGTGGCCAGGCCCCGACGACACGATGCTTCGCCTCGTGTCGCGCAGCATCGATCTCCTCGAGGAGGTCGCCGGCGAGTGCGGCAATGCGTTTCGCATGAATCGACGCGGCTACCTGTTCGCCACGGCTGACGCCGAACAGGCGGCGCGGCTCGGGACGGCGGCGAAGGAAGTTTCGAGTTTTGGCATGGGCCCGGTGCGCCAGCATCCGGGCGCGGCCTCGTACCTTCCGGCCCCCGCCGAAGGGTATGGCGATCAGCCCGTGGGCGCGGACCTGCTGCTCGGCGATGAGGCGCGACGCGCGTTTCCCTACCTGGCAACCGACATGTCCGCCGCCCTTCACGTGCGGCGCGCCGGCTGGGTGAACGCCGTCGCGCTCGGCTCGTGGTTGATCAAGCGCGCGATCGGCGCCGGCGCGACCGTCGTGCGCGACCGTCTGGCCGGCGTGCCGACCGATGGCGGGCGCATCGGTGAGATACGCCTCGAGTCGGGCGACGTGATCAACACCGATCGGCTGCTGATCGCCGCCGGGCCGGCACTGGGCGACGTGGCCGGAATGCTCGGCGTGACGTTGCCGGTCTTCCACGAGCTGCACGCCAAGCTCACGATGCGCGATCCGCGCGGCGCGGTTCCACGCGGCGCGCCGTTTCTGATCTGGTCCGACCCCGTGCGTCTGGAGTGGAGCGACGCCGAACGGGCTGAGCTCGCGCGCCACGAGGAGACGCGCCGCTTCAGCGAGACGCTGCCGGGCGGGGTGCACATCCGCCCCGTCGATCTCGAGCACGGCGATGAGCTCTATCTGATCTGGACCTACGAGACGGACGAGCGGCCGTACGTCTGGCCGCCGACATTCAACGCGCGATACGCGGACGTCGTGCTGCGCGGGAGCGCGCGGATGGTGCCGGCGCTGGCTCCGTACGTCGGCACCGATGCCGCCGCAAACGGCACGGTCGACGGCGGCTACTACTGCAAGACGCGCGAGAACCGGCCGCTCGTCGGACCACTTCCGGTCGAAGGTGCGTTCGTGCTTGGCGCGTTGTCGGGGAGCGGCGTGATGGCGTCGCTCGGCGCGGCCGAGCTGGCCGCGGCACACGTGGCCGGGCGCACACTCCCGGCACACGCGCGCTGGTTCCTCCCCTCGCGCTACGACGATCCAGCCTATCGGGCGCTCGTCGAGCGGTGGGGGCCGCTCGTCGGGCAACTGTAGCGCCTGTAGCTCTAATTAGCGTTCGATAAATGGCGCCGCCGCGATGTGCCCGCGCGGATCGGGATGGACGGTGAAGGGCTGCGTGTAGCTCTTGCCGTTGGCGTTGAGCTTGGCGGTAAAATTCCCGGTGAGGAACGCCGCGCCGCCGCCGCGTCCCCCGCCGCCGCGCCCACCGCGTCCGCCGCCGGCGACCGGCAGCCAGACGACACGGTGCATGCCGGCGGCCGACGAGAACGGCGCCGGCGGAACGCGCCAAAGCGCGGTCGTGTTCGGAATGCCGGCCCCGCCGCCGCGTCCGCCCCGCCCACCACGTCCACCGAGCGGTACCGGCGAGCCTTCGGTCGAGAACGTCTGCAGCACCGCGCCGCCGGCGTCGAGAATCTCGATCGAGACCGGACCGGTCGCGTCCTGCTTCAAGTAGTAGTCGATGATCGCGCCGTTCGGCGGATTCTCGGCCTGCGGCTCGTCCTTCTGCAGTGGGGTGCCGTTGTCTCCGCCCTGTTCGATTGCGATTGCGTCGGCCGGTTTGAACAGGAACGCGTCGGAGCTGAGCACCGCGTCGGTGATCTGACGGAGCGGGCTGATGTCGTCGACCACCCAAATCCCGCGGCCGTGCGTGCCGACGATGAGATCGTTGCCATAGATCTGGAAATCGCGCACCGAAGTGACGGGCAGGTTGAGCTGGATCGGCTGCCAGTGATCGCCGTCGTCGAACGACATGAACGCGCCGCGCTCGGTGCCGGCGAAGAGCAGGCCCTGGCGCACGTGGTCTTCTTTGATCGTGTGGACGTAGATGCCGGCGGGGAGTCCGGTCGTGATCCGCTGCCAGGTCTTCCCGAGGTCGCGCGTGCGATAGATGTAGGGCTCGAAGTCCTGGAGCTGGTGCCGATCGACGCTGGCGTAGGCGACGTTCTGATCGAAGTGCGACGCTTCGACCATCGTCACGCGACTCCACGGCGTGATCGCCGGCGGCGTGACATCGTCCCACGTCTTGCCGTCGTCGCGCGTCACCTGGATGAGACCATCGTCGGTGCCGACCCACACCATTGGCACGAGAATGGGCGATGGCGCGACGGCGTAGATGACGCCGCGCTTCCCGTTGCGATCGACCTGCGCGGCCGCCGCGGCGTCGAGCGTGGCCGGCACGCCCGGATCGGGCCGCGTGAGATCGTTGCTGATCTGCGACCAGCTCTTGGCGCCGTCGGTCGACTTGAAGAGATATTGATTCGAGTAATACAATGCGCGCGGATCGGCCGGCGAGAAGACGAGCGGCTGCGTCCAATCGGTGCGCGCGCAATCGGCCGTGCGCGGCGCGGCCGTACCGGGCATCGGCTGGTTGAGCGCGAGATCGTAGCGCTGACCCGAGCCGCCGAAGATGATCCCCGGATGCAACGGATCGCCCGCCGTGTAGCCGCTCTCGCCGCCGGCGCCGATCGGCTCCCAGTCGCGCATCGAGATCTCGCCGAACTTGCCGCGCGAGCAGACGGCGACGGCGCCAGAATCCTGCTGCGCGCCGGTCACCCAGTACGGGAAGCGATAGTCGACCGAGATGTGGTAGAGCTGCGCCGTCGGCTGATTGAGCCACGAGCTCCAGGTGACCTCACGCGGATCTTCCGCCCGTGCGTTCCGCGTGATGACCGTTCCTTGATCGCTCGCCACGATGACCGTGTTCGAGTCGTCGGGCGACACCCACGGCTGATGGTAGTCGTCGCCGCCCGGCGAGCCGCGCAGCGGCACCCAGGTCTTGCCGCCGTCCATCGTTCGCGACACGGAGACGTTGGAGACGTACACGGTGTCGGCGTCCTTCGGGTCGACGGCGACGTGCTCGAAGTACCAGCCGCGACCCCACAGCGCCTGATCGGCCGACAGTCGCGTCCAGCTTGCGCCGCCGTCGTCGGAGCGGAAGAAGCCGCCCTGCCCCGGCGGCGCGGGCGCCGGGCCACACGCCCCGTTGGCGCCGCCGCGTCCGCCGCCGCGGCCGCCCTCGGGCGCCGGCGCGTTCGGATCGGCGACGAGACAGTCGACGACCGCGTAGACGCGCCGCGGATTGGTCGGCGCGATCGCAATACCGGTGCGGCCGATGCCCTCGGCGGGCAGCCCCTTGGTAAGCTGATGCCAGGTGCTGCCGCCGTCGGTCGACTTGAAGATGCCGCCGCCCGGTCCGTTCGTCGGCGCGTAGGTGTACCAGGGCGGGCGACGCGTGTTCCAGAGGCCGGCGTAGACGACCTGCGAGTCGCGCGGGTCGATC
>DATNAT010000010.1:0-16684 GCA_035572355.1 Gemmatimonadaceae bacterium
CTCGGAAAGCAGGCGTGATGCGGCGACGGCAGGATGACGCAACCCGGATCGGCGACTCCCCTCGCTCGACCGGGTTGCGCCATTTCCGGGACCTCACCGGCCGATGAACCGCCATGCGCTGGCGGTGCTCGAGTTCCCGCGCGTGCTCGACGTCGTCGCCGAGCACGCCACGTCGGTGCTCGGCGGGGCGGCGGTGCGTGCGCTCGCGCCGACGACCGATACGGCGTGGCTGGACCGCGAGCATGCGCGAGTGGCCGCGGTGCGCGCTGCCGCGCAGGGGGACGACGCGTGGCACCCTGATCCGATTCCTGATCTACGCGAGCCGCTCAATCGGCTGCGCATCGAAGGGACGCTCTGGAGCGGTGTCGAGCTCCTCGCCGGGGCCACCCTCCTGCGGTCGTCGCGGCGCACGCGAGCCCGCCTCGCCGATGCCAAACGGAGCGCCGTCGTACGCGCCGTGCTCGCGCCGCTCCTCGATCTGCTCATTAGCGAACAAGCATTGGAGTCTGCGATCGAGCGGACCATCCTCGACGACGGCACGGTCAAGGACGACGCATCGGCGGCGCTCCGGCGGATTCGCCGCGAGCTACGGTCGGCGCACGGGGAGCTCATTCGCATTCTCGAGCGCGAGATGGCGCGTCTCGACCCCCAGCACCGTGTCTCCGACATGTCGGTCACCGTCCGCAACGGCCGATACGTCATCCCCGTGCGGCGCGACGCGCGCGCGGTCGCCGGCGGGATCGTGCACGACAGCTCGGCGTCCGGCGCCACGCTGTTCATCGAACCGCCGGCCGCCGTGGAGTTCGGCAATCAGATTCGACAGCTCGAGCTCGATGAAATCGAAGAAGTCGAGCGCATCCTGCGCGAGCTCACCGACGGACTCCGCCCGCAGCGAGACGCGCTCGTCGCCAGCCTCGGCGCCCTCGTCGAGCTCGACAGCCTCTACGCGCGGGCGCGCTTCGCCGACGCGTCGGGCTGCTCGCCCGCCACCCTCGCCCCGGCGCGCGACGGCTTCGACGTGCGCGGCGGCAGACATCCGCTGCTCGTCGCTCGCGGAGCCAACGTCGTTCCGTTCAGTCTCGCGATGATGCCCGCCGAGCGAACGTTGCTCGTCTCCGGTCCGAACACCGGCGGTAAGACGGTGCTGCTCAAGGCGCTCGGTCTGATTTCCGCGCTCGCGCAGTCGGGAATTCCAGCCCCCGTCGCACCGGAAAGCCGTATTGCCATGTTCGACGACGCCTTCGCCGACGTCGGCGACGAACAGTCGATCGAAGCGAGCTTGTCGACGTTCAGCGCCCATCTCAAGAATCTCGGCGAAATTCTACGCCAAGCCACTGCCGACTCGCTCGTGCTCGTCGACGAGCTTGGCTCCGGCACCGATCCGCTCGAAGGCGCCGCGCTCGGTTGGGCAATTCTCGAGGAGCTCACGGCACGCGGCACGATGACCGTCGCGACGACCCACCTCGGCACGCTCAAAGAGCTGGCGGGGCGCGTGCCCGGTGTGGTGAATGCATCGCTTCAGTTCGACGCCGTTGCGCTCGCGCCGACGTACCGCCTGATCAAAGGAATTCCCGGCCGCTCGTACGGCATCTCGATTGCCCGGCGGCTCGAGCTGCCTCCGAGCGTCGTCGGGCGCGCCGAAGAGCGCCTGCCGCAGCACGAACGTGAAGCGGCGACGCTGATCGAGCAGCTGGAGCGCCGCGAGGCCGAGCTCACCGAGCGAGAGCGTGAGGCGGCCGCCAACGCCGACGATGCACGTCAGCGCATCGCCGCGGTCGCGGCACGGGAGCGCGCGGTGCGCGAACGCGAGCGCGTCGCCGAACGCGAATCGCGCACCGACGCGCGCAAGTTCCTGTTGGGAGCACGCGCCGAGATCGAGCGCACGATCCGCGAGCTCAAGTCACGCGGCGCCGAGTCGGTCGACGAAGCCGGACGCGAGGCGAGGCAGCACGCCGAACAGTTGCTCGCCGATCAGAACGCCCAACTCGAACGGCTCGACCGCGAGGAAGCTAATCTCCAGCGGCGCGCCGCCACGGTGGCTGCACCTCGCCGCGACGACCCAGTCGACGTTGGCGACACCGTCGAAGTCGCTTCGCTCGGCGGCCGCATCGGCCGCGTAGTGGAGCTGCGCGACGGCGACGCGGTCGTCGCCGTCGGCGCGGTGAAGCTCACCGTATCCCGCAAAGCGCTGACGCGCAGCGAGCAGTCGGTTCCGTCCGAGACCGTCGCCATCTGGACAGGCGATCTCCCCGAGGTACACGTTCCTACGGAGATCGATCTTCGCGGCCTGCGCCCGGATGAGGCCGAGGCCGCGGTCCTCCAAACGCTCGACGCGGCCATCCGCGCCGATTTGAAGATTCTGCGGATCATTCACGGAAAGGGGACCGGCGCGTTGCGCGACCGCGTGGGCGAGATGCTGCGCAAGGACACACGCGTGCGCGCATTCCGCCTCGGCGCTTGGAACGAGGGCGGCGCGGGCGTCACGGTCGCGGAGCTCGCGTGATTCCCGACGAGGTCGTCGAGCGCGTCCGCGAAGAAGCCGACATCGTGTCGATCATCGGCGAGTTCGTGAAGCTCAAGCGCGCCGGCAAAGACTTTCGCGGGCCCTGTCCGTTTCATCACGGCAAGAACGCCAACTTCACCGTGTTTCCGACGGGCGGCTACAAGTGCTTCGTCTGCGGGGAAGCGGGCGACGTTTTCACCTTCGTCCAAAAGCACCTGGGGCTCGACTTCGTCGAATCGGTGAAGTGGGTCGGCGCGCGCGCCGGCGTCGAAGTGCGTGAAGTTGCGCGGCGCACCGCCGAGAGCGATCCTCGCGAGCCGCTCTGGGAGGTGAACGCGACGGCCGCCGCGTTCTTTCGACGCCAGCTATGGGAGGGCGACGGCGGCAGAACTGCTCGCGACTACCTGACATCTCGAGGGCTGACGCAGGCCGATGCTGATCGGTTCGAGCTCGGCTACGCGCCGCGCGACCCCGATGCGATGCGCACCGCGCTGTCGACGCTCGGCTTCGGCGACGATCGGCAGCTTGCCGCCGGCCTGCTCATCGTCCGAGAAGACCGGCCGGAGCCGCGGCCGCGCTTTCGGCATCGGCTGATCTTTCCGATCGCCGATGCGGCGGGGCGTACCGTCGGCTTCGGCGGTCGGGTGCTCGGCGAGGGTGAGCCGAAGTATCTCAACTCGGCGGAGTCCGAGGTCTTCGCGAAGCGCACGTTGTTGTACGGGATGCACTCGGCGAAACAGTCGATCCGCAAGGCCGACCGCGTCATCGTCGTCGAAGGTTACTTCGACGCGATACGGCTCGTGCTCGCCGGCATCAACGAAGTCGTCGCTCCACTCGGCACGGCGCTCACCGAGCAGCAGGTCGCCCTGCTGCGCAAGTACACCAAGAACGTGTTTCTCCTGTACGACAGCGATCAGGCCGGGCTCAAGGCGACGTTTCGCGCTGGCGACGCGCTGCTCGCCGGCGGCGCGATGGTGCGCGTCATCACCCTCCCCGACGGCGACGACCCCGACACATTCGTCGCACGCGTCGGCACCGAGGGGTTCGAGCGGGCCGCCGCGCAATCGCTCGACGTATTCGATCGCAAGATCCAGATCCTCGAGCGCGGCGGCTGGTTCGGCGATCTTCGCCGCAAACGCCAGGCGATCGACCGCCTGCTGCCAACGATTCGCGCCACCGCTGATCCGCTGACGCGCGATCTCTATGTGACGCGAACCAGCGAAGCGGCAGGCGTGTCGCGAGAAGAGCTCGAGCGCGAGCTTCGCGCCACTCCACGCCGGCGCCAAGTGGAGGAGCCGCCGATGGAGACGGGCGCCCCCCCGGCCGAAGCCGCGGCCCGAGTCCGTCGCGCGGAACGCCGCCGCGATCACGGCGCGGGCGGCACGCGCGCCGAGCGCGAGCTCGTGCGAGTGTTGCTCCACGAACGGCGCTTCATCGCGACCGCGGCATCGCAGATCGACGCGGGCCTGTTTACCGATCCGGCTTATCACGCCATCTTTATTGGGTTGACCAGCCACGGAATGCAGGCGACGATCGACGAGCTCGCCGCGACACTCGACGAGGGTGCGACCGAAGTGCTCGAAGAACTGCTCGGCGAGCACGGGGGCCTCGACCACGCCGACGAAGTCGCGCGCGCGAGCATCAACGCGCTGCTCGCGCGCGGATTGTCGGCGCGTTTGAGCGAGATCGACCGTCTGCTCCCGCTTGCCGATTCCGACATGAAGGACGAGCTGATCCGCGAGAAGGGACAGCTCGCGGCGGAGATCAAGGCACTGGGCCGCGCGCGGTGGAAGCAATTCAACCCCGCGGCGTCATGAACCAATTTCTCTCTCTCGTACTGGAGGATCCGTGCATCAAGATGTAGCCGCGCTGATTGCCCTGCAGGAAGACGACGTCGCCATCCATGAGCTCGAGACGCGGCTCGCCGCTCTCCGTCCGCGTCTCGAGGCCATGGCGGCAGAGCGCGACCGCGCGGTCGTCGCGCTCGGCGACGCGCGGCAGGCAGCCGAGGCCGAGGAGCGCCGCCGCCAGGAAGTAGCCGCTCGCGTCGGACAGCATCGCGCGCTGCAGGAGAAGAATCAGTCGGCGCTGAACAGCGTCACCTCGATGCGCGAGGCGACCGCCGCTACGGCACAGCTCGAGCAAACCAAGCGCATGATCGACGAGGACGAGCGCGAGCTGTCTCAGATTGGACATCGCCTGGTCGAGGCCAATCGGATCGTGGGTGAACGCGAGGGGATCGCCGCGGAGCTCGAGAGTGCGCAGACCGAGGCGCGTGCGTCCCTCTCCGCGGACCAGAAGAAGATCGAGGCGGAGCTGGCCGGCGCGCGCAAAGTGCGCGACGAGAAGGCCAAGGCCGTGCCGCGTGCGCTGCTCTCACGGTACGAGCGCATCCGATCGCGCAAGCGTGTGCACGCCGTCTTTCCCCTCCGCGGCGCGTCGTGCGCCAATTGCGATACGATGCTCCCGCTCCAACGCCGCAGCATGATGGCCGGCAGCGGAAACACGGAGGTCTGCGAAGGATGCGGAGTGATGTTGTATGCGGCGGATTGATGGTTGTTGCTCCCCTGGGCCGCTCCTAACTTTGCCGTGTGACAGCCTCCGCGGTTCATGCGCGCCCGCGCGCGCGCTGGATTCTGCCCTCCGAACCTGATTCGGCGCTCGTCGCGCGGCTTCAAGACGAGCTGCACCTTCCGCCCGCCATCTGCCGGCTGCTCGCCGCGCGCGGGTTCGCCGTCCCGGCCGACGCCAAGTCCTATCTGCGTCCGCGCCTCGATCAGCTTCATGACCCGAGCTGTCTCGCCGATCTCGATCGGGCGGTCGACCGATTGGTGCGCGCGCTGCGCGATGGCGAGACGATGCTCGTGCACGGCGACTACGACGTCGACGGCATCTGCTCGACGACGATCATGGTCCGCACGCTCGCCGCGCTGGGCGGCAACGCGATTCCGTTCATTCCGAGCCGCCTCACCGACGGCTACGACCTGACTGACGCCGGCGTCCGCGCGGCGCGCGACCGCGGCGCCACGATCGTCGTGACCTGCGACTGCGGCACGAGCGCGCTCGGCCCGATCGCCGAGCTGCAGGCGGCTGGCATCGACGTGATCGTCACCGATCATCACTTGCCGGGCGGACCGCTCCCCGCAGCCTATGCCGTGCTCAATCCCAAGCGGCCCGGGTGCAACTCGCCCGACAAGGATCTGGCCGCGGTTGGCGTAGCGTTCAAGCTCGCGCTCGCCCTTACGCGAGCCGTGGGAGGCAACGAGAACGCCGTCTACAATCTGCTCGACTTGGTGGCCCTGGCCACGATCGCCGATGTCGCGCCGCTGCGTGGAGAGAATCGCGTGTTCGTCCGGTATGGACTCAAGCTCCTCAACGAGGGAGCGCGGCCGGGTGTCCGCGCGATGATTCGCGCCGCCGGTCTGGAACGAAAGGCGCTCACCGCCGGCCGCGTCGGATTCATCCTCGCACCGCGGCTCAATGCCGCGGGACGCTTGGGCAGCGCGCTGCGCGGCGTCGAGCTCCTGTTGGCGGAGTCGGAGCAGCAGGCCAATCCGATCGCACGAGAGCTCGAAGAGCTCAACGCGCGGCGCCAGGAGATCGATCGTGCCACGCTCGATAGGGCGCGCGAGCTGGTGTCGCGTCTGGATCTCGCGTCGACGTTCGGCATTGTGCTCGCCGAGCAAGGATGGCATCCGGGCGTGATCGGCATCGTGGCGTCGCGATTGGTCGAAGAGTTCGGACGGCCGACGGTGCTCGTCGCGCTGGACGGAGGCGAAGGGAAGGGCTCCGGCCGTTCGATCAGCGCGTTCGATCTGCACGCGGGCCTGTCCGCATGCAGTGATCTCCTCATTCGTTTCGGCGGCCACCGTTCGGCCGCCGGCGTGACGATCGCGGCCGACCGTGTCGGCGCGTTCGCCGCCCGCTTCAATGAGATCGCCGCGTCGAAGCTGACGCACGACGATCTCGTTCCCGAGCTCCGGGTCGACCTCGAGCTCGCGCTCGACGACGCGAACGACGAGCTCGAGGCGCTGCTTCGGCATCTCGAGCCATGTGGGATCGGCAATCCGTCGCCGCTTCTCGTGTCGCGGGGCGTGAGAGTCGCCGCACCGCCGCGCATCGTCGGCAAGGACGGCCTCAAGCTCACGCTCCGCGGTGGCGCGCGCGATCTCGTCGCGCTGGGGTGGGGGATGGCGCCACGCGTCCGCGAAATCGAGGCGGGCGCGACAATCGACGTTGCCTATCGCCTCGAGCGCGACGAATGGAACGGCGAGTCGCGCATCCAGGCGCGCCTGGCCGACTTTCGCGCCTAGAGCGTGCGCATCGTCGCCGGCCGGTGGCGCGGCCGCCAGATCGTCGCGCCGAAAGACGCGCGTGTGCGCCCGACGGGCGACCGGGTGCGCGAGGCGTGGATGAGCATCGTCCAACCCTGGCTCCCAGACGCGCGCGTGCTCGATCTGTTCGCCGGCTCGGGCGCGCTCGGTCTCGAAGCGCTGTCGCGCGGTGCTGCGTCGGCAGATTTTGTCGACCTCGCTTTGCCAAGCCTTGCCGCCATCCGCTCCAACGCCGAATCACTCGGCGCGGGCGACACGGCACGCGTCCACCGCGCCGATGCGTTCCGATTCGTCGAACGACTCGCCGACGGCGCCTACGATGTCGCCTTTGCCGACCCACCGTACGACCTCGGTCTCGCCGCGCGGTTGGCCGAACGCTGGCTGCACGCCCCGTTTAGCGCGCTGCTGGCGATCGAGCATCGATCGAACGAAGCGCTGCCCGACGGCGCCGAGCGGCGACGGTACGGTGGGACCGCGATCTCCATCTTTCGCGCCGCTCACATTGCGGACGCGCCGGCAGACTGACGGCCCCCGCCGGGGGTGATAGCTTCCACTCCGACTCGCCGCGAATCGTTCGCGACTCAGGCCTTTGATTATGCACGACGAGCGCACCGCCATCTACGCAGGCACCTTCGATCCGATCACCCGCGGACACGAGGATCTCATCTTCAGGAGCCTCGAGTTCGTCGATCGTCTCGTCGTGGCCGTCGCGATCAACACCGCCAAGCAGCCGCTCTTCCCAGTCGAGGAGCGCGTCCGGCTGGCCCACGCCGCCACGGCTGGCGCCGATCGCGTGGTGGTGAAGGGATTCGACGGCCTCCTCGCCGAGTTCGCCGCCCAGGAGGGCGCGCGCCTGCTGATTCGCGGCTTGCGCGCGGTGAGCGATTTCGAGTACGAGTATCAAATGGCGCTCATGAACCGGCATCTCTCGCCGCGCCTCGAGACGGTGTTCATGGTCCCGTCATTGGAGACCACGTACATCAGCGCCAGCCTCGTGCGCGAGATCGCGCGGTTCGGCGGCGACGTGTCGAGCCTCGTCCATCCCGCCGTGGCCACTGCGCTCCGCGATCGTTTCAGCGACCGGTTCACCGATCGCCTCGGCAAGCGATGAACTTTGTCGAGGACGTGCGCAGGCGCGCGTCCGCGTCCGTCCGCCGGATCGCCTTTCCCGAAACCGCCGACGAGCGCGTGCTCGCCGCGGCGGCGGAAGCGAAGCGCCTCGGACTGGTCGAGCCCATCCTCGTGCTCGATCCGGCGCGGCCCGAGAGTCATGTCGCCGTTCGTGCGCTGGGCCTCGAGGTGCGCGATCCGATGAACGACGTGGGCGCCGAGCGCGTGATCGACGGCGCACTCGCGGCCCTCGCGGCTCGGCGCGTCACAAAACCGATCGCGCGCGATCTTCTCCACACGCCGCTCTTTTTCGCTGCGGCGCTCGTCGCGCAGGGTGACATCGACGGTTCTGTCGCCGGCGCGGTGCACAGCACGGGTGACGTGCTGCGCGCCGCGTTGCAGCTCGTTGGCATGCCGCGCGACGTCCGGACGGTGTCGAGCGCGTTCTACATGGTGGTGCCACCCTTCCGGGGCGAGACGCCCGAAGTACTGACGTTCACGGATTGCGCGGTCGTCCGGTACCCGAGCGCCACACAGCTCGCCGACATCGCGCTCGCCGCTGCGGCCGACCGGCGGCGAATCGTCGGCGACGAGCCCGTCGTCGCGTTTCTGTCGTTCAGCACGAAGGGCAGCGCCGGGGGCGAGTCGGTGGACATGGTCCGCGCCGCGCTGGCCGAGGTGCAGGAGCGCGCGCCTCACCTCGCTGTGGACGGAGAATTGCAAGGAGACGCAGCGCTCGTCGGCCAGGTGGCGGCCCGCAAGGCGCCCGGCAGCCGCGTCGCCGGCAGCGCGAATGTTCTGGTGTTCCCGTCGCTCGACGCCGGGAACATCGCCTACAAGTTGGTCCAGCGTTTGGCCGGCGCGAGCGCCGTGGGCCCGATCGTTCAGGGGCTTCGGCGACCCTGCAATGATCTCTCGCGCGGCGCAGTCGTCGACGACATTATCAATGTGGCTGCCATCACCGCGCTACAAGCCGCCGGCGCGGCGGTGGCAACGAACGAGTCCCGCTGAGGAACACCTGGAGAGTACGACATGAGCTTCTCGATCAAGAAGGAGGGGGAGGTCGTCGTGGTGGATGTCGAGGGCCAACTGATCGTCGGCAATCGGCAGGAGCTGAAGCAGAAAGTCCTCGACGAGTTGGAGCGCGGCGAAAAGAAATTTCTCATCGACTTCTCGCAGACCGGATACATCGACAGCTCGGGCCTCGGCGTGCTCGTGTCGCTGTCGAAGAAGATTCGCGAGCAGGGCGGGGAGCTGCGGCTCGCCAACCTGAACGACGACCTGAAGACACTGTTCGAGCTCACCAAGCTCGATACGCTGTTTCAGATCGCCGATACGCGCGAACGCGGGTTGAAGAGTTTCTGAGGTTCTGAGCCCGCTCATCGGCCGAGGCGCCGGATGAGCGGTTGACCGGGCGGGCACCGGGGCGAGGCGAGCTCGATCGAGCCGCTGCTCACCGGTGCCCGCTCCTGTATCATTCACCCATGCCAGTCTCCTCAGGCCGCGGTCCGTCCAACGACGGCGTGCGCATCGTTGAACTCGACATCCCGAGCGACGTCCGCTACATCGAGAACGTCGTCGAGCTGGTGCGCCGCGAGTGTGAAGTGATGGCCTTCGCGCACCGGCAGATCATGCTCAACGTGCCCGTGGCGCTCACCGAAGCGTTGTCGAACGCGATCCTGCGCGGCAACGGCGACGACCCGGCGAAGCACGTGCACGTGCGCGCCGAGGTCGACCGGTCGCGTCTGATCGTCGAAGTGGGCGACGAGGGCCGCGGGTTCGATCTCGAACGCTCCGAGATCGATCCGACCACGGCGGACAACCTCGACCGGGAAGACGGGCGGGGTCTGTTTCTGATGCGCAAGCTGATGGACCGGGTCGAGCGTCTCGAGGCGCCGGGCGGCAACGTCGTTCGGATGACCCTCCTCCGCGCATGAACGATCTCTCGCGCGTCCTCGTGGCGTTCCACGAGGCGACCGAGTGCCAAGCGGCCGTGTGGATGCGGATCGGCGATGCCGGGGCGGCGCCGACCCTGGAAGCCGGCACGACCAACCCGCCGACGCCGACGCGCTTTCCCGCGGTGTCGGAAGGGCCGCAGACCGTTGCCGCCGGCCATGCCAAGGTGCTGATCGAGGCCGTGCCCGGCCCGCGCCGCGCCTGGCTCGCCCTCGGTCCGTGTCCGCGCCCGGGCGTCGATCTGAATAGTTTTATGAGTTTTCTCTTGCCGGTCGTCACCCAATACCTCCAGTCGGCACTCGAGGTCGAGCACGCCGCCAACGAGCTCGCCGAGCGGTACGAGGAGATCAACCTGCTGTACACGATCAGCGAGATCCTCGGCCGCACGGTCGCCCTCGACGAAGCCGCGAAGACCATCCTCATCGAAGTCTCCGAGACGGTCGGCGCGCGCCGCGCGTCGGTGCTCGTCTTCGATCGCGCCACCGCGACGCTGCGCGCCGTCGCCGCGCTCGGCGCCGATCTCGCTTCGGTACCGGCGATCAAGGTCGACGATCCGTGCAGCGTGAGCGCTAAGGTCTTCCGGTCGCAGCATCCAACCCTCGCCGAAGGCGACCAGAACCTCTGCCCGGAGGAATCGAGCTACCGCCGCGGCGCCATGCTGTCCGTGCCGATCATGTGGACGGCGCCGGCTCCCCGCGGCGCCGAGCCGCTCGGCGTGGTCAACCTCTCCGACCGGCGCTCCGGACAGCCGTTCACCGCCGGCGATCAGAAGCTCATCGCCGCGATCGCCACGCAGATCGGCACTGCGATCCAGAATACCCGTCTCGTCCGCGCGTCGGTCGAGCAGCAACGCCTCGCGCACGAGATGCAGCTCGCGCACGACCTGCAGATGAAGCTCCTGCCGTCCAACGTCGTCGTCGGACCGGAGGCAACGGTGGCGGCGCGCGTCGTCCCCGCGGAGAGCGTCGGCGGCGATTTCTACAATCTGTTTCGCCTCGGCGGTGCACGTACCGGCGTGATGATCGGAGACGTCTCCGGCCACGGCTATCAGGCCGCGTTGATCATGGCGCTCACGATGAGCGCGTCAGCGATTCATTCGCAGGCCACGAACGACCCCGGCACGATGCTCCACGCGCTCATGTCCACGTTGCGCGAGGAGCTCGCGATGACGGAGATGTTCATCTCGGCGTTCTACGCCATCGTCGATCCCGGTGCGCGGGCCCTCACCTACGCCAACACCGGGCATCCGCACGCTTTCCTGCTGCCCGACGGCGGCGATTTCGAGCGTCTCGCAGCCAGCGATCCGCCGCTCGGCATGGACGAGCGTGCCCCGACCACGTCGACGCGTGCTTGGAACCCGGGGCGCGACCTCCTCGTGCTGTTCACCGATGGCGTGAGCGATGCGCGCAACCGTACGGGCGAGCGGCTCGGCGAGGAACGCGTGCTCGAGGCCGTGCGCGCGCATCGCACCGCGCCCCCCGCTGAAATCCTCGACCGGGTCGTCGAGACGCTCGAAGCCCACACGCAGCGTGCTCCGCTCCGCGACGATCTCACGGTCGTTCTCTTGCGCAGCTAGCGCGGCCGCACGCATGACGACGCGCGATCCGGATCCCCCTCGTTCGTCGTCCGACCTTCCGCCCGTTCGCAAGAGCCTCGGTCAGCATTTTCTCAACGACCGGAACATCCTCGGCCGCATCGTCGACGCGCTCGAGCTGACCGGGGCGGAGACCGTCGTCGAGATCGGCCCCGGTCGCGGAAGCCTCACCGAGCTGCTCGCTCCGCGTGCGCGACGACTCGTCCTCATCGAGTACGATCGCGCCCTCGCCGCGCGGCTCCGTCAAACGTACGCGGCGAATTCGGACGTTCAGATCATTCAAGCGGACGTGCTCACCGTTCCACTGGGCGAGGCGGCCGGCTCGGCGTACAGCGTCGTGGGGAACGTGCCGTATTACATCACGACGCCCATCATCTTTCACTCGCTCGAACGCCCGCGCGCCGAACGCGCCGTGTTCCTCGTGCAGCGCGAGGTCGCCGAACGCATGGCGGCGAGCGCCGGAAACCCCGAGTACGGCGCGCTCTCGGTCAACGTGCAGTCGGTGGCACGCGTCGAGGTGCTGTTTCGCGTCGCGCCCGGCTCATTTCAACCGCCGCCCCAGGTCGAGAGCGCCGTCGTTCGATTGACGCCGCGCGGCGATCCCGTCGTCGCGCCTGACGACGAGCTCGAGCTGCGTGCATTCGTCCAGGCCGCGTTCGGTATGCGACGCAAGCAGATTCGGCGGATATTGCGGGAGGTGGCGTCGCTGTCGGTCGCTCACGCGGAGGCCGCATTGCGCGAGGCGGAAATCGATGGCGACGCGCGCCCCGAGACCCTCACGCCCGCGGACTTCGCCCGCCTCGCCCGAGCGAGCGGCCGCATCTAGCCTCGAGCATCGACCTGGTGATCAGTCCCGGTTGGTCAGCGCGAAGCTCAGTCCCTCGAGCTCCATCGCCATGTTCACCGTCTTGATCGCCACGTCCGGAGGCGCCTGCAGCTGAGTGGGCGCGAAGTTGAGAATCGCCTTGATCCCCGCCTTGACCATTCGGTCGACCAGCGCTTGGGCTTCGTCGCCGGGCACCGTGAGTACCACGATGTCGGGCTTGTCGCGCTGGAGATCGCGCTCGAGATGCGACGTATCTCGGACGGGGATGCCCTCGAGCGACCGGCCGACCTTGTCCGGATTGTTGTCGTAGGCGGCCAGGATGTTGAATCCGCGCTGCCTGAACCCGCGATACTGAGCGAGGGCGGCGCCGATCTTACCGGCACCGATGATCACGACACGCCACTCCTTGCCAAGCCCGAGGATCTCGCGCAACCGACCGGCGAGCTCGGGCACCGAGTAACCCAGACCACGCTTGCCGAACGACCCGAAGAACGACAGGTCCTTTCGGACCTGGGCGGACGTCGTGCCCCCGCGCTTGGCCAATTCCTCGCTCGAGATCGTCGCTAGTCCGCGCTGTTCGAAATCCTCGAGAAAGCGAAGGTATGCGGACAGACGTCGAACGGTCGAATCGGCAATACGTTTCACAGTTTGAGCGGCTTGTGAATTCATTCACAAGTTAAGGGACCCGCTCTGCCTGCACCAGTTGTCCCACGTCGGTTAGCTTTGGCCCATGCCCGCCCATTCGTCGTCCGAGATCGGACGTTTGCGCAGCGTTCTGGTGCACTCGCCCGGGCCCGAGCTGCTCGCTGTAACTCCGAGCAACCGCGCCGATTACCTCTACGATGACATCATCGAGGCCGAGTCGGCGCAACGCGAGCACCGGCGGTTCATCGCGATTCTGGAGCGATTCGCCACCGTCCACCAGGTTCGGACACTCCTCGCCGATATCCTGTCCAACGCCGAGGCCCGCGAGCTCCTGATTCGCGAGACGATGGACATCGTCCCCTCCGAACCGTTGGCCCGAGACATCAACGAGCTCGACGCCGCCGCGCTGGTAAGAATGCTCATCGAGGGACGCGACGAGCCCCCTGGCCCGATCGCTCAGGCGCTGAACGAGCCGGGCCACGTCCTGCCGCCGCTCCCGAACCTCTTCTTCACCCGCGACAGCTGCATCGTCGCCGGCAAGCACGTGCTGGTCGGGTCGATGCGCTATGCGATCCGTTGGACCGAGGCCATCATCATGAAGGCGCTGTTCACCCACCATCCGGCGTTGGCGAGCGCGGGAATTCTCTACGACGGCGCCGCCGAGCGGCGGGTGAACTACACGGTCGAAGGCGGCGACGTCCACCCGCTGCGTCGTGATTTGGTGATCCTCGGCTTCAGCGAGCGCTCGAGTCCCGCGGCGATCGACCAGCTCGCCACCGTCTTCTTCGAGCAGACCGACGTGCAGGACGTCATCGTCATCGTCATGCCCAAGGAGAACACGGCGATTCACCTCGACATGATCTTCACGCAGATCGATCGAGAATTGTGCGTCGTGTTCCCGCCACACTTCATCGGTCCGGAGCGGCTGCCGGTGCTGCACTGGCACAAGGGCGAGCAGACGATTCACGAACGGCCGAGCATCTTCGCGGCGCTCGCCGCCTGCGACATGCCGATCGAGCCGGTCTTCTGCGGCGGGGAGCGGCGCACGGTGCAGGAACGCGAACAGTGGGCGTCCGGATGCAACTTCGTCGCAATGCGTCCCGGTGTGCTACTCTCCTACCAGCGGAACGAGACCACGCTCCACGAGCTGTCGCGCATGGGATTCCGCATCGTTTCGGGCACGTCGTTCCTGACCGGCGAGGATCGCGTGGCCGACGGCGACCGGGCTGTGATCACCTTCGAGGGCGCCGAGTTGGTGCGCGGCGGCGGAGGACCGCGCTGCATGACCTGTCCCGTGGAGCGCGACGACCCGTGGGGTTGATGGCGTCACCCACCGTCACACTCGGCGACATCCAATCGTTGCTCGCCGATCGTGCCGCCGACTTCCTCGCAGCCGGACCGGCGGACGCCGCATCGCTCGTGTCATACGTCTGCCAGCTTCCCGGTGCTCCGGCCCATGTCGCCGAACACATGGCCGCGGCGCTCTTCGCCGGGCAGCGTCGCTTTGCACGCCGTTCGGATGGCCGGTGGCAGCTTCGCGACGCCGTCGCGGATGTCGGGTTCGCGTCTTCGGCGAGCTGCGATCTGGCGCCGGCATCGGGACGCGGGCTCTCCGAATCGTTCGCCGTCGTGGACGTCGAGACAACGGGCATTCGCGCCGGTGGTGGCGACCGCGTCACTGAAGTTGCCGTGGTGCACGTTCGGAACGGCGTCGCGACCCCGGTGTTCGACACGCTGATCAATCCGGAACGGTCGATCCCGCCGGCGATCGTCGCCATCACCAACATCACCTGGGAGATGGTGAAGGATGCCCCGCGGTTCGCGGATGTCTGTGACCAGCTCGTCGGCGTGCTCGAGGGGAACGTGTTCGTGGCGCACAACGCCAGTTTCGACTGGCGATTCTTGTCGATGGAGATCGAGCGTGTGACGCGCCGGCCGCTCGCGGGACGACGCCTCTGCACCGTACGCATGGCGCGTCGCCTCGTGCCTCGGCTCCGTCGCCGCAACCTCGATTCAGTGGCGCACTACTACGGCATCGACATCGGGGCGCGGCATCGCGCCGGCGGCGACGCGCTGGCCACGGCGCACATTCTCCTGCGGCTGCTCGACGCGGCGCGCGATCGCGGCTGCATGTCGCTCGAGGACGTCGAGCGTCTCGTCGATACGAGGCGCTCGGTCAAGCGCCCACGCCGCCCGCCCGCCATGCCGCATCCCGTCACCGAGGATCCGACCGCGTGATCCCAACTCCCCTCGTCGAGACGCGGCAGCTCGGCCGATGGCGAATGCACGCGATCCAGGCGGGCGGCCAGCGGTTGGACGGGGGCGCGATGTTCGGCGTCGTCCCCAAGCCGCTGTGGGAGCGACGCATTGCCGCCGACGAGAGGAATCGTATTCAGCTTGGCATGCGCTGTCTCTTGATCGAGCACGATATCGGTCCGATCCTCATCGATACGGGAGCCGGCAACAAGGAGAGCGACAAGTTCTACGAGATCTACGGCGTGGAGAATGTCGGTTCGCCCGGTCCGACCCTGCTCGAGGATGGGCTGCGGCAGCTGGGATTTCGTCCGGACCAGATCGTGATGGTGATCGACAGCCATCTGCACTTCGATCATGCCGGCGGCAACACGACCAAGCACGAAGGCGGCAAGATCCGGCCGACCTTTCCCAAGGCGAGATACGTCGTTCAGCGGCGCGAGTACGAGTGGGCGACGCACACGAATGAGCGAACGGCAGCCAGCTATTTCGCGCACAACTTCGTCCCGATCCACGAAGCGGGCCTGTTCGACTTCGTGGATGGCGAAGCGGAGATCGTCCCGGGAATCCGGGCGCTGCCGACGCCCGGGCACACGCCGGGCCACCACGGTTTGCTGATCGAGTCGGCGGGGGAGCGGGCGTTCTACATCGCCGACCTGTCGCCGACTACGTCGCACTTGCCGCTCCCCTGGATCATGGGATATGACGTCGAGCCGCTGGTGACGCTCGAGACGAAGCGGCGGATTCTGGCGCGCGCCATGGCGGAAGAGTGGCTCGTGGTATTCGAGCACGACGCGACCACAGCGTGGGCGTATCTGACTCAGGACGCCCGAGGGTACGCGGTGCGCCCCTAGCGGCCGCCCCGGCCGGCGACAGTTCGCGCGAGTGCCGGCCGAATGAGGGCTGGCGCACGAGGTGAACGACGTAGACTACGCTCCCGCCGACCATGCCCGCACAGAAACCGAGCAACGCATCGCCGATGATCGCAATTGGTCGTGCGTTGAGCGGTCCGGATTGGTGGCGGGAGGCCCTCACTTCTCCCCAGGCGAATCCTCCCACGGCTCCGACGGCGCCGCCCCAACCGGCGTATCGCGACATGTCGTGCAGATCCCAGTTGTATGCCGGCGGCGGCGCGTTGACGCTCCAGCGTGGCGCGAGGTCAACCTGGCGAGGATTGGTTTGCGGTCGCCTGACGGCTTGGGCCGCCGCGGCGGATGAGAAGCAGACGAGGGCGAGCAGGCCGGCGCGAGCGTTTCGCAGGGTGGGCAAGGATTCCTCCGGAGACCGTCGTGAGGGGTTCGTCGTTCTCGGTCGCGTGCGACCCAGCCGTCGATTAATTCCCCGCGGCAGGGCGCGTGTTCCACGTTGCATCGCGCGAGCTTGACCTAACCGTCGGTTCGGCCTAAGTTTAGCGGACAATCAGTCAAGTGGATCGGGAGCCCGATCCCACCCTCTGGCCCTCA
>DATNAT010000011.1:0-24508 GCA_035572355.1 Gemmatimonadaceae bacterium
GCAAGCACCTTCCGCACGCGTTCGGTGAAGTTGTAGCCCTGCATGGTCACAGGTCCGCGCAGCTCTTGTTGATCTGCCGGCAGTCGGCGCACACGAGTTTGCACTTTCGCCACTCGAGTCGCGCCGAACCGCAGTAGTCGCAGGATTCGCACGACTCTATCTCCGCGGCGGACCGCAATGTTCCCGACGCATGGCCTGGCGCGATGACGCACGACGCCGACGTCGCCGCGGAGACGGGATCGATCGACGACTTCGCGTGGCAGGGTGGCATCGTCTATGAATGTCTCGTCGTGCGAGAAAGCACAAGCGACGGCAACGGGCCCGCCCCGGCCGGCGGTTTGACCGCGTGTCGGCATCCGGCTAGTCTCTCCAATTCACTTCGCCGGGAGAGCGATGAGTCACGGGCACCAGGGCGCGCACGGCGGCCATAACGGACACGGCGGGAAGCACGACGACTTCGACATTCAAGCGGCGGCCCGGCGAATCGTCGCCGCCGCCGGCTTCGAGCCCGACCTCGACACCGACGCGCGCGCGCAGCTCGCCGCGCTGACGAAGCCAGCGGCCATGCCGGCCGGAGGCGCGGTCAAAGATCTGCGCGACCGCCAATGGTCGTCGATCGACAACACCGAGTCGCGCGATCTGGACCAGATCGAGATCGCCGAACGGCTGCCCGACGGGTCGGTGCGGCTCGTCGTCGCGATCGCCGACGTCGACGCGCTGGTGCCGGCCGGATCGCCGATCGACCGGCACGCTTTCGCCAACTGCACCTCCGTCTACACTGGCATCGCCGTGTTCCCGATGCTCCCCGAGCAGCTCTCCACCGGATTGACGTCGCTCAACGAAGGCGAGGACCGGCTGGCGCTGGCGATCGAGACGGTCGTCGACGCCGACGGCAACGTGAAGTCCTATGATGTATACCGCGCGATGGTCCACAACCGTGCGCAGCTCGCCTACGACGACGTCGGCGCCTGGCTCGACGGGGCGTCGCCGCCACCCAAGAAGGTGGCTGGCAATGCCGCGCTCACCGAACAGCTCCAGCTCCAACATGAGGCGTCGCAGCGCCTCAAAGCGGAACGCATCCGCAACGGCGCGCTCGATTTCGACACGATCGAGGCAACGCCGGTGGCCAAGGACGGCCGGATCGTCGACCTCGCGCTCGTGCACAAGAACCACGCCCGCGACTTGATCGAGGATTTCATGATCGCCAGCAATGTGGCGATCGCCAAGTTTCTCGAGGCCAAAGGCCGTTCGGGCATTCGCCGCGTCGTGCGCGAGCCGGAACGGTGGGCGCGCATCGTCGAGCTGGCGGCCCGCTACGGCACGACGCTGCCGGCCGAGCCCGACTCGCTCTCGCTCGCCAAATTTCTCGCGGCGCGGCACACGGCCGATCCGGAGCGCTTTCCGGATCTCTCATTGGCGATCGTCAAATTGATGGGGCCCGGCATCTACGCGCTCGACCTGCCGGGGAAGGATCCCGGCGGCCACTTCGGTCTGGCGACCCACGACTACACCCACGCCACGGCGCCCAACCGCCGCTACGCCGACCTCGTCACGCAGCGTCTCGTCAAGGCAGTGCTCGCCGGAGCGCCGGCGCCGTATTCGAACGACGAGCTGACGTCGGTCGCGACGCGCTGCACCGAACGCGAAGACGCCGAGAACAAAGTCGAGCGCACCGTCCGCAAGACGGCGGCGGCGCTCCTCCTCAGCGACCGGATCGGCGAGAGCTTCGACGGCATCGTCACCGGCGCCACGTCGCACGGAACGTTCGTGCGCATCATCCACCCGCCGGCGGAGGGGATGGTCCTTCGCAACCACGAAAGGTTCGACGTCGGCGACAAAGTGCGCGTCAAGCTCGTTGGCGCCGATCCGTACAAAGGCTTCATCGACTTCGAAGGGCAAGGGGAACGCTAGTCGCCCGCGGCCCGCACGATCTTCGCCGTCGTCACGAGTTGTCCGACATGCCGCTGCGTGTGCTCGGCGGCGTGAAACAGAAGACCGATCACGGTAGACGGCAGCTTGGCGCGGCCCACCTCGCGCCGGTCGAGCGCGGTCGACGGATCGGTGCGGCGTATTTGCGTGAGCGCGCGATCGACCGCGTCGTCGAATCGCGCGAGGAGTGCCGCGCTCTCTTGCGGCGACTCTCCCGCGCGCCGCTCGTCGTTCAGATACACAAGCTGTTCGGGCGACAGCGACTCGCCGCGGGCGTACGCGAGCAGGCGGTCAAGGCTGCCGATCGCGTGCACTACGTGATATGCGACGGAGGCAACCAGCGCCGGACGAGCGGCGAGCTGCGTCGCCGTAAGCCCCGCAAGCGCCGCGTGCACTTCTTCGCGGCACTGCAACAGCCCGTGTGCGACCGGTTGAAAGAGGGGCGGAACGTCCGGCAGCGGTCCGCGGAGCCAGACTTCGGGGATCGCATTCGTGCTCATCCTGAATTGTATCGCGAGCGGCGCTCGCTTAGTTCCGCGGCGCCGCCGCCCGGTCCAACACCTCGCGCACCTTTGCCGTCAACGCGTCGGGAGTGAACGGCTTCTCGATGAACGCCTCCGTGGCTGACATGCCACTGTGCACCATCGCGTCGCGCGTGTAGCCCGACATCAGCAGCGTCGGAATGCCCGGCCGCAGCCGGCTCACATGGTTCGCCAGGTCGCGCCCGCCGAGTGCCGGCATCACCATGTCGCTCACGACGAGATTGAACAGCGTCTCCGGGCTGTTGCACATCCGAAGCGCCTCCAGTCCGTCACTCGCTTCGATCACGGTGTAGCCGGCCCGTTTGAGCACGCGCGCCGTCATCTTGCGCACGACCGGGTCGTCCTCGACGAGCAGCACGGTCTCGCTGCCGGCCTGCACTGTCTCGGTGCGTGCGGCGCGGGTGTCGCGGACCCCCGTCTCATCGGTGCGCGGCAGATACACCTTGAAGCTCGTGCCACGCCCCGTCTCGCTGTACACCCAGATGTGCCCGCCCGACTGCTCGACGATTCCGTGCACCGTCGACAGACCGAGGCCCGTGCCCTTGCCCGGCTCCTTCGTCGTGAAGAATGGATCGAAGATGCGTTCGATGTCTTCTGCCGGGATGCCGATCCCGGTGTCGGTCACCGCGAGCATGACGTGCGGCCCCGACGGCTGATTCGGCCGCTTCCAGGTGTACGAGTGGTCGAGCATGACGTTCGCGGTCTCGATCGTCAGCGCGCCGCCGTTCGGCATGGCGTCGCGCGCATTGACGACGAGGTTGACGAGCACTTGCTCGAGCTGGCTCGGATCGGCCTTCACGAAATCCACGTCGCCGGCGAGTTGCGTGTGGAACTCGATGTTCTCGCCGATCAGTCGGCGGAGCATCGCTTCGACCCCGGACAGCGTCTCGTTCACGCTGAGCACGCGCGGCTGCAGCACTTGCTGCCGGCTGAAGGCCAGCAGCTGGCGCGTGAGCGTCGCGGCTCGGCGCGCGGCGTCGCGGACCTCCTCGATGTAGCCGCGGTCTTCGTCCGCCGGATTGTCGGCGGGATGGTTGGCGAGAAGCAGCGTGGTGTAGCCCTCGATCACCGTGAGCACGTTGTTGAAGTCATGCGCCACGCCGCCGGCGAGCTTGCCGATCGCGTCCATCTTCTGCGCTTGCCGCAGCTGCGTCTCGAGCTGCAGCCGCTCGGTTATGTCCTGTACCGTGCCGACCAGCTTCCGGCGCCCGACCGCATCGACGACGAGCCGCCCCTTGGATTGTACGATGCGCGTCGGCTGGCCCGGCAGCACGATGCGATACTGCTCGGTGAACTCGCGAAGCTCGGCAACGGCGTTCGAGGCGATGGCGTGCATGCGCTCGCGGTCCTCAGGGTGCACCGCAGAGAGAAATCGGTCGGTCGGCGGCATGCCGGTGTCGGGCTCGATGCCGGCCAGGCGATACATCTCTTCCGACCAGAAGACCTGTCCGGTGTCCGAGTCGATTTCCCAGTAGCCAAGGTTGGCGACGTGCTGCGCCTCGCTGAGGCGTCCGCTGAGCAGGCGCAGCTCGTCGGCGAGCTGCTGCTGGCGGCGTTCGCTCGCCTGCAGGCTGGCATTCGTCGCTTCCAGCGCCGCGGCGCGCGCCTGGAGCTCGGCCGTCTGAGTCTCGAGCTCGAGGGCTTGCGCTTGCTGCAGCTCTGCCTGTTCCTCGAGCTCCGTGTTCGACTCGGCGAGCCGAGCGTTCTGTTTGACGAGGAGATCGAGGTGGGCGGCGACGCGCCGCGTCTGCGCGCCGAGCTTCCGGCGGAGCACCACGACGAGGCCGATCAGCGTGATGAGCTCGACGACGAACGCCAGGCGCGCGATGCGGAGGAGTCGCAGGTGCCCGTTGATCCGCGCCTCGGGGGCGAGCCAGAAGGTGAGCGCCATCGCCGCGAACAGGCCGATGATGAGCCAGGAAGCGCGCTGGAGAGAGCGATTGGCGCGCTGCTGATCGAGCGCCGACAGCTCGATGTGGCGTTCGGCGGTATGTGAGCTTGCCATTTGGACTTCGACGAGCGCGCTGTGCGCGCGGTCACAGGCGCCGGTTCGCTGCGTGGCGGAGCCTCGCTCAGGTCGGCTCTCGCCACTCCACGCCGTCTTCCTCGATCAGCTCGTCGGCCTCTCGGGGGCCCCAGCTGCCCGCGGCGTAGGTCGGCATCCGCCGCGGCCTATTGGACTCCCAGTATTGGAGAAGCGGGTCGATGACGCGCCACGCCGCTTCGACCTCGTCGCTGCGGGTGAACAGCGTCGCCTCGCCGATCATGACGTCGAGGAGCAGGGTCTCGTAGGCCGGCGCCGCGACCTCGCCGAACGCCTCGGCGTAGTCGAACTCCATGTCGACGGGAGCGATCTCGATGTTGGAGGTGAGCGCCACCGCGGCCCCGGGGACCTTGACCTCGAAGTTGAGCGCCACGCCCTCGTTCGGCTGCACGCGCATGACGAGGGTGTTCGGCCGCATCGCCTGGCTCGTCTGGCCGAACATGAGATGCGGCGGCGATCGAAATTGCACCGCGATCTCCGAGACGCGGCGTGCCAAGCGCTTGCCGGATCTCAGATAGAATGGCACGCCGTTCCATCGCCAGTTGTCGACGAACAGACGGACCGCGGCGAAGGTCGGCACTGCCGAGGTCGCCGAGACGTCGGGCTCCTGGGTATACCCGGCGACCGGTTTGCCGCCGATCGTGCCGCCCGTGTACTGCGCGCGGACGGCGTTCTCGGCGATCGTCTCGGGCGTGAGCCAGCGGATCGACTTGAGGACCTTCACCTTCTCGTCGCGCACGGAGTTGGCAGACATCTGCGGCGGCGGCTCCATGGCGGTGAGCGAGAGGAGCTGGAGGAGATGGTTCTGGAACATGTCGCGAACGACGCCCGCCTCCTCGTAGTACTTGCCGCGCCCCTCGACGCCGACGCTTTCCGACGCGGTGATCTGCACGTGGTGGATCCACTGCCGGTTCCAGATCGGCTCGAAGATCGAGTTGGCGAACCGCAGCACCAGCACGTTCTGCACCGTCTCCTTGCCGAGGTAGTGGTCGATGCGATAGGTCTGATGCTCGGCAAACAATCCTAATACGAGATCGTTTAACTGCTGCGCATTCTCCAGGCTGCGCCCGAACGGCTTCTCGATCACGATGCGCGTCCACGGCCGCTCGTCGGCCGTGCGGCTGCGCGGCGCCAGCCCGCTCCGCGACAGATTGCGGACGATCGGCTCGAACACGCTGGGCGGCACGGCGAGGTAGAACAGCCGGTTGCATTCCTCGCGCGGGCGGCCGTGCTCGATCTGCTCGAGCCGCTGGCCGACGACGGTGTAGTCGTCGGCGTTGGTCAGATCGGCGGCGACGTAGTGCAGCCGGCGGCAGAGATCCTCCCACAGCGCGTCGTCGACGCCGTCCACCTCGTCCGATTCGCCGAGCGCCGTGCGCATCGCGGCGCGGAAGCTGTCGTCGGTCACCGACTCGTCTCGTCCCACACCGAGCACGCAGAACCGCTCATCGACGAGATGTTCTTTCATGAGTTGGTAGATCGCCGGCAGCAGCTTGCGGCGGCTCAGATCGCCCTGCGCCCCGAAGATCACCATCGTACAGGGGTCGGCGCGGTCGCGCGCGCCACGGGCCGCGGACTGCGCCGCCGGCCGCGCCGACACCGTCGCCCCAGCCGGCGCCGTCATGAGCGCTTCACCGCGTGGCCGCCGAACTCGTTGCGCAGCGCCGCGATCACCTTTGCGCCGAACGAATCCGCCTGCCGCGACCGGAAGCGCGTCTGCAGCGACAGCGTGATCACCGGTGCCGGCACATCGAGGTCGATGGCCTCCTGCACCGTCCACCGTCCTTCGCCGGAGTCGGCCACCCAGCCTTTGAGATCGGCCAGCGACGCGTCGCGCTCGAACGCCGAAGCCGCGAGCTCGTTCAACCAGGAGCGCACCACGCTGCCGTGCTGCCAGACGTTGGCGATTGCCGTGAGATCGAGCTTCGGAAAGGTCTTCGACGCGTGCAGGATCTCGTACCCTTCGGCGTACGCTTGCAGCAGCCCGTACTCGATGCCGTTGTGCACCATCTTCACATAGTGGCCCGATCCGATCGGCCCGACGTGCGAGTAGCCGTTCTCCGGCGCGAGCGCCGTGAAGATCGGCTCGCACCGTTTCACCGCGACGTCGGTGCCGCCGACCATGAGGCAGTAGCCGTTCTCGAGCCCCCATACGCCGCCGCTCGTGCCGCAGTCGATGAACTCGATCTTGGCCTTGGCGAGCCGGTCGCCGCGCCGGATGCTGTCGTGAAAGTTCGAGTTGCCGCCGTCGATGATCACGTCGCCGGGCGAGAGCAGCGGCTGCAGCGCGGCAATGGTCTCGTCCACCGGGTCGCCGGCGGGCACCATGATCCAGACGACGCGCGGCGCGGCGAGCGCCTTGACGACGCCCGCCAGGTCGGCGGCTTTCGTTGCGCCCATCGTTTCGTACTTCGCCATTGCCTCCGCGCTGCGGTCGTAGACGACGAGCGTGTGGCCGTGCCGCATCAGGCGTTCGACCATGTTGCCGCCCATGCGGCCGAGGCCAACCATTGCGAGTTGCATGTGTGCCGTATCGATGAAAGAGATCGAGAGTGATTCCAGGTGCGTGTGTCGCGCCGTCAGTGGAGCAACCCGTGCGCCGCCAGTGCCGCGCGCAGCTGCTCCGCCGACTGAAAATGGATCGTCTTCATTCCCAACGCGGCCGCCGGGCCGAGATTCTGCCGCCGGTCGTCGACGAACAGCGTCCGCGCCGGCGCCGCCTGCGTCATGCCGAGCACGCGCGCGTAGATCTCGTGGGTCGGCTTGCGCACGCCGAGCCAGCAGGAGCTGAAGAAGGTCGGAAAGACGTCGCGCAGCCCGAACGAGACGATCCGGTGCGCGTTGAGCTCGGCGCTCTCGTTGTTCAACGTCGCCAAGCGCGCGGCGTGCGACGTCGCGAGCTCGCGCGCCACGGCGATGCTGTCCGGCCAGGGGACGCTCTGCGCGAACATGAACGCCTTGAACTCGGCCGGCGTGAAGACTCGCGCTTCGCAGAAGATGGTCACGTTCAGGTACTCGTCGAGCGTGATCTGTCCGGACTCGAGCGCGCCCACGGTTTCCTCATGCCGATATTGGAAATCGTCTTCGTCGAGGCCGAATCGCTCGACGGCCGCGGCGCGCTGCTCGCGGTCCCAGCCGTTGCTCCCCAGCACGCCGCCGATGTCGAACAGCACGAGATCGACCGCGTCGCTCATCCGACGAGCACCGCGCGCGCCGGCGCGCCGTCGAGACCGACCAGCCGCAGCGGCAGCACGCGCAGCTCGTACGGGCCCATCGCCGGCGCCGAGAGATCGAGCCCTTCGACGATCACGACGCCGCGCTCGAGCAGCGTGAGATGCGTCCGGTGGTGCCCCGAATGGAACTGCTCGATCGAGTAGTAGTCGACCCCGACCAGCCGAATGCCGAGCGACACGAGGTACTCGGCGCCGTCGGGCGCGAGGTAGCTGTACTCCGGGTCGAACGGCGCCGTGCGGATGAAGCTCGAGTTGCGCGTCTTGATCAGCACGCGCGTATGGCCCTTGAGCTCGTGCATGGCGAGCTGCTCGCGCCCCACGGCGCGCACGTCGTCGGCGACGGCGATCAGCATCGCGGGGCCCATCAACGTCTGGAGCGAGAGCTGATCGACCGTCTGGCCGTCGTCGATCATGTGCTTTGGCGCGTCGACGTGCGTGCCGGTGTGCGAGCCGAAGGCGAGCGACGAGACGTTGGAGCTTTCCCCCTTCGAGATCTGCTGCTGCGGCGCGATCTGGATCGGCGGATTGCCCGGATAGACCACGCCGCCGTCGGCGATGGGGAGCGAGAGGTCGTAGATGGTCGGCATGGTCGATGGTGCTCTGGATCCGCGTGGTCGGGGTGGGCGGGCGCTACTGCCGGTGCTGGTGCGGCGCGGCGTCGCGGTCGATCGGCAGGATCGGCAGAATCGCGTCGGGCACTCCGTACCCTCCATCCGCACGCACGCGGCGCGCCACGGCACGGCGCGTCTCGTCCTGCGGCGAGAGGATCGCGACCCGGGCCGCGCGGAACCGGCGGCCCGATTCGACGACGAACAGGTCGCAGAGGTCGAGCTCCCGCTCGCATGCCTCGGCGCCGCGCGCGTCGATCATCGCCTGGGTGCGGGCGAGGACACAGGCGGTGGCGAAAAGCTCGATCGCCATGTCGGCGAGGCGCTCGAGCTCTTGCTGGCGGTCGACGATCTCGCGGCGGTAGTGCCGGATCACCCGCTCCGTGGCCACACGGAGCTCGGCGACGTGCTTCTCGAGAAAGTCCTTGTGCCCGGTGAGCCGTTCGTCCAGCTCGACGTCGAGTGTCGTCGTGGCGCCGAACGCGCTTCGGAGCCGCGTCGCGGCGAAGCCGCTGATCATCCCCAGATTTCTGAGCGGCCGGCGGAGCGCCGATCCGATCTCCTGCAACTGTTCCGCGGGGCCCTGAATGCCGTTGAGGGCGATGAAGAGGCGCAGGATCTCGTTCGTGCCTTCGAAGATGCGGTTGATCCGCGCGTCGCGCAGCACGCGCTCGTAGGGGTACGGCTTGACGAAGCCGCGCCCGCCGGCGAGCTGCACCAGCTCGTCCGCGGCGCGCCACAGCATCTCGCTCGCGAACACCTTGCAGCAGGCCGCTTCGAGCGCGAAGTCCGCTTCCGGCGCCGTGGCGAGCGCGGCCAGCTCGCCGAGCATGGCATCGGCGGCGTAGACGTCGGATGCCGTGCGGGCGACTTTGCGTTGTGAGATCTCAAATTCTATGATTGGCTTTCCAAATTGCACACGATGTTCGGTGAAATCGGCCATCTGCGCCGCGATGTTCTTCGTGCCGGCGGTGCAGCCGGCGGCCAGCGTCAGCCGGCCGCCGTTGAGGACGTGCACGGCCACGGCGAAGCCCTTGCCGACCGTCCCGAGCACGTGGTCCGCCGGAACGACGAGGTCGCGGTACTCGAGCTCGGCCTGCGTCGAGCCGCGAATGCCGAGCTTGCGTACGGTGCCCAACACGTGAAAGCCCGGCATGTCGGGGCGGATGATGAACGCCGTCGGACGCTGTACCAGCGCGCCGCGCCGCTCGACCGCCGTCTGCGCGAAGGTGGCAATCACGCCGGCGCGGTGCCCGTTCCCGATCCACTGCTTGCGCCCGTTCAGGATCCACTGCGTGCCGTCGTCCGAGAGCCGCGCCGTCGTCTTCACGTTCTGCGCGTCGGAGCCGACCTCGGGTTCGGTCAGCGCATACGCGGCGAGCGTGTCGCCGCGCGCGAGCATCGGCAGATACTCGGCTTTCTGCTCGTCCGTACCGAACAGCACGATCGCCTTCGAGCCGAGCCCGCAGTGAACGCCGATCAGCACGGCCAGCGACGGATCGAGGCGCGAAACCTCGCCGAACACCCGCGCGTACCCCGCCGGCGACAGCCCGACCCCGCCGTACTCGCGTGGAATGGTGATGCCGAGCAGCCCGTGTTCGGCGAGCGCGCGGATCGTCGGCTCGGGGATCGTCTCCTCCTCGTCGAAGCGCGCCGTGTCGATCAGGCCGCCCTGCTCCATGTCGCGCAACGCACCGACGAGCCGGCGGACGGTCGTCGCCTCATCGGGATCGCTCGCCGCGAGCGTCGCCGGATATGGAAAGAGCAGGGCGTCGTGCAGGGCGCCGGAGAAGAAACCGCGGACGACGGAGGACACGCCGATAAAACTACCGCCTTGGCATACACCGGCCCCCTGCAAGGATTCCGTAAACTCACCTGGCCCCCCGCGCGCCGGTCCATATCTATAGAGCATGCAGCGCTCGCCGCGGCTCGTCGGAACGGTCGCCCTCCTCATCGTCGCCCTCGTCGTCTGCGCCGTGCTGGCCTATCAGGGCTGGGACGCCGCGCGATCGCAGCGCCGGACCGCCGAAAACGCGCTCCACGATTACGCCAAGATCGCCGACTGGCAGCTCAGCCAGCAGGCGAAGAACGCTTTGCTGTCACAGGTCGTTACATCGCTCAGCGCGCCGGCGTCGCGCGTCGATCCGAATGCGCTCGCGTCGACCGTCGTCAGTCCAGCGCAGGTCGGGGATATCGCGCGCGGCGTGATGAGCTGGTGCAGCTGCCTCTCGGGCGTGCGCTACTTCTTCCGCTACGATTGGCGCGAGGGAACCTTCCGAACCACCGAGTCCGACCTGCCGGACGCCGACCTGGCCTGGGCGCGCGACACGATGGTGGCCTACACCAAGAGCGTGCCGCCGCAGCCGCAGCGCCGCACGCTCTCGTTCTGGAGTCCCAACGGCCAGTACGGCTCGCTGCACGATCTCGCCGTCGTCATCACGAACGATTCCTACGCGATGCTGTTCGGCGAGCGCGATCACCGGCCGGCGCTCGTCGTGTTCGTCGTCGCCCGCGATCTGACCCGCGGCCTGCCGGTGGAAGTGTACGGCTACGTCACCGACCCGAGCCCGTTCATCGCGCCGGTCTTCGCCGGTATTCGCGGCACGTACGGACACGCCAGCTCGCTCCTTCCCGAGTCGCTGATCCGCGGACTGCCCGTCGACTCCGTGCTCTCGATCTCGGCGGCGACGATCGGCGGCGCCGAGGTATACAAGTCACCGGGCTGGGTCGCGCCGACGTACAGCGCGCAGGACACGATCGAGCCGAACCTCGGCCGACTCATTCTCCGCGTCAGCCTCAACCCGGAGTTCGCCGGCGCGCTCGTCGTCGGCGGGCTGCCGCACACGCGCCTGCCGATGTTGCTCGCGTTGTTCGCGATCGCCGCGGGGCTGCTCACCGTCGCGCTGCTCCAACTCCGCCGGCAGCAGGAGCTCGCGCGACTCCGCACCGAGTTCGTGTCGGGCGTGTCGCACGAGCTGCGCACGCCGCTCGCGCAGATTCGCTGGTTCGCCGAGCTGCTGCACATGGGCAAGCTGCGCACCGAGGACGAGCGCGCGCGCTCGGCAGGCATCATCGACCAGGAAGCGCGCCGATTGACGTATCTGGTTGAGAATGTGCTCAACTTTTCGCGCGGCGAGAAAGGCGCGAACCGCGTCTCGCCCACGCCGGCCGATCTCGACCGCGAGGTCGCCGAAGCGATCGAGCTGTTCGCGCCGCTGGCCCGCGCCCGGCGGTCGACGATCGTCGCCTCGCTCGGCGCCACGGCGGCCGTGCCCCTCGACCGCGACGCGCTGCGGCAGATGCTGCTCAATCTGCTCGACAACGCGGTCAAGTACGGCCCGCCCGGCCAGACGATCGTCGTCGGATCGGAGATCGCCGGCGACCGGGCGCGCATCTGGGTCGAAGACGAAGGCCCCGGCATTCCGCACGACGACCGCCAGCGTGTCTGGGAGCCGTACGTGCGGCTCAGTCGCGAAGCCGAGGCGTCGACGGGAGGCAGCGGCATCGGTTTGTCCGTGGTGCGCGAGCTGGCGGCGCTGCACGGCGGCCGCACGCGCGCCGAGAGCTCACCGAGCGGCGGAGCGCGCGTCGTGATCGAGCTGCCGCTCGCCCAATCCGAGCAGATGGACATTTCGCACGCGACGGCCGAATCCACAGTGCAACTCAAGGCGGTCCCATGACGTATTCCACTCTTGCCGACGCCGGCCGCGCCACGGCCGACATCATCCCACTCACCATGCCGCGCATTCTGATCGTCGAAGACAATCCCGATCTCGCGTACGGCCTGCGGACCGGTCTCGAGATCGAGGGATACGACGTGCAAGTCGCCGAGAACGGCGAGACCGGTCTGGACCGCGCACGATCGTGGAGTCCCGATCTCGTCATGCTCGACCTCATGCTCCCGGGCATGGACGGGTATCGCGTGCTCAAGACGCTGCGCGACGGCGGCTCGGACGTACCGGTGCTGATCCTCACGGCACGCGGCGAAGAGGCGGACAAGGTGCTCGGCTTCCGCCTCGGCGCCGACGACTACGTGACGAAACCGTGCGGCGTGCTCGAGCTCCTGGCGCGCGTCGGCGCGCTGCTCCGCCGTTCGCGGATGTCGGATCATCGCGCGGCGGGCGCCGACGGGGTCGAACGGTTCGGCTCGGTCGAGATCAACCCGGCATCGCGCACCGTGACGAAGGAAGGCACTCCAGTTGCACTGAGTCCGAAGGAGTTCGACCTGCTGCTCGCTCTCGTGCGCCGGCGCGGCGCGGTGGCGTCTCGGGTCGAGCTGCTCCGGCAGGTCTGGGGTCACCGTGTGGAAGTGATGACGCGCACAGTCGACATCCACATCGCCGAACTGCGGCGCAAGCTCGAGGATGATCCGTCGGAACCGCGGCACATTCTCACGGTATGGAAAGCAGGATATCGACTCGAACCCTGACGCATGACTCGACGCCGTATCACAGTTCTCTCAACCCCGCGCCTCGTCGTCGTGGGGTTGATCGTTTTGGGAACGGCCTGCCATCGGCAGCTTCCGCCGCCGGCGCCCGCACCGACGCGAGCGCCATCGCGGCCAAACCCCGAGCCGCCGGCGTCGCCGAGCGCGATCATGAGCGCCACGACGTTGATCGACGCCATGCACGAGCGATATGCCGCCCACTGGTTCCACTCGCTCGCCTTCACCGAGCGGACGACGGTCTCACTGTCGAGCGGCGGACAGTTCGCGCAGAGCTGGACGGGCACCGAGGCTCTCCCGGGCCGCCAGCGGATCGACACCGACGTCGCGTCGAGCAGCGGAATGCTCTATGTCCGAGACAGCACGTACACCTTCGCGAACGGCCGATTGACCAACGTCGCGCCGCGCACGAACGAGCTGCTCGTGCTCGGCGGAGATGTGTACACCCAGTCCGCGGTGCGAACCGCCGCCGAGCTGCGCGCCTTGGGGTTCGATCTCTATCGCTTTCACGAGACGACCTGGCACGGCGATCCGGTGTACGTCGTCGGCGCGCTGCGCGGCGATTCGCTCTCCAAGCAGTTCTGGGTCGACCGCGAGCGGTTGCTCGTCGTGCGTGTGCTCGAACGGACGAGCCAGGGGCGCACCGATCTCCGGCTGTCTGATTTTCGCCGCGTCGGCGACGGCTGGGTTGCGGGGCAGGTCGTGCAGTACGTGAATGGCAAGCGGCGCGTCACCGAGACCTACGACGACCTTCGCGCCGACCTGCCGGTGTCGGAAGGGATGTTCGATCCGCACGGCTGGAGCGAACGCCGCTGGGGAGCGCGGCCGCCGCTCGATTGAACCGTCAGCTGCGCGAAACTCTGGCCGCTGCTGCGAGCTGATCGTCGAGCGCGGTCGGGTCGGTCACCGGCAACTCGCAGGCGTAGTTGCGGCAGACGAACGCCGCCGGCACCCCGGCCGTCGCAGCGCGTCCCGCCAGGAGCGGTAGCGACGACCCCTGGCCACCGGCAAGCACCAGCCCCGGCACGAACCGCGCGCCGACGACCCGTGTCAGTTCTCCGAATGCCGCGCTCTCCGGCGCGCCGGCGACCGCCACCTCGATGGCGCCGTTGATCAGCATGTCCGCGACGGTGAGCAGATAGCCGAATGCCATCGGGTAGCGCGCCGCCGCGGCGGCGAGCCGGTCGACAATGCCCGCGGCGCGGCGGTGGAGCGCGTCGTCGCCCGTGAGCTCGGCCAGTCGCGCGAACAGCTCGGCGGCGAGCGACGAGCCGGCGGGCGTGGCGTTGTCGGTCACCTCGCGCGGCCGCGTGATGAGCGTTTCCTGATCGGAGGACGTGTCGAAGTAGAGGCCGGTGTCGTCGTCGCGGAACCAGGCGTCGATGGATTCGGCGAGCGCGCTCGCCCGATCGATCCATGTTTCGTCAAAGGTCAGCTCGTAGATCGCGAGCGCGGCGACGCCGAGCGACGCGTAGTCCTCGAGGTAGCCGGCGATCCGTGCGCGACCGGATTTGGATGACCGAAAGACGCGCCCGTCGCGGACCATCGTGTTCCAGAGCGCAGTCGCGCTTTGGACGGCGATCGCACGGTAGCGCGCGTCGTCGAACGCACGCGCCGCGTCGGCAAAAGCACGGACGATGAGACCGTTCCACGACGCCAGCACCTTGTCGTCGAGCCCGGGCCAGACACGCGCGCTGCGAAGGTGGTACAGCCGCCGCTTCGCGCCTGCGATGCGCTCGTCGAGCGCTCCGTCGTCGAGTCCGTACCGCGCCGCGAGCACGCGGCGGTCGACATCGGCCACGAAGAGGATGTTCTTGCCCTCGAAGTTGCCGTCCGCGGTGACCCCCCAATACTCGCGCACGAGCGATGCGTCGTCGCCCAGCGCGGCGTCGAGGTCGTCGGCGGACCAGACGTAGAACTTTCCTTCGTGCCCTTCGCTGTCCGCATCGAGCGATGAATAGAACCCGCCCTCGGGCGCGCGCATCTCGCGCGCCGCCCAGTCGAGCGTCTCTTCGACAATGCGCCGAATCTCCGGGTGCGCGCCGGCCTGCCAGAGATGCACACCCAAACGCGCGAGGAGCGCGTTGTCGTAGAGCATCTTCTCGAAGTGCGGCACGAGCCATCGATCGTCGACTGAGTAACGCGCGAATCCGCCGCCGACCTGGTCGTAGATGCCGCCGCGCGCCATGGCGAGAAAGCTGTTCGTCGCGATGGCGAGTGCCTGCTCGGTGCCGGCGCGCCCCCAGTACGTGACGAGAAAGTCGAGCGACATCGCCTGTGGAAACTTGGGCGCGCCCTCGAACCCTCCGAACCGTTCGTCGTACCGCTCGGCGAGCGCATGGTACGCGCCATCGAGCAGCGCGCGGCTCGGCGATTCGGCGCCGCGTGGTGCGCCGGGCATGGCGCGACCGTCAGCGTACATCTCGCGCACCGAGGCGATGGTGCGCGCAATGTCGCTCGGGCGCTCGCGGTACGCGTCGGACAGCGAGCGCATGATCCGCGTGAACGACGGCATGCCCTGGCGATCCTCCTTCGGGTAATACGTGCCGCCGTAGAACGGCACGCCGTCCGGCGTGAGAAAGACCGTCATCGGCCACCCGCCATGGCCGGTCATCGCTTGCACGGCCTGCATGTAGATCGCGTCGAGGTCGGGCCGCTCCTCTCGGTCGACCTTGATGTTGATGAAGCGCTCGTTCATGAACGCTGCCGTCGCCGCGTCCTCGAACGACTCGTGCGCCATGACATGACACCAGTGACAAGCGGCGTAGCCGATGCTGAGGAGGATCGGCTTGTTCTCGACGCGGGCGCGCTCGAGGGCCTCCGGCGACCAGGGCCACCAATCGACCGGATTGTCGGCGTGCTGCAGCAGGTACGGACTGGTCTCGTGTGCGAGACGATTGGGCATTGTGCGAACCTTGTCGGCGCGTCAGCTTGTCCAGTTTGTCGGCCAACCCACGCTCGAACTATACCGCGGTGCCCAGTCGTTCCTCACGCACCTCCGCTCGCCCGCCGGCGGCCAAGCCGGTTCCGCGTCGATCGCTCCTCGAGCGCATCGCGTGGTGGCCGGTGGTCGTCACGTTGCTCGTGATCGTCACCGCGGCATTTGCCGTGTCGCCGATCCGCGATGCTGCGACACTGACCGCGGTCGACGAGGTGCGCCTCGAGCTGTCGTCGGCGTATCTGCTGCTGTCGCCGATCTCGGCGGTGCTCGACACGATCTCGCTGCTCACCGTGGGCCAGCACATCGCGCTCATCGTCTGGGCGATCGTGCTGTTCGCGGGCTGGCGCGTCTGGCGCAATCGCCGCTCAGCCGATTCGCTCTCTCTCGGTGCGCGCCTGCGACGTGAAGCGCTCGCCACGCTCGCGCTCGTCGCCGGCATCGTCATTGTCTACGCCGCGGTTGCCTTGCTGCCGCGCCCCATGGCGCAACTATTGGCGACCGACGACACGGTCATGTCGGTCGACTTTCACTCGCACACGCGCTATTCGCACGATGGGCGCCCCGGCTGGACGGAAGAAGACGTGCGCGACTGGCACCGCGCCGCCGGATACGATATCGCGTACATCACCGACCATGCGAGCTACGAGGGCGCCGAGCGAGGGATCGCCGCCAACCCCGCGGAGGCGGGGGAAGGGACGATGCTGCTCCAAGGCCTCGAAGCCTATTTTCACGGCGAACACGTCAACGTGCTGAGTGCGGGTCGCGTCTATCGCGGTATCACGACGCCGAATCTCAAAGACGTCGACGAGCAGGCCCTGGCGCTGGCGAGCTTCATCAACTCGACGTCGCCGGTCGTGATCCAGACGATTCCCGCCAATCTCGCACACGTCGTCGCGTCGACCGGCCCCGGACACCCCGGCGTGCGCGCGATCGAGGTCGTCGACGGCTCGCCGCGCGGGCTGTCGCAGGGCCGCCGCGACCGCGCGCGCATCGTTCGCATGGCCGACAGTCTCAACCTCGCGCTCGTCACCGGCTCGGACAATCATGGCTGGGGGCGCGCGGCACCCGGTTGGACGTTGTTCAGAATTCCTGGATGGCGCGGCATGACTACGGATTCACTGTCGCGGCAGCTCGAGCGCGCGCTGCGCGACGGACGCCGCCAGTCGACGCGCACGGTCGAGCGGCGCGTCGCCGACGGCGACACTCCGCTGTCGATCGTGTTTACGGCGCCGGTCGTCGCCTGGCGCATGCTCACGACCCTCTCGCCCGACGAGCGTGTGATGTGGATCGTCTGGGCGTGGGGCCTGTTGCTGCTCGGCCGAGCATGGCGGCAGTTCCGGAGCCGCCAGCCCGCGGCGGCGTGAGCGTCGGGTTCACATGACGGCGTTGCCGGCGCGCGACGTTCGCTGGTCGCGCGCCGTGTGGATCGTGACGGCGGCGGCCGTCGTGCGGGCGATCTTCGCGGCGTTGATCCCGGTTTTTCCGGATGAAGCGTACTACTGGGACTGGTCACGGCATCTCGCGGCTGGCTATTTCGATCATCCGCCGGCGATCGCGCTGCTGATCCGGTTCGGCAGCGCGCTGCTCACGCCGATCGGATTGGGCGCAACGCCACTTGCGATCCGGCTCGGCACTGTGGTCGCGGGCTGGGTGGCTGCCTTCGCGACGATCGCCACGTCGCGGCGATTGGGCGGCGACGGCGCGGCGTTCCGCGCGGCCCTCGTCCTCGCCGTGCTGCCGCTCGCCGCGGCTGGAATGGTCCTCGCCACGCCCGACGTGCCGATGCTCGCCGGGATCGCGGCGACGCTCTACTGCCTCGTCCGCGCCTTCGAGTCGCCGCCCGCTTCGCCGAGCTCGACGCGCTGGTGGACGCTCGCCGGCGCGGCGCTCGGTGTGGCGTTCGCCTCCAAGTACACGTCGATCTTTCTCCCCGTCGCCGTGCTGGCGACGATTGTGCTGCGGCGCGATCTGCGCGTGCGCCTTCGGGAGCCCGGGCCGTACATCGCCTGCCTCGTGGCGACGCTCGTGTTCTCGCCGGTGCTCGTCTGGAACGCGCACCACGGCTGGATCTCGTTCGTGTTCCAGGTACGGCACGGGCTCGCGGCGCCGCACGGCTCGCGCCTCCTCGCGGCCTGGCGCCACGAGGGCGATCTGTTCGGCGGGCAGGCGGCGCTCGCCTCGCCGATCCTGTTCGTGCTGCTCGCGTTGGCCGCCGGCCGCGCCCTCGCGCGCCGCGCGTCTCCCACTCGCGCCGTGCTCGGCGCAATCACGATATTGTCATTCGGATTTTTTATTTACAGTGCCATTCGGCAGCGCGTCGAGCCGAACTGGCCGTCGCCGGCCTACATTCCGGCGGTCATTCTGCTCGCCGCCTCGCCCCTCGGCGGGATCGCGGCCCGATGGCTGCGGGCCGGGATCGGGCTCGGCGCGCTGATGTGCGTCGCGATCTACGCGCAGGCCCTCGCGCCGATTCTGCCGATCGCGCCGTCCAAGGATCCGATCGCTCGCGCCTTTGGCTGGGCGGAAGCGGCCGCGGCGGCCGACAGCACGGCACGCGTCGCTAGCGAGTCCTCGCATGCGCGGACCTGGCTCGGCGGAGACCGCTATCAGGAGGCCGCCGAGCTCGCGCTCCACGCCGACGGCGCGCCGACGACGTTCGCGACCAACCTGGCGGGGCGCGTCAATCAGTACGAACTGTGGCCGGGCTTCGCGGAGGTCGCGCGCACCGGCGACAATCTCGTGCTCCTGCTCGATGAGACGGCTGGGCCGCACGCCGCGGTCAGCGCGCTCACGCCTTACTTCGGCGGCGTGGTGCGCGGGCCGGTGGTCGAATTGCGGCGAGGCGCGGGCGTCGTGGCGACGCGCCGGCTGTGGACGCTATTTGGCTGGCGCGGAGGGTGGCCCGCCGCGAGCCGTTAGCGCGCGATCGATCGGCGCGTCGCCCCGGTGCGCCGATCGCACGCCGTCGAGCAGCGTCATGAGCTGACGCTGTTCGGCCTCCGTCAGATTGCCGACCGCAATGTCGTCAGCGGCCCGCATCTCGTCGTCCAGCTGATCGAGCACCTCGAGTCCGCGGTCGGTGATGTAGCAGAAGACCTGGCGGCGGTCGGGCGAGGCGCGTTCACGCCGTGCCAAGCCGGCTTTCTCGAGCTTGTCGAGCAGCCGCGTGATGCCGGGCGCCGCGTGGATCATGCGGTCGCGAATGACGAGCGTCGGCAGCCCTTCGTCCCCCGCGCCGCGGAGGATGCGGAGCACGTTGTACTGCTGCACGGTCACCCCAGTGCGCGAGACCACCTGGGCGAAGTGCCGCTCGAGCAGCGCCGCCGTTCTGAGAATGCTCACGGCGACCTCTGCCTTGAGCGAATGGAACGGACGCCGCTGTCCGATCTCTTCCTGCACGGTGCTCGACCCTTTGGGCTGTGCCGTCACCGCGAACCCCGTTCGCGTCGCGAGCCTTGGCGCATGCTGTCTCCTCTGCCGGTTACCGAACCGTACGTGATGATAGGCGCCGGAAGCGGCCGGCGCGAGACGTCTTGGCCGCCAATTCGCCCTTGCGGGCGAAAGCCAGGCCGCTCAGCGGCCCTCCCGCCTGCGCGCCCCGCTCACAGTTGCGTGGCCTGTCCGCCCGATTCAGCTTTTCGTCATGCCACTTGCCACCGATCTCGAGTCCCATTTCGCCGCGCACCAGTCGCGCGCCCGCGACGAGCTGTTCGAGCTGCTTCGCATTCCGAGCGTGAGCGCCCGCTCCGAGCACAACGCCGACACCGCGCGCGCCGCCGACTGGGTGGCGGAGTCGATGCGAAAGATCGGGCTCACCGCCAAGGTGCACCCGACCAAGGGCCACCCGGTCGTCGTCGGTGAATGGCGCAAGGCGCCCAAGGGTGCGCAGATGGTGCTCGTCTACGGCCACTACGACGTGCAGCCAGCCGAGCCGCTCGAGCTCTGGCACAGCCCACCGTTCGAGCCCACGGTGCGCAACGGAAACATCTACGCGCGCGGCTCGGTCGACGACAAAGGCCAGCTCTTCCTGCACATCAAGGCGATCGAGGCCCACCTTACGGCGCGCGGCAAGCTGCCGGTCAACCTGATCGTGCTCGCCGAAGGGGAAGAGGAGGTCGGGAGCGAGAACCTCGCCGAGTTCATTCAAGCGCACGCCAAGGAGCTGGCCTGCGACGCGGTCGTGATCTCAGATTCGTCGATGTTTGCGCCCGGGCTTCCGTCGATCCTTTCGTCGCTCCGCGGCCTCGCCTACTTCCAGATCGAGGTGCAGGGCCCGGCGAGCGACCTGCATTCCGGCATCTACGGCGGTGCGGTGATGAACCCCGCCATGGCGCTGGCCCGCATCCTCGCTACAATGCACGACGCGAATGGCCACATCGCGATCGAGGGCTTCTACGACGACGTGCGCGACTGGGGCGACGCCGCGCGCAAGGAGATCCGGACGCTCCCGTTCGACGACACGCACTTCCGCGACGAGACCGGAGCGCCGGCGCTGTTCGGCGAGAAGGGCTACTCGACGCTCGAGCGGCTCTGGATGCGGCCGACCTGCGAGGTGAACGGGCTGCTCAGCGGCTACACCGGCGAGGGCGCGAAGACGGTGCTCCCCGCGAAAGCGATGGCCAAAGTGAGCTGCCGCCTCGTGCCCGATCAGTCGCCGGACAAGATCGACACGCTGATGCGCGCCCACGTCGCCCGCGTCACCCCGCCCGGCGTCAAGGTGACGATCGAACAGCTGCACGGGGGCATGCCCTGGCGCGCCAACCTCGATGGCCCGCTGTTCGACGCCGCGCGCCGTGCGCTCGCCGCGGCCTTCGACCGCGAGCCGGTCATCACCGGCGAGGGCGGCTCGATCCCGGTCGTCGGCGACTTTCAGAGAATCCTCAAGGCGCCCGTGCTCCTCGTCGGCTTCGGGCTGCCGGGCGAGAATGCGCACGCGCCAAACGAGTGGATGAGCGAAGAGAACTACTTCAAAGGCATGCGGGCGATGGCGGCGCTGTGGGACGAGTTGGGGTCGTCGAGTTGAGGGCAACGGGGGACGATATCGATCGGCTCAGAATCTCCAATCCCGCATGATGAACCCTCCGTAAGACAACACCGTGCGGCGCGGCTGCGAGTTGAGCGTCGGTTCGAGCAGGACGAGCCGCGGCTCGATGGTCGCGTTGAACCGCCAGCCGTCGGCAGTGCGGTGCTCGATCGTTCCGCCGAAGTTCGCCGCCTGCTCCTGCACGCTGACGAAGGTGCGCGGGTTGATGTACTTGCCCGCCTCGATGCGCGTCTGCGTGAAGAAGTTGCCGATACCGCGGCCCGAGCCAAGCTCCGTCGGTACGTCGGCCGGCGTGATGTCGAACACGTCGACCCCTGTCGCGCGCCCGGCCTGCACCTGTACCTGCTGCACGGCCACGCCGAGCGCGACGCTCGCCAGCCGGCGCGCCGCCACCTGCGCGCCGACGCCAAACAGATCGAGCGTCGCCGCCGAACCGGCAATGCTCGATGACGTGGACGCGACGAGCGACGTCGTCGACTGCCCGAAGGCGAGCAGCGTGAGCAGCTCCGACTGCGTCTTCGGCGGCTGCGCGTCGCTCTCCAGCGAGAGATTCGGATGCTTGAGCGTGCCGCCGATAACGACGCGAATGTTCAGCGCGCCGCGCGACGCAACGTCCACCTGATATTCGCCCGTGATCTGCAGCGTCGGGTTGAGATCGGGGCTGCCGATGAACATCGCCGAGCCGCGCTGGATCTGGAATCGCTTGCTGAGGAAGTTGTATTCGCCGCGGTCGGTCGTCACGACGCCGGTGATCAGGAACGCCTCCTGCTCGTCGCGCACGAACACCGGATCGTCGGTGTAGATCTCGACGTTCGCTTCGCGGTTGCGAACCCACGTGTTGCGCTTCACGCTGACCGCGACCTCCATCCGGAGGTTCGCGATGAGCGGCGACTTGGGCGGAAAGAGGTTGCGATCGGCGTCGAGCGTGGTGTCGAGCACGTTGAACAACGCTGGATCGCCCGCTCCGATCAGATGTCGCCCGGTCGGCTCCGGCGCGTAGATCACACCCTGGTCGATCGTCACGGCGCCGCTGAGATACGCCTGGTCGTACGGCCCGGTGAGGGCCAGGCCGGCGTCGAGCCGGAGGTCGCCGTAATCGTTGTTCATCAGCCGCGCGCCGCTCGACACGAGATAGAGGTTGAACGACGGCGCGCGCCAGTCGCCCACGGCCAGCGTGCCGTGCACGCTCACCGCTCCCTTCGCCGTGCCGGACAGGGTGTCGAGATAGACCGTGTCGTTCGCCATCCGCACGCGCCCGACGATGTTGTCGATCGTCGCTCCGGTCGCGTTGATCATCGCCGTGGCATGGTCGATCGCCGCCGCGCCGACGAGAATCGGACGGCGAAGCGTTCCGCGCATCGCGACCTTGCCGGCGGCGTGGCCGTGCACGTTCGATACGAGATCCGTGAACTGCGGGATGAGATCGATCGGCAAGCTGTCGCCCACGACGTCGACCGACATCGGCAGCGGCAGCAGCCGGTCGCCGGTCACGCCGGTGAACGCCAGGTTGAGCGGAAGCCGCGCGTCAACCGTCATCATCGCGCTGTCGGTGGTCGCGACGACGGTGTGCGTGACGGTGTCCGTGCGAAGCGCCTCGACGTGGGTCACGAGCTCGCGGTCGGCGTACCCGAAGCGTGCGCGGAGCGCCGGCACCGGTGTGCCGTTGTAGGTCCCCTGCACGAGGCCGAGCGCGCCGCGAAACGACGGGTCGCTCAATGTGCCGGCCATCGTGGCGCGCATCGTCAACAGCCCGCTCGCCGCGACGTCCGTCTGCACGATGTCGGCGATGTTCGCGACCGGAAAGTTGTCGACGTCGAGCATGAAGTCGGCGACGCCGTTCGTCGGCAGCAGCCCGTTCGCGTAGACCCGGCCGTTGCCGCGATTCCTGAGCTCGAAGTCGATCACGCGCAGACCGGCACCGCCCCACTGGATCGTGCCGGGATGCGGCATCGACCAGTACGCCGTGTCGAAGCGGAAGGTCATGTCGGCCAGCCGCAGCTCGTTGCGGTCGGGATAGAACGCGTAGTCGCCCTTCGCCGCGTACTGTCGGTTGTCGCCCTGGCTCACCGCGACCTCGACATGCCCGCCGGGCGACGCATAGCTGAGCCGCGCATTGAGCGTGTCGAAGCCGAATCCCATCGCGCTCACGCCGCCAGCGTCGAGCCCGATCGCGAGCTTCGACTGCGGCGTGCGCGCGTCGGTCCACGCGTACTCGCTCATGAAGCTGCGCACGAAGTTGCCGCGCGCGTAGACGCTGTCGCCGGCCGCGCGGCCGCGCAGGTCGAAGTCGTAGAGGTTGCCGCTGAGGCGCCCTGCCAGGTGCACCGCACCAGCCAGCGTGTCGCGCGGCACCGGCTTGGGCGCGTTCACGACCAGCTTCGGTCCCGGCGCGCCGGTGATCAACCGCGCCATCTCCGTGGCGCGGTCGGCGCGAACGGAATCGGCGCGTGCCTGTGCGACCGCGCGCGCCACGACCTGCGGCCGCGGCGCGACGGCCGCCGTCGATCCAGCCGATTTCGGGATCCACCGATCGAGCGCGCCGAGCGAATCGACGTCGACCACATAGGTGAGCTCGCCCGAGCGCCCGCGCACGAGCCCGAACGAACCGGCGACGTTGGCGCGGGTGTGTGCACCCGACGCATAGAGTTTTTGAATGCTCGCCAAGCCGTCGGCCACCCGCGCGCGAATCGACATCGAGTCGACGGCGATCGAATCCCACCGCGACGTCGACAGATCGGCCACGATCGTCGAGCGGAGCGTCGCCAGCTGGAACCCGCGCCCCGCCGCGGTCACGTGCGCCGTGATCGACGTGATCGGTGCCTTGGTGTCGATCGTCCGCAGGTTGAGCGTGTAGAGCGACGCGGCGAGGTCGTAGCCCTTCGTGCGGCTGGCCAGATCGAACGTACCGCTCGCCGCGAACCGCCCGCCGTCGGGCAGTCGCAGGTCGGTGCGCAGCCGGAGGTCGCCGAGCGATCCGGCGACATGAATCGGTCCCGACGCGCTGCCCTGCAAACCGGCCGACGGAAAGAAGCGCCCGACCTCGACCAGCGAGATCGGTGCGGCCGTCACGTCGGCGACGACGCGCGACGGGCCGGACAGACGAACGCTCGCCGTGCCGCGGAGCGCCGATGTCGTTCCGCGATCGTGATGCGTCACGTTCATCGCCGCCGCGAGCTCCGTCTTCGTCGAGCCGTTGAGCGTCGCCATTCCGGTGAGCGTGCCGCCGATCGGCAGGGTCGGGTCCCAGGTCCGCGCCAGATCGACCTGGACCGGCAGCATCTGCAGCCGGAGGTCGCGCGCCGCCACGCCGCCGCCGTCGAGGAAGCCGACGCCGCCGACCGCGATCACGCGATTGTGGCCGGCCCGCTGGTCGTCGAACGTGACGTCGCCGTTCACCGCCAAGGCGTGGCGGCCGCCGCTCACCTTTGCCCGCCCGGCGAGCACTCCGCGACGCGGTGACCGCAGACCCGGGATCAGCTGCTCGAGCGTGCGCGTGTCGAGGTTCGAGAAGCGCAGGTCGGTGTCGTGGATCGTGATCGTGTCGCCGAGCGTGATCCCGAATGCGCCGGCGGCACGCGCCGAGCCCATGGCGATGTCGGCATTCGAGATCTGATAATCCTGCAACGCACCGCGCCACTCGAGCGCCAGGTCCAGCTTGCCGTGGCCGTCCGCCGGCAGGCGGGGGTAGACCCACCGCATGTCGGAGAAGCTCGCCGGATCGCT
>DATNAT010000012.1:0-2528 GCA_035572355.1 Gemmatimonadaceae bacterium
AGTGAGGCGAGCGAGATCGACGAACGACGAAACATTGAGGCTCCTGTGCGGAACGTTCGCCGCCGGCGCGTGCCGGCGGCGACGGGAGATTCTACATCCTTGATCCCTACGGCGTGACCGGCGCGCTCCCCTTGGGTCCGAGCGCGAACTCCTTCGGCGGCTCGGCGCCGGCCAGGTTCTTCACGAAGTAGTCCCAGCGCCGGCGCATCATGTAGTTGGCGTCGGGACCGTAGCCATGCGGCTGGTTCGGCAGCACGAGCAGATCGAAATCCTTGTTCGCCTTGATCAGCGCGTCGACGACGAGAAGCGTGTTGTTCGGCGGCACGTTGTTGTCCATCGTGCCGTGGGCGAGCAAGAGCTTGCCCTTGAGGTTCTTGGCGAAATTCTCGTTCGCCGCCTCCTCATAGTTCTTGCCGTCGTCGAGCCCTTCGTACCGTTCGCCCCAGTCGTCCTCGTACTCGCGATTGTCGTGGTTTCCGGATTCTGAAATACCAACCTTGAAAAAGTCCGGATAGCGGAACATCGCGTCGGCCGTAGCAAAGCCGCCGCCCGAGTGGCCATAGATGCCGGCGCGGTCGATGTCGATCCACTTGTAGCGCTGGGCGAGCTCCTTCATCCCCGCGACCTGATCGGGCAGCGTGTTGTCGCCCATGTTGCCGTAGTAGGCGTCGTGAAACGCCTTCGACCGCCACGGCGTGCCCATGCCGTCGATCTCCACGACGACGAATCCGAGCTCGGCGAGCGCCTGCGCGTCGCCCCGCGCCGGGTTGAACGTCCGCCCGCCGACCGAACCGGTCTGCGGCCCCGGGTAGATGTGATTGACGATCGGGTACTTCTTCGTCGAATCGAGATGCGTCGGCACGTACATCAGGCCGTACAGATCCGTCTTGCCGTCGCGCGCTTTCACGGTGATCGGCATTGGCGGCTTCCAGCCCGTCGCCAGCAAGCGCGAAATGTCCGCCTTGCCGACGGTGACGAGCAGCTTGCCGTTCAGGTCGCGCACGACCGTCGTCTGCGGCGTGGTCGGCGTCGAGTAGGTGTCGAACAGGTACTTGCCCGACGGTGACAGCTGGGTGTCGTGGTCGGCGTTCTCCGGCGTGAGCAGCGTCAGCCCATGGCCGTCCATGCCAATCTTGTAAAAATGCCGGAAGTAGGGATCGACTCCCTTCTCCTTGCCGACACCCTGGAAGTAGAGCTCGCGGTTCTTCTCGTCGATCTTGATCAGCTGCGTGACGTTGCCTTCGCCGGTCGTGATCTGGTGCTTCAGCTGGCCGGTCGCGAGATCGTACAGGTAGAGCTGGCCCCAGTTGTCGCGCTCGGAGAACCAGATCGCTTCGTTGCTCGCCGGCAGCACGTGCCAGTTGACCCGCCCGTTCCCCGACTCGTACTGCGTCTTCACCGTTTCCTCGAGCACGTCGCGCACTTGGCCGGTGCTCGCGTCGGCAACGCGCAGCACCTCGTGCTTGTGGTCGCGCGATGTCGACACGAAGGCGAGATGCGAACCGTCCGGGTACCACTCGACGTCCGACCACTGCCCGCCGCGGCAGGCGATGTCGTCGCATAAGGTCGAGCGGTGTTGATCGGGTGGCATCTGCAGCCGGATCAACCGCGGCGCCGTGCCGCTCAGGTCGACGATCACGCGCTGGATCATCGTCACCACGCTGTCGCCCGGGAGCGGATACTTCCACGCGCGCAGCTCGGGATGCCCGACCTTCGTGCTCACCAGATACATGTCGCCGTCCTTCCGCTGATCCTGCTGGAAGGTCGCGATCTTCTTCGAGTCGGGCGACCAGACGACAATCGCGCGGTCGCTGTTCTGCCAACCGGCGTTGTCCGTCGCGTACCCGAAGTTCGTGACGCCGTCTGTGGTGAGCTGCGTCTCGCGGCCGGTCGCCACGTCGCGCACCCACAAATTCCAATCGCGAATGAACGCGCCGAGCTTGCCGTCGGGTGACATCGACTCGGGCGCGTGCCCACCGCGACCGCCTCTTCCTCCTCCCCCGCCGCGCCCGCCGCGGCCTCCACGTCCGCTGCGCTCGCTCGCGAGCAGACTGTCCACGCTCGCGATACCGCAGTGGGTCGGATCGTTGTCGCACCGCTTGCGCGTGCCGGTCGCCGGGTCGATCAGCACGACCTCGGTGTCGCTCGGCGTCGGATTGAGAAACACGAATCGATCGTCGGCCAGCCAGGTCGGGCGAATCGCCGTGCCGAATACCAACGGCGTGACGTCGAATCCGAGAAACCGTTCCGCTCTCGCGTAGTCGGCGGCGGTGACCTGGCGCTGCGCGAACAGCGGACTGACCAGCGGCGCGGCGATCCCCGAAAGGGCGATCGCGAGCGCGACGAGGGCGGAACGGTGTTTCATGAAAGTCCTCACGGAGATTGCGGCCGTGTCCCGGCGGTTCACTCGGCCATCACGACGACCGGGACGTGGGCGATAATCTGAATCCCGTTCGTGAGATTGGCTACGAGGTCGAGCTGAGTCGTGCCCGGCGCGAGGAGCCCGGCGGCGACGAGCGCCTGCCGAC
>DATNAT010000013.1:0-3894 GCA_035572355.1 Gemmatimonadaceae bacterium
CGATCGAGCGACTCCGTACCGCTCGACGCCGGCGTGTCGGGTTGGTCGTCCGTCCCGCCCGACGTGGCCTCCGAGCTCACTGTCAGGTGCGCGTCGAACCGCTCGGCAAAGGTCCGCGCCAGCTCCACCGCAAGGGTCGTCCGATCCTCGTTCGTGTTGGCGTTGCTGTCGGACACCGTGCCGCCGCCATCGGTCGGGTAGTGAAACAGATCGTCGCCGTAGCGGACGTCGGCGCGGAGCGTCGTCGACGGATCGAGCGCGAGGTGAAGGCCGGCGCTCGCCACGGTGTTCCGAAATGCATTGTTGAACGCGTAGATGCCCTTGGTGTCGTGGCGCGCGACACCCACGGAGAAATCCCCGTTGCTCAGAGCGCCGAGCACGGTGCCGTCGGCGTCGGTCGTACCGTAGGTGCCGGCGCGCGCCGTGACGACGACGTGCGGCGCGCCCTCCCCGCGACGGGTGAAGATCTGGATCACGCCGGCCACCGCGTCCGCCCCATAGAGGACGCTGGTCGGGCCACGGACGATCTCGATCCGATCGACGTTGTCGGTGGTGAGCGTCGACAGATCGATCGACCCGCCGGGATCGTTCACCGGCACGCCATCGATCAGGACCTTGGTGTACTTGCTCTCGCCGCCGCGCAGAAAGATCGAGGTCGACCCTCCGAACGAGCCGGACTGGGCGATCGTGACGCCGGCGACGGACTGGAGCGCCGTGGCGAGCGACGTGATGCCGCGAAGTCGAAGCTCATCGCCGCTGATGACGTCGACGGTCGCCGGCACGGCGAGGCTGCTGATCGGCGTGCGGGTCGCGGTGACGACGACCGGGGCGAGCGTCGCGGTGTCGGGACGCTGTGCGCCGGCGCGCAGGCCGGGAAGACCAGCCACGAAGGCGAGGGCGAGGGCGGCCGTGATGCGATGATGGCGGATCATGTGGATGTGTTGGTGATGGTGAGAGTAGTATTGATGAATTCGTGTGCTCGTATGCTCATTGACCGTTCGGCCGGCCGGCGCTCGTGCGCCCGCGAAGGGGCACGAGGGCCGGCGCGCCGACCGCTGGGTCGCGCGTGACGACGAGGGGCCATTCGTAGACGGGCTCGAGGATCTCCGCCCGCATCACCTCGTCCGGCAAGCCAGCGGCGGCCACCGCTCCGCGGTGGAGCAGCACGAGATGGTCGGCGAATCGCGCCACCAGGTTGAGCTGGTGGCTGACGAGCAGCACGGCCTGTCCCGAGCGCGCGACGCGATGCAGCAACTCGAACACCGCCATCTCGTGCGCCACATCGAGGAAGGCCGTCGGCTCGTCGAGCACCAGAGCCTCCGCCGATTGAGCGAGTGCGCGCGCGAGCCGAACGCGCTGCCACTCGCCGCCGGACAACGTGTCGATCCGGCGCTCGTCGAGTCCGGTGACGCCGGCCGAGGCCGTGGCGTCCGCGATGGCGCGTCGGTCCTCGGGACCGGCCGCATGCCACACGCCGAGATGGGGGAAGCGGCCGAGCGCAACGTACTCGGAAACCAGAGTTGGGAAAGCCAGATCCTCCCGTTGACTGACGACGGCGATGCGGCGCGCCCGCTCGTCGCCGGACAGGCCGCCGACGAGGACATCGTCGAGCGCGATCGTGCCCGACGCCAGCGGCACCCGGCCGATCAGCGCGCGAACGAGCGTGCTCTTGCCACTCCCGTTCGGACCGACCACGGCGGTCAAACCCGCGGTTGCGGCATCGAACGACACGCCGCGCACGGCATCTGCCGCGGCGCCCGGGTAGCGCACGACCACGTCGCGAAAAGCAATCATGTCAGCCGGCGCAGTTTGGCGAGGAAAAACGGCACGCCGATCAGCGCCGTGACCGCACCGAGCGGCAGCTCGGCGGGCGGCATGAGAATGCGTCCGAGGAGATCGGCCAGGACGACGAGCGTCGCTCCGGTGAGCGCGCTGCCAATGAGCAGCGGCCGGTGCCGTCGCACACCCGTGGCGCGGACGATGTGCGGCACGACGAGTCCAACGAATCCGACCAGGCCCGCTGCCGCGACTGTCGCGGCGGCGACGAGCGATGCGACGAGAAACACGCGCCGCGTCGCACGATCGACGTCGACGCCGAGGCCGGCGGCCGCGTCGGCGCCGAGGGCGAGCACGTCGATCTCCCGCCCGAACAGCACCAGCGCGCCGCCGGCGACGCCGATGTAGAGGGCGAGCACACCGATCTGCGGCCAGGTAGCGTCTCCGACCGACCCCATCATCCACCAGAGCGCGTTGCGCACCACGTTCGGTTCGGCATTGGCGAGGAGCACCATGATCGCCGCGTTGGCGAAGGCGCCGACCACGACACCAGCCATGAGGAGCACACGTGGGTCGCCGCGTCCTCCAGCGGCGCGCGCGACGACGAACGCCGCGACCACGGCGACGATGGCGCCGGCGAACGCGGCGAGCGGCAGCAGAACGACCCCGAGCCCCAACGCCGTCGCGACGACGGCGCCGACGGCGGCGCCCCCCGAGACGCCGAGCAAGTACGGCTCGGCGAGCGGGTTGCGCAGCGTGCCCTGGAGCGCGGCGCCGGAAACACCCAACCCGGAGCCGACGAGAATCGCGGCGACGACCCGTGGCAGCCGCAGGGTGCGCACGACGGTCGCCGACAGCGGATCTCCGGCACCGCGCACGGCGTCCCACAATCCTGATATGGGAATGCTAATCGTCCCGACCGCGATCGCGACGAGCGACACGGCGATAAGCGCGACGACGAGGAGCAGCCAGCGGCCGGCGCGCACCGTCAACGGACCGCGCCCGGGTGGAGCAGCGCGGCAAGCGAGAGCGCGGCCGCACCGAGGCGCACCGAGGGGCGTCCGATCAAGGTGGTGTCGTAGACGAGAATGCGCCCGGCGCGCACGGCGGGAACGGCCCGCCACCGCGCGCTGGCGCGAATGGTCGCGGCAGTGGTTGGGCTGGCGAGGATCAGATCGGGGTTCCGTCGCACGACGTCTTCGATCGTCACGGTCGCCGACGGCGCGGAGAGGTCGCCATAGACGTTCCGTGCGCCGGCGATGTCGAGCAGCTCGCTCATGAAGCTGCCACCGCCGATCACGATGAGTGGACGTTCCCAGATCGGCAGAAAGACCGTCGGTCGCGGCTGATCGGCCGTCGCGGCGCGAACGCGCGTCAGCGTGTCGGCGATCGAATCGACGATTTCACGCGCGCGCGCGGCGGTGCCAGTCAGCTGGCCAAGGGCGATCGCGTCGCGCTCGAACTGCTCGATGTTATCGATCTTGAACGCAACGACGGACACGCCGGCGCGGGTGAGCCGATCCGCCGATTCGCGATCGTCGGCGCTGGCGTACACCACCACCAGATCGGGCCGCGTGCGAAGAATCGCCTCGAGGTTCGGGCGGAGCGCCGGACCGACGCTCGGAACGAGCCGAGCCGAATCCGGAAACAGGTCGTACTCGGATCGGCCGACGAGCCGCGAGCCGGCGCCGATCGCGAACAGCAGCTCCGTCGTTGCCGGATTGATCGAGACGATTCGCGTCGCGTCCGCTCCGGTGGGAAGCGGCCGGCCGAAGTCGTCGTGCGTGACACGCGAACCGACGGGCGAATCGACACGCGTCGAATCGGCGACGGTTGCGCCCGTGCCGCGCGAGCCACAGCCGATCGCGGCGGCGGCGGCACAGACGGCGACAACTCCACGTGGACTGAAACGAAACACGGGCATCCTTTCGACGAGAGAGGATGCCCGCAACGCCTGGAGCGCGAACCGACCATGCGCTCGAGCCGCCACCAGTCCTCCCCCGAGGATCTGCAATTCGTGGCGCGAACGTGGGTCGTCTCCTGGCTCCGGGCCGCGTCGCTCGCCTTCCCGACCGATCGGTTGGTCAGTGGCTCGTTCGAGCGCGCGTCATTGCCCGT
>DATNAT010000014.1:0-8477 GCA_035572355.1 Gemmatimonadaceae bacterium
TCCCGCGTGGAACGTGGATCGTGGAACGTCAGATATGAAATATCAGATGTCAGACGCCAGCCATCAGCGGCGTTGGAACTCGGGGGCGCCGAGGGCGAGGCCGACGACCTGCGGCAGACCCTCGAGGTTGACCGGGCGGCCGAACCCCGGAATCTGCGCGCCGCGCCCGCGTGGGAAACCCTTGCCCGGTTCCTGCTTGCCCGCCTTTCCGCCGCCCGCGGCGCGGCCTCCGGCCATCGACGGATCGTCGTCGGCCGCGACCGCCATGCCGTTCGCGTCGGCGGCGCCCGGCTTGGACAGCATCGGGTTCGCGCCGCTCATCAGCACGTCTCTCGTTTCGGCCGATACCTGGCCGCCGAACATGTACTTCACCACGCCGTCGACCTGCTGCTGGCGTGGAAGTGCGCGGAGCGAATCGAATGCGACCCAGTGGGCCAGCTTGGCGCCGGGAATCTGACCGGCCGCCAGACTGAGACCGAAGTTGATCCGGTTGAGGATCGCGCCGGTGTTCATCCAGGCGTCGCCGTGATCCGGCCAGCCGTCGGGCGTCTGGCGTCCGAAGATCGGTTGACCCAACCGCGCCACGAGCTGCGCGGTGCGCGGCGTCGTGTCCGCCTGCGCATCGACGGCGCGGAGCGCGCTCGCCACCAGCTCGAACGGCGTCTTCACCTTTGCCCGGTACGCCGCGCGACTGAAGAACTCGGGCGACTCGACGATGCAGCCGAGCGTCTCCCGAATGTCGCCGTCCGTCTTCGTGAACGTGTTCGCGCAACGGTCGACCAGCGCTTTCGGCGGATCGTCGCTCACGAAATGCCGCGCGAGCTTGGTGGTGATGAAGTGCGCCGTGGCGGGCGAGCTGGCGAGCATGTCGAGCACCCGTTCGCCTTCGTCCTGGCCATGGCCGGCGGGGAACTTGACACCGAGGATCGTTTTCTCGCCGGCGTCGTGGATGGCCGGATTGAACGCGAACTGACCGGTCTGCCGGTTGAACGTCCAGCCGGTGAGTGCGCGGGCGACTTCCTGTACGTCCTTCTGCGTATACCCGCCGTCGACTCCGAGGGTGTGCAGCTCCATCAGTTCGCGCGCGTAGTTCTCATTGACTCCGCGTTTGGCTCGCTGCTTCACCTGCTCCAACAGCTGCTGGCGCTCTTCCGGTGTTGCGTTGGCCAATCGATCGCGCAGCGCCGGGGGCAGCTGCTGGCCGGCGAGGCCGGGCCGCCGCCGCAGTCCGCCGCGGCGTCCAGCGCCTGGGCGCTGGGCAAGCGTTGGGTGGGTGCTGTCCGCCGCGCTCTCCCAGTTGTCGAGGAAGAAGAGCATGGCTGGGCTCTTCGCCACGGCGCCCAAGAGATCTCTAAACTTGCCGAGCGCATAGGGGCGAATCACGTCCTGATCGTACTGCGGCAGGAAGAGGCGCGTCTGTCCCTTGCCGGCGAACACGCTGAAGTGATTCTCCCAGAAATCGACCATCACCTCGTTGAGCTGCCGGTTGGTCGTCACCGCTCGCGCCAGCGCGGCCGACTGCACCTGGCCGGTCAGCTGCTGCGCGACACGCGCCGCGTCGGCGACCTGCGGGTTGTCGGCGATCAGCTGGCGCCGCGTCTCGGCGGGCGTCATCGAGGAATCTTTGGCGTCGGCTCGCTTGGCCTGGCGCTGCAGCCGCTGCACTTCGGTGTAGTCGCGGACGATCGTCGACGTCGGCAGGCTGAACACCGAATAGGACTTCATGAGCTGCGCAACCGCCGGATCATCGATCCGATCGGGGTGAAGCTGCAGATCGATCCACTTGTCGACGCCCAGCGCGCGCACCGTCGCGGCGTCGCCGGGACGCGCGCCGAAGGTGAGACGATTGAGGACTTGTTGAATCTGTTCGTCGGGCAGCAACTCCCGAGCGCCGGCGTCCGCGGACTGCATTGGCGACGCGGACTGAACCGGGCGCGGCGACTGCGCGAAGCAGGCGACGGCGCCGGTGGCGGACAGGAGCAATGGGATCATTCGCATGAACAGGTCTCGCAGTACGGAGTGACTGTTCGGTAGACGAGTGCGTTCGGCGGGAGTTAATAAGCCGCGGCGCAGTACGGCCTTGCGCCCGTCGAATACGAGGTCTACGGTTGGACTGCCGGCCGCCCGAGCGGGGCGACCGCACTCGGTCCCCGTTTGGTCGCAAGCTGACGTGCCCCACTTTTACCGATCGTCCCCCGAATTCGTTGCAGCCGCCGAGTCAGCCGTCGGTGCGGCCGCGCCTCGGCAGCCGGTGACGCTGCTCACGGTCGAGGTCGATCCCGGGCCGGCGTTGCGGGCATCGCCCGAATCCGCCATCGCGGCCATCGCCGAAGTGTTGCGACACACGCTGCGCGCCGACGATCATGTCGGCGCGGTCGGCGCTGAGGCGGGCGAGCTGGTCGTGGTGCTGGCGGGTGCGGCGGCCGACGGCGGACGATCCGTGGGCGAACGGATCTGCTCGGTCGTGCGGAATCACGACTTCGGCGAGGGCATCGGGCGCATGACTCTGTCGATTGGCGCAGCCGCGGCGCCCGAGCACGGCTCGTCGTTCGATGCGGTGTTGAGCACGGCGCGCGCCGCGCTCGAGCGGATCAAGTTGGAGGGACGCGACGGCGCGGCGTCGGCGCCGCTGCCACATCACGACGCGCTCCATCGACCGCTGTCGATCGACCGATTCGCCGGGCGCGGCGAGCAGCTCGCGTCGCTCGTGCACTGGCTCGACGAAGCCGCGGCCGGACGGCCAAGCGTGGCGTCGATCTTCGGCGAACCGGGAATGGGAACGGCGACGCTCGCACGGCAGCTCGAGGCAGAAGTGCGGCTCCGCGGCGGACTGTTCGCGATGGCGGCTTCGTCGAATCTCGAGGTGCGCGAGCCCTATGGCGTGTGGCGCGCGATCCTCCGGGCGACGCACCGATTCCCGACCGTGCCACAGCGTGACTGGCAGGAGCTTCCACAGCTCGAGCCCGCGCTCGGCGCCGTAGACAAGCCGGCGCACACCGGTAGCCAGTACCGGTTGTTCGCGGAACTGACGGAGTACGTGCGCGGACTGGCGCAGGATCGGCCACTCGTTCTCGTCCTCGACGAGATGCAGTGGGCGGACACGACGTCGTGGGACGCGCTCGAGTATCTGCTCGCCGCGCTCGACGCCGACCGCATCATGCTCTGCCTGCTCCATCGGCCCGACGCGGCGTACGAGGCGTCACCGCAGCGGGCGATGCTCGAACGGCACGAGTTCGTGCATGACATGACCATCTCTCGCCTGACGCGAGACGAAGTCAAACAGTGGCTCGAGGGCGCGTTCCACCGGCAGCAGGTGGCGCGCGAGTTCTTGGCGTTCGTCTATCGCCACACCGAGGGGAATCCGCTGTTCATCGCCGAGCTGCTGCGCGCGCTGGTCGAGGACGGCGCGATCTGGCACAGCGGGGCGCGTTGGGAGTGGAGCCCGGTGTCGGAGTTGCGCGTGCCGGCGGGACGGGAGGCGCTGATCGCGCAGCGGTTGAGCAAATTCTCAACGAGCAGCCAAGCCGTGCTGGCCACGGCGGCGATCATCGGCCGCGAGTTCGACGTCGGGCTGCTCGTCGCGGCCGGGGCGGGAAGCGAGCCGGCCGTGCGGCTGGCGATCGACGAAGTCCTCCTGGCCAAGCTGGTGCGCCCGACGTATGAACGGAATCGGGGCGGATTCGCATTCTCGCACGACGAGATCGCCGAGGTGGTGGTCGATTCGCTCGGGCGCGACGCGCTGCCGCCGATCCACCTTCGGGTGGCCGAAGCGCTCGGGCGGCGAAGTCCCGAGCGAATGGGCGAGATCGCGCTGCACTTCGACGCCGCGGAAGACAACGCCGAGGCGTTCCGCACCGCGCAGGCGGCGGCGCAGGCGGCGGATCGGATCTATGCGCACGGCGCGGCGTGGTCGTACCTGCAGGTCGCGGCGCGAAATGCCACGACGCCCGCGGAGCTCGCGGAAGTTCGCGTCGCGCTGGCACACGTGGCCGAGACGCGGGGCCGCCATGACGAGGTCGAAGAGCTCTGCGATCTGGCGATCGAGTGGTTCGAGGGGCAGGCCGACAGTCGGCGAGCGCTGACGCTGCGGCGGATGCGCGAGCGCGCGCGGATGGAGCAGGGCCAGCCGGCGAAAGTGACGCTCGACATTCTCGTGGCGCTCGAGGCCGAAGCGGAAAGGCTCGGTTTCGAGCAGGAGCGGGTGGCGTTGCTGATGATGGCGTCGCAGACGCACGGTCGACTGGGCGAGCAAGCGCTCGCGGAGCGCTTGGCGTCAGAGTGCGTCGCCATGGCCGAGAGCTTAGGGGACGACGCGCTGCTCGCTGACGCGCTGAAGCGCCTTGGCAACACCCTGCTGGCAGAATCGCCCATCCGGGCGCGCGAAGCGTACGCACGGTCGCTCGCATTGTACGAGGCGGTCGGCGACGTCCGCGGGCTAGCGGGCGCGTATAGCAACATCGGGATCGCTGCCCAATTCGAGGCCAACCTCGCGGAGGCGCAGCAAGCGTTCGGCCGCGGAGTCGCGGTCGCGCGGGCGGCGGGAATACCGGACAAGTGGGGGCTGGCAGCGTTGAACTTGGGCGTTCTTTCCCAGAAGTGCGGCGACTACGATCGCGCGCGCGAGCTGTTCGGCGAAGCTCTCGCGCTGTTCGCCGCCGTGAAACACAGCGAGTTCCAGTTGGTTGCGCTGTACAACATGGCGCATGTTGAACGCGAGCTGGGGCTGTGGGACGGTGCGGCGGCCTTGTATGACGCGACAATTCCCCTCGCTCAACGCATCGGGAAGTCGGATATCGAGATCGGGGCGCTCGCCGGCGCAGGCATGTGCTTCCTGGAGCTCGGGCGCGTCGAGTCGGCCCGGAAGGCCGCGGCGGACGTCCTGGAACGCATCGAAACGCAGCCCCGCTGGTTCCAAGGGCGGGAAATCGCCGAGGCGCTACTCATTCGATTGGACGCGCTCGATGGGCGATCCGAAGAGGCGTTGCGACGTTTTGACCGAGCAATTTCGATCGCAGAGTCGGCGGACCTGTACAATGCGGCTTGGATGACGGCCATATGTGCCGACTCGTTGATGGCGATCGACGCGATCCGCGTCAAGACGTCCATCAGACGTTACACGGCGCGAGTTAGAGAGCTCGGATATCCCGAAATGACAAAACGTTATGAGGCGCTGGCTGGTGAATGATTTTACATAGCTTGTAACTCTTTTTTCCTACGAAACCGTGGCCGGAAACCGTATCTTCTCATCGCTTCTGATCGTCTGGATGAGGACAGCGTATGTCGTTTCCCCAGTCCCCACGGTATGCAAATCAAATTCTGGCACTACGCCGCGGTCGCGGCCCTTGTCGTCGCCGGCGCTTGCAGTGATAGCGGCACGGCCACAGAGGCCCCGTCGACGCATGCGCGTTCGGCGAGTGCTTCATCGCTTTCTGCCCCGTCCTTTGATTACTCGGCGGCTGGCCACTTCGGTGCGCAGAGTGCGGATTTCGCTCTGACGTCCGACGGGGGTTCGTTCAAAGTCGGCGGCCTGTTCACGGTCAACTTCCCAGCCAACTCGGTCTGCGACCCGTCGCTGTCGACGTACGGCGACGGCCAGTGGGACGCTCCGTGCGTCACGCTCGCCGCGGGCCAGGCGATTCAGTTGCACGCGAAAGCGGTTCTGACCCCGACCGGCATCAAGGTCGATTTCACGCCGCATCTCCGTTTCGCCCCGAGCTCGAACGTCACGATCTCGACGGACGTGTTCGCGCTCATGCTCAAGCTCAACGTCGCGTACTACAGCAATCATCCAGAAGCGCTCAGCGGATTGGCGATCGACTATTCGCCTTCGCTGAACGCCAATCCCGTTGAGGATTTCCTGACCGATCCGAGCCTCGTCACGCACGTCGACCTCTCCACGGGACGGGTGTGGCGTCGTGTCGAGCACTTCAGCGGCTACAGCCAGACCGATGGTCAGCCGTGCGATCCGTCGCCGGACAACCCGGATTGCGTCCAAGTCGACGGCCGAAACGGCCTCCAGTAAGCCCTAGCAGTCGAACGGCATCGAGCCGTGTGACGAGGCCCCGGACGCAGTCCGGGGCCTCGTTGTTTTTCCGGTGCTCGGCAAACCCTACCGGCGACCTTTGCGGCGGATCTCAGGCGGCGGTTTGAGTACGTAACCCAACCCTCGGACCGTGTGCAGGAGCGGCTCCTCGCCTTCGGAATCGAGCTTCCTGCGGAGGTAAGCGATGTAGACGTCGATGACGTTGGTGGCGTCGACGTCGATCGGCGAATCGCGCCAGACCTGCTCGGCGATCGTGGAGCGCGTGAGCGTGACTCCAACGTTGCGCATGAAGCATTCGAGCACGGCGAACTCACGCTGCGTGAGTGAGAGCGGCCGGTTGCCGCGGCGCGCCTCGCGGGCGACTGGATCGAGCACGACGTCCGCCACGGCGAGCTGCGCGGTGCGCCGGCGGTCTCCGGAACGCCGGAAGAGCGCGCGCACCCGGGCGACCAGCTCGTCGGTGTCGAACGGTTTGACGAGGTAGTCGTCGGCGCCGGACTCGAGCCCGGTGATGCGGTCGGCGACCTCGCCGCGTGCAGTGAGCATGAGTGCCGGCGCCGAGAAGCCGTGCCGGCGGAGCTCGCGCATGACCTCGAAGCCGTCGCGCCCTGGCAGCCCGACGTCGAGGATGACGAGATCGGGCGCGTCGTAGAGCGCGGTGGCGAGACCGGCGTCGCCGTCGGCCGCAGTCCGGACCTCGTAGCCGTGCTCGCGCAGCAGGCGATCGAGCAGTGCCACGAGCTCCGGGCTGTCTTCGACGACCAAGATCGACTTGGTGGCGAGCGCGGCGAACATGTGTCGCTGAAACTAAGTGTCGCCGCGCGGCGAACAAGACGGCAACAGGACGAGAACAGGTCGAGACAAGACACTTGAGTCGACGCGTGCGTGCCGCTTGCTTTGCTTCGTGCAATCGATCGAGCGCTCACCCGTCGTGGTTCTCGGGAGCATCGCGGCCGCGGCGACTACGGGCGCGCTGCTCGCGATCGGCCGCCGCCTTGGCGGCGCGGGCGTGGGCCTGGCGGCGATCGGCAACGTGCTGGTGCACGCGCCGGGTGGTGCGGGCACCACGGCCGCCGTGTTGGTCGGGCTGATCATTCACCTCGTCGCGACGTTCGTCTGGACGGCGGTGTTCGTGGAGCTGTGGCATCGCGTCGGACGTCGTGAGATCGTCGCGGCGCTCATCGTGGCGATCGTCGAGCTCGCGCTGCCGTGGTTCGTCGCGCGGGCGAGCGGAGCAGGCATTGCGACCGTTGTTCCGCTCGGCGACCGTGTCCTGTTGGCGTTGATTCTGGCGTTGTCACTGGTAGTGGGCATGCGCTTTGCCTTTTCGCCGTTGCGAAATGCATGACCGAGTGCACGCGCGCCCCTTCATGTGACGGAAGCTCTCGCGCAACGGTTGTACAAGGAACATTGCCGGCACGATCGGGTTGGATCCGATGACGTCGGTGGTGCGGCCGGAGCAAGTGTGAGAGAGTGAAACTCCGGCGTGTCAGAGATCGTCGGGGTAGCAGTGATGGTGGAGCAGTACCAATTTCAGGAGGGGGGTATGGACATCCTCGTCATGCTCGAGGAGAACCCCGATCACTCGCCAGTGTTGGCGCATGTGAACTCCGTCCCGTCGCCGTTGCACTCGTCCGAGCGACCGTCGCGCGATATTGTCACGCTGTACGGAGAGCCGAATCCGGAGTCGTTGGCGTTGGCTCTCGCGGCAGCCGTCGAGTCGCACCGAACGAGTGAAGGCCGAACCGAGGCGATTCGTCATCTCGGGGTGTGGCCGGAGCGGGGCGCGGTTGGAGATGCAGCCTGGCGGGATGCGTCGGGGAAGCTGGTAACAAGCGATCTCGAGATTCCACTCGAGACGCTGCATTCGACGGCAAGGCAGCTGTTGGTCGAGTGCGGACAGATGATTCGGCGGCTGGTCGCGGGCTTGTCGATGCCCGATTGGCCGGAGGGAGCGCGACGGGCGATCAGCATCTCGATCGGACCGATCGTCGGTATCACCGGACCGGTGTTCGCTCCGCTCGAGTCGGTGATCGAGCGGCTGAGAGAGGCGGACGGACTCGCATTCGAAACCGAGGGAGATTGACCGGACACCTTCATTGTCAGATCGAAGCACCGAGCAGCACGGCAGTAAAGAAATGACGCAGTAGTTGGAGACGAACGGGGCGCCCCTTGAGGCCGCCCCGTTCGCGCATTCGGGCTCTCGAAGCCAGCGCGGCCTCGGTCGAGGCCGGCGCGGGAAGGCGGGATCGGCGATCTCGGCCGCCAATGCCGGGGAGTTGCCCTTGACGCACTCCGGCGCCCGCCCCAGTGTCACCAAGAGCGGGGTAGGAGTCGCCATGCCGAGATTGTCGGTCAGCAACACGACACACCGCCCGTCGGGCGGCGCTCGAGTGTTCGCCGATCAGGCGGGAAGACTATGGAGCGTCGCCAA
>DATNAT010000015.1:0-9929 GCA_035572355.1 Gemmatimonadaceae bacterium
TCATACCAGTTCACATACCGCTCGTACCGGTCGTAGACGAAGCTCGGCCGGCTGATGCCATGATGCTCGCCGGGATAGATGATCAGCTCCGTCGGCACGCCGAGGCTGCGCAGCGCCTGGTACATCTGCTCGCCGCCCACGACCGGCACGTTGAAATCCTTGTCGCCGCCGAGATACAGCGTGGGCGTCGTGATCCGGTCGGCGTGAAAGAACGGATACGACAGCTTGATCCAGAGGTCCTGCGACTTCCAGGGCGGACCGAGCTCGTTGTCGTACTGATACACGTATTCGTCGACGCCGTACATCGACGTCTGCAGCGCGCTGCCGGCGCCGGCGATCGCGGCCTTGAACCGCCGCGTCGTGGCGGTCGTGTAGTCCGTGAGGATGCCGCCATAGCTCCAGCCGCCGATGCCGAGTCGGTCGGGATCGGCAACGCCACTCGCCACGGCGAAATCCACTCCGGCGAGCAGGTCGACGACCTCTTTGTCCCCCCAGTCGGCGAAGATCGCGCGCTGATACGCTTCGCCGCGGCCGTTGCTGCCGCGGTAGTTGACGTTGAGCACCGCGTAGCCGTTTGCCGCGAACACCTCGCGCTCGAAGCTGAACGAATGCTGATCCTGCCCGGCCGGCCCGCCGTGGATACGAAGAAGCAAGGGCAGCTTGGTGCCTGCGACGTAGCCGGCCGGCTTGATGAGCAAACCGTGAACGTCGTTGCCGTCCTTGGTGCGGAACGACACGTCCTCCGTCGTCGCCAACCGCACCTCGGCGAGCCAGGCGTCATTCTGGTGGGACAGCTGTCGCAGCGAACCATTTTCGAGCGCGAAGATTTCACCTGGCTGGGTCGCGGTGCCGCCCAGCACGGCCGTGTGCCCGCCGTGCATCGACAGCGCGCTCACGACGCGTCGGCCGCTCGCCAGCGGGTCCACGGCGCCGCCCATCACGCTCACCCGCGCCGGATACATCGCCCGATCATCGGCGTAAATGAACTCGATCGCGCGGCCGTCGGCGGTGAAGTGCACGTCATCGACCGGCCGGTCGAGCGCCGCGGTCAACACACGCTCGGGGCCGCCGTCTGCGGGCACCACGGCGAGTTGAGGCTCGTCATAGGCGAAGTACTTCGGATCGCTGCCGCGCAGGTAGGCGATCGTGCGACCGTCCGGGCTCCAGTCGACCGGCCCCGTGTCGGGGCCGTCGAAGCTCGTCAATCGCCGAGGCTCGGCGCCCTCGCGCGCGTCGACGACGTAGATGTTCGAGTCGTTGCGTCGATCGGCGTCGCCCGGCGAGCGGTCGCTCTGAAAGGCGATACGGGTTCCATCGGGCGACCAGACCGGATTCGCAATGTCGAACGCGCCTGGCGCGAGCGCCGTCGTCTTCTTCGACGCGAGATCGAACAGGTAGAGCCGGCTTCGCGTGCTGTCGAGATAGCCGTCGCCGTCATCCTTGAAATGATATCGGTCGATGACGATCGGCTTCGGCTTCTTGTCCGCCGAATCGGCATCGGGCGTCGCATCGTGCGTGACGAGCGCGAGGCGCTTGCTGTCCGGCGACCAGTCGTACGACTCGATACCGCTCTTGAGCTCCGTGACCCGCGACGCCTCGCCGCCGCGCCGATCGAGCAGCCAGAGCTGCGCGCCCTTGCCGCCGTCGCGCGACGAGAGAAAAGAGAGATAGCGCCCATCCGGACTCCACCGCGGCGACGACTCGGCGTCCGGCGACGAGGTGAGCTGGATCGACTGGGTCCCGTCCCAGCTCGTCATCCACACATCCGTATTCGACTTGTCTTTCGCCGAATCGAGCGAGGTGACGGTGTAGGCAACCCATTGTCCGTCGGGCGAGAGCTGTGGCGCGCCGACGTTCCGCAGGCGGTACATGTCGCCGATGCGCACGAGGCGCCTGGCCGAAGGCGCACCCTGTGCCAGCAGACCCGCCGAGCCTGCGGCGAGCAGCGATGCAGCCGCGAGCAATGTGAGTGCAGCGGAGGGCGAAGGAAACGAAGCAGGACGTCGACGCATGGGTGGGTTCCGTGGCATTGTCGGCATTGTCAGCTCGCCGCGATCTGATATTGCTCGAGCTTCCCGTTGGGCATCGTGAAGGTCGATACCGTCACCGTCTTGTCTCCAACGCGCACGCGAAACGCGCGATAGACCATGCCGCCGCGCAGCGATTGGCGCGTCTGCGTGAACTCGGTCGGCGGGCCGAGCGGGCCGAGGCTCGACGCGAAGTCGGTGAGCGCCGTCTGGTTGAAGTACGCGTTGGCGTTCGCGGTGAAGAGCGACCGGTCGATCGTGCCGTGCTGAAGTCCCTCGAAAATCGTGCGGGCCTGCGCCACGGCGCGTGCCGTACCGGGATCGGTCGACGCGAAGAGCAGGTCGGCGATTCGGCGCGCGATCGTTCCGGAGGCGGCGGTCGCGTCGAGATTCGTCTGGACGACGATGGCCGCGCGATCGTCGGGGTAGATGTTGTTCTGCGCCGTGAAACCGGAGACCTCTCCGCCGTGCGAGATCAGCCTGTGTCCGTCGGCGACGCCGACGTCGACGCCCAGGCCGTAGCCGGTGGCCGTTCCGTTCTTGAGCCGGATGTCGGTCTGCTGCTCGCGATACGAGGCCGGCGTCAGGATCTTGTGGTCGATGACCGAGATGTCCCACCGCGCAAGGTCGCTTGCCGTCATCGCCAACTCGCCGGCGGCGAACATCCAGCCCCGCCCCTCCTTCGGCGCGACACGCGGCGGCCCGAGCGCATAGCGCAGGTAGCGCTCCGCATCACTCGGCCCAAGGGCTCCTTCGTCGCTGATGAACACCGACGTCATATGCAGCGGACCGAATATTTCCTTGCGCAGAAAATCGACGAGCGGCATACCCGCGACCTTCTCGACGATCATTCCGGCGATCACGTAGTTGGTGTTGCTGTATTGCCACTTGGTGCCGGGCTCGAAGTCGAGCGGCTTCTTCGCCCACTCGTCGACGATCCGCCGCGCCGTCGTCGGCTGGAGCATCGGCGGCATCACGTAGTCCTGCGGCCAGTAGTCCTGGTAGCCGGATGTCATCGACAGCACCTGGCGCAGCGTGACTTCGTTGGCGCGTGTGAGATCGGGCAGCCACTTCGCGATCTTGTCGTCGAGCGAGAGCTTGTGCCGTTCGGCAAGCAACAGGACCGCCGTGGCAGTGAACTGCTTGCTGATCGAACCAATGCTGTAGCGCATCGCCGACGTGGCCGGCGTGGGCGGGTCCAGCCGTGCCGTGCCGTAGGCATTCGCGTAGACGAGGCTACCGGAACGGACGACAGCGATCGACGCGCTGGGCGCGCCGGTGGTAGCGAGCACCTCGCGCGCGGCGCTGTCGATCGCGGCACGCATGGCTGGAGGCAAGGCCGATTGGCCCGCGGCCGGCTGCGGCGAGAGGACAGCGGCGAGGAGCGCGCCGGGGATCACGGCGGCGCGCCGGAGCTGAACGGTTTTGCGTGATGGCATTTGCCTTATGAAATCCTGAAACGTGAATGACACTCGGTGCATCATCGTCCCTTGCAGTGCCGGTAGCTCCCCATGCCGCCCAACGGAAGCCCGATCGCTGAGGCGACGAACAATGACCCCACGTTCACTCGGTCCGAATCGGTGATCGCTGTCGCTAAGAAATGCAAATGCGCACACGGCGACCCCGCCTATCGTCGCGGCGATCGCCGTGCTGCGCGCCGGCTCCCGTCGCAGGCACGCAGATCATCCTGCGGCCGTAAGATCTGAGCCGAGGCCACGCTAGGAAGCGCCAGCAGGAGGAGTGTGGCGAGGCGTCGCATCGAAGGGAGATCATATGGACCCGCGCGGTGCGAGTCCAGCGGCAGAGGCGCGCTGCCTCAGCGGGGATGTCGGGAACCTCGGCCGGGCACTAGTGTTGAAGCCCGGTCGCCAGCCACGCTTCCTCGACTCGACATGCACCGCTCGATGCGTCGCTTTCAGCCCGCTGCCAGAATCGTCCGCGGCCTGCGGGAGCTCGGGATCGTCGGCCCGCTGACAGTGCTCGGCGCACCCGGCGCACTCGCGCAACCGTCGGCCCTCGCCGTCCACCGCATCAGCGCGCAAATCCACACGACCACCGAGCTCCTCGGTATGCGCATTGGCGTTCGGCCGCTGAGCGACGGTCGCGTGCTGGTCAGCGATCCACAGAACAGCCGCCTGCTGCTGTTCGATTCCACGCTCGAGCACGCCACCACCATCGCCGATACGACCATCGCGACGGGGAAGGCCTGGGGCAAAGGCTTGGTTGGCCTGATTCCGTTCGTCGGCGATTCATCCTTGGCGCGCGACGTGTTGACGAAAGCGTACGTCGTGATCGATCCGGCGGGCAAGATTGCTCGCGTGATCCCGGCGCCTGCCAGAGGCCTCGTCGGAGGAGAACAGACACTCGGTGAAGCGGTCGGCTACGACCGCGCGGACCATCTTCTCTTCCGCGCCCCGCGACCGGTCTTCCTGTCGCTCCTCGACCCCGATTTCGTGGGCGACACGCTCATGAGGGGCCCGGACACGATCCCGATCCTTCGGCGCAATCTCGTCACCGGCGCGCTCGACACGCTGGCGCTCGTCCGCGCGCCGCGCACGCGGCAGGCCGTTCGCCGGCGGGCGGAGGGCGGCGCCTCCGGACGCTCGGCGTTCAATCCGGTCGCGTCGGCGGACGACTGGACGGTGCTCGACGACGGCACGGTCGCCGTCGTCAAGATCGCCGACTATCACGTCGATTGGATTCGACCGGACCGCCGCGTGACGTCGACGGGAAAGATCCCCGCGACGTGGGTGCCGATCTCCGCCGCTCAGAAGGCGGCGATGATCGACACCCTTCGCGTTCGCGATTCGATTCTCGCGGCGGAACGCGCCGAATCGCGACCGGCCGGCGGAACGCCGAGCGCCGTCATCGAAGCGTCGGATCTTCCCGACTTCTGGCCGCCGTTCGCGGCCGAGTCGACGGTCCCGGCGCCTGACGGCACCGTGTGGGTGCGCGAGGGTCGCGTGCCGTCGGCGGCCGGCGCTCCGGTGTACGATGTGATCTCCCATGAGGGAACGCTCATCGATCGCGTGCAGGTGCCTGGCGGCGCGACCGTCGCCGCGGTCGGGCGCCGCACGGCATTTCTCGTGGAGCGCGCGAACGGCCGGAGCAGGGTCATCGAAGCGAGCATCCCATGACGACGCGACAGAGTGGGGCGACGCGTCGCGCGATCGCGATGACGCTGTTGGCCGCGACGTCGGGCTGCACCCCGGCGCTGCAGTCGAATAGCGCCGGCGTCGGCGTGGCGCGACCCTCCACCGATCCCAGCGCTCCGCTGACCGGCGCCGACAGAGCGCGCCAGGTGCTGAGTCGACTCACCTTCGGCGCGCGGCCCGGCGATGTGGCCGCAGCGGAGCGCATGGGCATCGATCGCTGGATCGACCGCCAGCTGCACCCCGAGTCCATTCCCGATCCAGTGGCCGACAGCGTGCTCGACCTACTCGAGATCGCGCACAAATCTGCGTTCGAGCTGGCGGCGGATCATCCGCGGCCCAACGAATACCCGCTGTCCCCGGGCCCCAAGGCCGACTCGATCTCGATGGCCGCGATGACGGCGGCGGCGAAAGACACCGGCTCGGCGATGGTGCAGTTGGCGAACATGCGCGCGCGCGCCTCGGAGGTTGACGCGCGGAGCGATCTGGCGGTGCGCCTCGCCATGCAGCGGGGGGCCGTTCAACGCGAGCTCGTCCCATCGCTGCTCGTTCGGGCAGAAATCAGCGAACGACAGCTGCTCGAGGTAATGACGGTCTTCTGGGAGAATCACTTTTCCGTGTCGGCGGCGAACGTCGGATCGCCGCTGGCCCTCGTCGACTACGATCGCGCCATCCGCGCCCATGCGCTGGGAAAATTCCGCGATCTGCTGGGTGCGGTCGCCAAGACACCGGCGATGCTCGTTTATCTCGACAACTACCAGAGTGTGGTCGACAGCCTGCATTCCAATCCCACGGAGTGGCTGATCGAGCAGCGGCGCGCCGCCCATCCGCCGCTCGGCGACACCTCGCTCGTGCACACGGTGCATCGACGCCGAGTCGGCATCAACGAGAACTACGCGCGCGAGCTGATGGAGCTGCACACGCTCGGCGTCGACGGCGGCTATACGCAACGGGACGTGCAGGAGGTCGCGCGCTGCCTGACCGGCTGGGGCATTGACGATCTGATCGACGGCGGCACGTTCTCATTCCATTCTGCGCAGCACGACGCGGGCGACAAGACCGTGCTCGGCGTGCACATCCTGGGCGGACGCGGCATCGAGGACGGCGAGCAGGTGCTCGACATTCTGGCGAGACATCCGTCGACGGCGCGCTTCATCGCCAAGAAGCTCGTCATCCGCTTCGTGAGCGACAGCGCTCCGCCAGCGCTCGTCGACCGCGTGGCAAAGACGTACGAGCGCACCGACGGCGACATCCGCGAAGTCCTGCGGACGATCTTCACCTCGCCCGAGTTTTTCAGTCGAGGCGCCTACCGCGCCAAGGTGAAGACTCCCTACGAGCTTGTGGCAAGCGTGCTTCGCGTGATGAATGCCGCACCCGACACGCTCCCGCAGCTCGCCCAGGTCGTTGCACGGCTCGGTCAGCCGATCTACGGCCGTGCCACTCCGGACGGCTGGCCCGATCAGGCCGCGGCGTGGATGAATGGCGGGGCATTGATGGATCGCGTGAATTTTGGCATTCAAGTCGGCAGCAATCAGGTGCGCGACATCCGACTCTCGGCGTGGCAGCCCGCGCGCGCCTTGCTCGCGCTCCCGCCGGAACAGCAGGTCGACGGCGTGATCAGCGCGGTGCTCGGCGGCGATGCGGCGCCGGAAACGAGACGAGCGATGCTCGCCGTGCAGTCGCCGGCGAAAACGCCCCAGCACCTCGGAGAGCTTCTCGCGGTCGCGCTCGGCTCGTCGGACTTTCAGCGGCGATAGGCGCGGCCGCGGTGACCCGTGCGCTGTCGGCTGCGTCCTACTTTCGACGCTCCGTCGGAGAAACGCGTGCCGCGCCAATCGCCATCTGGCTTCCTGTTCGTGCTCTGCGCCGCGTTTACGGCGGTCGTCACGCCATTGCGCGCGCAGTCGACGGGCGGGCGAATCGACACGCTGTACGTCATGCTTGGCGGCGGCGTGCTCGGGCGCGTCGACACGATGAGCGTCCGGGGCGCCGGCGGGCCGGCTGGGATGCACCTCATTCCCGTAGCGCGCGCTCGCGGCGCGTCGATCGACTACGCGTTTCGCGCCGACTCCGGCTTCGAGAACGTCCAGGTAAGGCTCGCCGAGCGGGCAGCTCCGGCCAGCGGGTCGACGGCGCTCAACGGATCGCAACTGTTGAGCGTGACCGTAGATCGCATCGTGCGGCTCGACGCGCGCAACAAGCGCCTCTACGACTTGCTTCGCGCCGAGCTCACGGCAACAGACGTCGTGATGGCGGCGAATCGGATCACCTGCGAAGAATCGCGTCTATTCGCCACCTACCCGGAAAGCATCGCAACGCGGCTCGTCGACGATGCCGACGATCTCGCCATCAATCCCATTCAGGACGCGAAGGCGTTGGAGCGTGTCGACCGCGCGCTCGGCGGTCGCTCGCTCTCGGTCGGCTGTGACACGCTGCCAGCCCGCCCCGCGACAGGGAAGCCTCCGCGGCGCTGACCGTCAGCGCGGAGCGAGCAGCGCGACGGTGTCGCGGGTGAGCGGATAACCGAGCTGCGACCATCCCTCGTACGACCCGTCGTACAAGCGTGCCGGATAGCCGAGCAGTCGCGCCACGAAGTACGTCGCGCTTGCGCGATATCCGACCGCGCAGTACGTGATCACGGTGTCGCCCGAATGTGCGCGACGCGAAAAGATGTCGCGCAGCTCTGCGGGCGAGCGAAGGTCGAAATCGGCGCCGCTCGAGAACAGCTCCTGCCACTCGAGTTTGCGCGCGCCGGGAAGATGTCCGCCGCTCACCGCGCCATGTCGTTCCGCGCCGCCGAAGTATTCCGACGGCGTGCGCGTGTCGACGAGGGCGATCGATGGCTTTCCGAGGTGGCGGCGCACCCACCCGGCGTTGACGACAACGCTCGGGTTCGGCCGGGGGACCAGTTTGCCGCGATGCGACGCAGCGCCGAGTTGCGCGACAACGGGGCGGCCTTCGGACTTCCACTTGCTCAGACCCCCGAGCAGGATGGCCGGCCGGGTCCCACCGAGGTAGTCGAGCGCGAAGAAAGCACGCGTCACGACCGGCGGCGGCGCGCCGTAGAGTACCACGCGCGAGCCGGTCGACACGCCGATGCGAGTGAGTAGGTCAACCAGCGCTTGAACCGGTGGCAGCTCGGTGTTCAACCCGCCGTCGTCGGTCGTGATGTCGTGATAGTCGACCATGCGCGCGCCCGGAATGTGATCGGTCGAGCTCCGGCCCATCGACTCCATTCCAACCTCGATCACGACGACATTCGGGTCGTGAAGATGTTCGGCGAGCCACGTGGTCGAGACGGTGAGCGTCTCCGCTGCCGCGGCGATCGACGCGGGCCTCGTGGGTTCGATGGCCGGACCCGGTGTCGGTGTGGCAACGGCGAGCGAGGCGAAGAGCGGGATGCAGAGAACGCTGAACATGTCGAAGCTCGAGGCGGTTGATGTTTCGCGGAGTCTCGGTGCCGACCCCAACCTAGGGTTCGGGTTGTGGCAGGCGGTGCCGGATCTGTGAGAGATGTGTGCGAAGGGCGAGTCGACTCCGGCCGAGGTCGCGGCCAACGGGAGCGACCGATGCCTAAGCTCTGATCCTCCACCGACTTGTAGTGAGCGGCCGCGCTGGCTACGTTTAGGGGATGTTGTCCTTCGACATTCGGTCGCTCGAGTCGCACGCCGCGGTGGTCGACGAAGATCTTTCTGCCGCGGATCCTATCTGGGAAGCGGACGATCCGAAGCCGACGACGGCGGTTCGCGTGACGGGCCGATTGTCGTCCGCTGGCCCGGGTCGTTTTTATTGGCACGGGCGAATCGCCGGCGACGTGACGCTCGAGTGCAGTCGCTGTCTGACCGAGGCGCATGCACAGGTGAGCGACGAAGCGCATCTGATCTTCGCGGAAGCCGGAGATGAGGAGACGGACGACCCGGACGTGTATCGACTCGACCCACGGGCCGACGAGCTCGACCTTCGGCCGGCGATCCGCGAGGAGTGGCTGCTCGCCGCGCCGACCTTTGCGCTGTGCCGCGAAGACTGTAAGGGCCTGTGTTCGCGCTGTGGCGCCGATCTCAACGCCGGACCGCACGAGTGCAGTGAAGCGGCGGACGACCCGACCTGGGGCGTGCTCCGCAAGATGAAGCAGGGTTGAAACGCGGCTGAAACGCGGCTGAAACGCGGTTGAAACGCGGCTGATGCACGGTCGAGCAGCGGCTCGACCACCACGACCTTCCATCTCGACCACTACTTAACTCCATATCGTCCCATGGCCGTCCCAAAGCGACGTACCTCCAAGCGAAAGAAGCGCGCGCGCAACACGCACAAGACCGCGCCGGCCGTCGTCATTCAGAGCTGTCCCAAGTGCGGATCGCCGAAGCGGCCGCATCGCGTGTGCGGCGAGTGCGGCTTCTACGCCGGAAAACAGCGGGTCGAAGCCAGGGAAGCCTAGCGTTGGCGCGCATCGCGTTGGACGCCATGGGGGGCGACTTCGCTCCCCAGGCGACCGTTGCCGGTGCCTTGCTCGCGCTGAGCGAGCTCGATTCCGCACACTCGATCCAGCTCGTCGGGCGTTCGCCGGTCATCGCCGAGCAACTCGACGGCCTGCTCAAAGATCCCGAATATGCGCCCTTGAAAGCGCAGCGCGGGCGACTGTCGACCGTCGAGGCGGCCGAGGTGATCGAGATGACGGACAAGCCGGCGGCGGCCGTCCGCGGCAAGCCGAACAGCTCGATGCTCGTCGGGCTTCGCCTCCAATCGGAGGGGG
>DATNAT010000016.1:0-5062 GCA_035572355.1 Gemmatimonadaceae bacterium
GGTCGTCGCGCTCGCCTGGATCGTTCCGGCGATCGGGGCGGCGTTCGCGGCGTTGTCGATCGCCGCTCTCGTGATCGTCGTCGCGATCGACTACCTGCGTCTTCCGCGCAAGAATGCTGTGATCGTCGAGCGCGCCGCGCCTGACACGCTTGGTCTGGGCGATGCCGGCGACGTGGTGTACACGCTTCGCTCGTCCTGGCCGTGGCGGGTGCGCGTGGTGCTCTACGATCGCATCCCGCACGGTATCTCGGGCGCGCTGCGCGATGAGACGCTGGAGATCGCGCCGCAGAGCGAACGTCGTCTCGCGCTCGGCGTCGTCGGCGACGCGCGGGGCCGGTACGCGTTGGGCCCGATCGCGATGCGCATCACCACGCCCCTCGGGTTGCTGGCGCGCATCGTCGTCGTTCCACCCAACGCCGACGAGTCGGCCGCCGTCGTACCGTCGCTCAGCAACGTGCGCCGCTTTCGGCTGCTCGCACTCCAGAATCGCTTGAGCGAGGCGGGCATTCGCGCCCTCAAGCTGCGCGGCGAGGGAACGGCCTTCGCCGGACTTCGCGATTACGTGCCCGGCGACGATCCGCGCCTCCTCGACTGGAAAGCGACGGCGCGCCACGGCCGTCTGATCAGCCGCGAGCAGACGATCGAACGCTCGCAGACGGTCATCTCGCTCATCAATTGCGGCCGCGCGATGACGCAGCTCGCCGGACGCTACCCGCGCTTCGAGCATGTGCTCTCGGCGGCGCTCGTACTCGGCGACGTGGCGGCGACGAGCGGCGACCGCGTGGGGTTCGTCGCGTTCGACGATCGAATTCGCGCATCCGTGCCGCCGCAACGAGGCGATCGTGCGCTGCGCGGACTGCATCGCGCGCTGAGCGGGCTCGAGGCAACGCTCACCGAGCCGGACTATCTCGCGGCGTTTCGCGTGCTGGCGACGACGCAACGGCGGCGGGCGCTCGTCGTGTTCTTCACCGACGTCATCGACGCGCGGTCGGCGAAGCAGTTCGTCGCCTACGCCGGCCGCATGGCCCAGCGGCATCTGCTCGTCGTCGTCGCCGTTCAGAACGAAGCGCTGATGGCCGCCGCGCGACCGCGGGCCGATGGCGCGACCGCACTCTATCAGAGCGCCGCGGCCGAGGAGCTCGTGCACGAGCGCGACGAGGCGCTGGCGCAGATGAGACGCGCCGGCCTCGTCGTGCTCGACGTCACGCCGTCACGCATGGCCGCCGCGGTCGTCAACCGCTACCTCGAGATCAAAGCGCGGGGACAGCTCTAGCAAGTTGTCACCGGTCGTCGAGACGCGAAGTGCGTCCGTCGACGGCTGCGCGCGCCGCCCGCGCGCACCGCCCGAGAGATACGCCACGAGAACGACGAACGTCGCGCCGGACACGGCGAGCTTCTGCCAGAGCGGCCAGTTCGGGATCGGCGACACCATTCCTTCGAGCGAGCCGGCTACGATCAGCATCAGCGTCGACGCGGTGACGAGCCTCATCGCCCGGCGGCCGTTGTCGACCAGCGCGCGCCTTCGCGTGCGATCGCCCGGAACCAGCATCGCAGCCGCGATCAACAGACCGCCGCCGGCCGCGATGCAGATGGCCGACAGCTCGAGCACACCATGCGGGCCGACGAAGGCGACGAGCAACTCCAGGATGCCCTTCGATTGATAGAGCCCGAACACGCCGCCGAGCGAGATGCCGTTGAAGATGAGAAGGGCTACCGTGCCGATGCCGGCGGTGATGCCGAAGGCAAAGGCCGCGAACGTCACCTGCACGTTGTTGGCAATGATCCGGCTCGCCATTACCGGGCGGAACACCTCCGGATCGGGGATGTACCCGCTGTTGCGCTTCGCGCGTTCCACGCCCTCTTCGGCGCGATCGAGCATCGACGTCGGAATGAAGCTCGATGCGACCGCCGGGTTGCGCACGACCGCCGTCCACGCGATCACCGCCGGTCCGAACATGAATGCCGCGGCGATCGCGATCGGAACGATCGAGCCGCGCACCTCCGTCGGCACGTCGACGGCGACGAAGCGAAGAACCTCGCGAAGGGTATTGCGCCGATCTCGATACAACAGATTGTGCGCGCCGCTCACGAGACGGCCGAGATAGAACAGCTCGTCACTCGACTCGCCGCGCGTCGCCGTGCGGAGGCGCGCCAGATCGGCCGAGAGCGAGCGATACTCTTCCACGAACTCGCGGACCTGCGTCTCGCTGAACGACCGCAACCCGTGGCGCTGTGCTTCGGCGAGCCGGGCCGCGAACGCGATCCAGCGCGGCGATCGCGTGGTGACGATGGCGTACCGCTCGCGGCTCGCGCCCGTCGAGCCCTTCGAGACCGCTCCTCGCTGCCGCGCGTCGCGCTCGCGTGCGAGCAGGCGGGCCAGCGCGCCGCTCACATCGCGCGGGTCGACGTCGCTCAGGGCGTGCTGTAGGCGGGCCGCGACCTGCTTCATGAGTGTGCCGCGGCGCTCGGTGTCTAGGCTGGCGCGCCGCGCGGTCCAGCGGTCGAGCAGCTGATATTCGGCGTCGGTGAGCAGCGTCGTCGCGGGTACAGGCTGCGCGGTCGGCCGCGACGCTTCCGGGCGCGAGATCGGCTGGTGGACCATCGCCTCGCGCACGACGATCGTGCCGGCCACGAGGTCGCCGAGCCGCTTGCCCGACTTCGAGACGGCCACGCCGATGATGCCGACGAAATACATGAAGAACGGCTGAAGATCGACGAAGCGCATGAGATTGCGCACGGCGGACGCGGCGAATCCCAACGAGTAGCCGCCGTCGCGCACGGCGCGGAGCCCGAGCGCGCGCTTTCCGATCGTGCGTCCGTCGAACAGTCCTTCGGCGAACACGTAGTAGCCCCAGAGGATCACGAACTGCACGATGACGACGATCGCCGTCGCCCAGGCGGTCGACATTCGCTGACGAGTCTCCGGTTCCAAGTGCGTCGGCCCGCCGACGACGAGCGTCAGCACGATGACGGCAACGAGCGCGGCGATGCAGATGCCGAGGTCGATCAGCCCGGCGGCGATGCGGGACCCGACGCCGGCAATGGTGTAGCTGACGACGACGAGCTCCGGCGTCTCGATGTCGATCGTTTGGGCGAGGCGGTCGGGCATCAGCACAGTCTCCGAGCAAACGAGATCGTTCGGCTAACCGGCAGCGTGTACGGCACCGCCAACCCCGTCACCAGATCGAGCTGATACACTCCTGGCGCGGTCGTCGTGCGCAGGATCGTCACCGTGTTCGCCGCGCACCCTCCGCTCGGCGAAGAGCTCTGCCCAGCGCCGTTCGTGAGGTTGACCAGGGTTCCGGGATTGGAGAGATCCGCCGAAAAGACGTCGGACGCGGTGCCCGGCGCGAAAAAGCTCCACAGAAGTCGCGTATTCGAAAACCAGAACGCCGCGCCGTCGACTCCAACACGGTTCGTGAGCCGCAGTGGGTTCGATCCATCGATCGCCGCCGTCATCACCTCGAGGTTGCTGCCCGGCTGAAAAGTCTCGCTCCACGCCAGCGAGCTTCCGTCCGGCGACACGGCCGGTTGAATCTTCCCCTGATCGCTCGTCGTCACCTGCGTGAGCGCGCTTCCGTCCGGCGCCATGCGAAAGATCTGGGTCGCCGTTCCGCTCAGACCTTTGCGGCTGAAGTACACGTCGCCGGTTACCGGGTCGACGGCCGGCCCCTGGTTCGACGCCGCCGCGTCGTTCGTGAGATTCACCAGCCCGGCGCCGCTCGTCGCCACTCGATAGATGTCGACCGCGGGAATTGCCCCCTGCGAGAAGAAGATCATTCCCGATTTCTGATCCACCGCGATCCCGGCGACCGCGCCCGAGCCTGTCGTGATTTGCGCGGCATCGCCTGACGCGGCGAAATCTTTGACGAAGATCTGTCCGTCGCTTCCAACCCGCGCCGAGAAGATCAGCTTCCCCGTCGGCGCCGGGAGAACGCGCACCGTCGCGGTGTCGGCCGCACCCTCGGCCGTTGCGACCAGCGCGTAGTCGCCCGGCGTCGCGCTCGGCGCAATGGTCACCGTGCCGTCGGACGCCACAACGATCGCACTGCTGCCAGCAGCATTCGACGCACGCCAGGTCACCGCTTCAGTGAGTGTATCGCCCAACGTATCGGTCACCGTCGCATGAAAAGCCTGCACCGCCCCGAGCGATGCGAACGCGCCGGCGATTCTTGGCGAGATGTCTACGATCGTGTCGGGTCGAGCACGCCGCGGCGCCGTCGAGTCGCCGCACCCGAGTGCGACAGCACAGGCGATCGGCGCGAACGTCAGCAGCCAGCGGCGACGATCGAGCGGTTCGACAGGTCGAGGCTCGCGGCGCAGGTCGTGGATGACATCGTCGAACATCCAACCTCCGGAATGCGTGCGGGGCCACTCGGTCACGCGGGCGTCAGCTGAACAGTGAGCGGGTCGGAGCGACGTCCTTCGACTACCCGCAAGCTGGACAGTGCCGCAACAACATACGTCGCGTCAGTCAGCGCACCAACCCGATAGGTCCCGACCACGCCAACGGATCGTATCCTCGCTGCGTTCGCCGCAGCCAGGCCCGCAGGCGCATCCTCTACGATGATGCAATCGTACGGCGCGACGCCGAGTCGCCCAGCCGCTGCGAGATAGCCCTCGGGATCGGGCTTGCCGCGTGTCACGTCTTCAGCGCAGATGAGCACGCGCGGCTCGGGCAATCCGGTTGCTTCCAGTCGAAGCTTGGCCACCGCGCGCGCGCCCGAAGTGACGATTGCCCATCGATCGCGCGCGAGTGACTCCACCAGCGTCTTCGCGCCGGGAACCTCCGCGATGCCGTCCGTGGTCACGGCTTCGGCGGCGGTCAACGCGCTCGCTTCGGCCTCTGCATCGAGATGTGGCGCGACGAGTCGCACTGTCTCGACAGTCCGCCGCCCATGAGCAACGTGAATCACATCTGCGGGGGCGAGGCTGTGGCGAATCGCCCACGCCGTGAGCAGTCGTTCGACACACGCCGCCGAGTTGACGAGGACGCCGTCGAAGTCGAATAGAATGGCTTGGCAGGCGAGCGCGATTGTCGCTTTCAGATTACCTCTCGTCG
>DATNAT010000017.1:0-4898 GCA_035572355.1 Gemmatimonadaceae bacterium
CGGGTGCCGGCGCAATCGCCGGGCGCTCCGCAAAAAGATTGTCGGCGCGCAGCGTCGACCCGAGTGCGACGGCGCCGGCGACACCGGCGCTCCGCTCGAGAAATCCTCGTCTGTCCATCAGCGGTCTCCTCCAACGCGGCCGGCCTGAAGCGCCGCGCTCGCGTTGCGCTCGGGCGGTTCGACGCCGAGCAGGTGGTGAACGAAGAAATCGTCGCGCTTGAGGCGGCCGTAGGGGCCGCCGTCGGTGTGGTCGGCGCCGGGGATGACGAGCAGGTCGAACTGCTTGTTCGCCTTGATCAGCGCGTTCACCACCTGCATCGTCGACGACGGATCGACGTTCGTATCCAGCTCGCCGACGATGAGCATCAGGTCGCCCTGGAGCTTGCTCGCGTTGTCGACGTTGGACGACGCAGCGTACTGTGGGCCGATCGGCCAACCCATCCACTGCTCGTTCCACCAGATCTTGTCCATCCGGTTGTCGTGGCAGCCGGCGGCCGACACGGCGGCTTTATAAAACTCTGGATGGAAGAGCATGCCGCCGAGCGAGTTCTGTCCGCCGGCGGAGGTGCCGTAGATGCCGACACGTGTGATGTCGTACCACGGGTACTTCGCCGCCACGGCCTTGTGCCAGGCGATGCGATCGGGGAAGCCCGCGTCGCCGAGGTCTTTCCAGGCGACGTCCTGGAACGCCTTCGAGCGGTTCGACGTCCCCATGCCGTCCATCTGCACGACGACGAACCCGAGCTCGGCGAGGTTCCGCATCGCGTTGTTGACGCCGAAACTCTTCGGTACGAACGAACCCTGCGGGCCGGCGTAGATGTTCTCGATCACCGGATACTTCTTGCTCGGATCGAAGTTCGTCGGCTTGATGATGATGCCCCAGATATCGGTCTTGCCGTCGCGCCCTTTGGCCGTGAACACCTCGGGCGGCCGCCAGCCGGCGGCGGTGAGCGCCGAGATGTCGCCGTGCTCGACCTCCATCACGGATTTCTGATCGGCGGTGCGGCGGAGAACGAGCGTCGGCGCCGCGTCGACGCGCGACCAGATGTCGAAGTAGTAGGCGCTGTCCGGCGACCAGGTGGCGCTGTGGTTGCCGTTCTCCGGCGTGTACGACACGAGATGCGTGCCGTCGAAATCGATCCGGTAGTAGTGAAGGAAGTACGGATCCTCGCCGGCGTTCATGCCGCCGGCGGTAAAATAAATCTGCCGCTTGGCCTCGTCGACATGCTCGACGTTGCGCACGACCCAGTCACCCTTGGTGATCTGGTTCTTCACCCGGCCGGTCGCGCCGTCGTAGAGGTAGAGGTGGTTCCACCCGTCACGCTCCGACATCCAGATCACTTCGCGCCCGTCGGCGACGTCGTAGCGGAACTTCTTCCCGGCGTCGGTGATGTTGTCGCTCGACGGACGGTAGTTGAAGAAGGTCTTCGGGTCCTCGGAGATGACGACGCGCGGCGCGCCTGTCGTGCCGTCGACTTCGATCACGCGGTACTCCTGGTGGCCGCGCTGATTGTACTCGAACGTGAAGGCGTGGCTGTCTTTGCGCCACGTGAAGCCCGTCATCGAATAGGCATTCGGAAAGTCTGATGACTGAACATGAACCGCGCGCTTCGCGGCGACATCGATCAACACCGGCTCGCGCGTCTCGAGGACGTCGCCCGGCTTGGCGTAGACGCGCTCCATCTGCTCGGGCTGGAGCTGGTCCGCGGGCGACGACACGACATAATGCACGAGGCGCCGGTAGCCGGGCGTCACCCGATAGACGGCGATCCTCTTGGAGTCGGGCGACCAGACAACGGACTGCAGCGTATACGCGCCGCCTTCCGATCCGTCGTACGTGAGCGCCGTGCCCATCGGCTCGGCCGGTCGACCGCCGCGACCGCCGCCCGGAATCGAGCCAGCCGGCGGCGGAGCCACTTCGCGCGCGATGCTGGCCGGACGCACGTAGAGGTTGTAGTTGTCGATGTACGCTTCCCAACGACCGTCGGGGGACCGACGTTCCTCGGGCGTGTCGCCGGCCTGACCGCGCTGCTGCTGTTGTGGCTGTTGTTGCTGCGCGAACGCGTCCTCAGTGTCCCACGGCCCTTCGAACGGCACGACGTCGCTCGACGAATCGTCGGCGACATATGCGGGCGAGGCATCGACCGCCGGCCCGCCACGTCCTCCGCGGCCACCTCGTCCGCCGGGGCCGAAAGCTGGTCCGGCGCGCGTGCAGGTGTAGGTCGCGAGTACGCATTGCCAGCGCGAGGCGCCCGCCACGAAGTCGAGCGACGATTCGTCGTCGCTGAAATTGAACGTGGTGAAAGGAAGTTGCGTCGCCGTGTACGCACCGCCCATCGCCGAGCTGAGCGATGCGGCGAGCTTGCCATGGTCGAACGCCGGCCGCCTCTCGAGCGTCTTGGCGTCGACGATCATGAACTCGTAGCCACCCTTGACCGAGCGGCGATACCAGAAGCGATCGGTATTGCCGATCCAGCTTGCGCGGTCGACGACGTTGACGGCGAGCCCGTCGTAGCGCGCGTTGAGCTGCGCTGAGCGCGCGTAGTCGGCTGGCGTGCCCTGCGCCCAAGCGCTGGAGGCGATGGCGGTAGCGCTCGCGGTGACGAGCAGGCAGAGGAGCGCGGCGCGGGCCGCGGTCACGAATCGCATGAGATGCTTCCCCCTTCCGAGGATGTTGCTCGAGATGTTGGCGGCATGTCGCTCTTCCGTTTCTGGCGAATCCGCGATATACGGTACGAGACGTACCGGCGCGCCGCTACCACGCCGCGTCGCCCGTCGCTGCCCGCTCTGGAGACATGATGCCGAACGCCCGCTCGTTGCACGCTGCCGCCGTCACGCTAGTCGCCACGTTCGCCGTCGCCACCGCCTTCGGCTGCGCGGCCAATTCCGCCGTTTCGCGGGCCGGTGCTGCCTCGGCCCCCGCAGGGATGCCAGGCGCGATGCTCGCCGCCGCGCCCGGCCTCGCCCCGACGCCGCCGATGGGCTGGAATAGCTGGAACAAGTTCGGTTGCCGGATTGACGAGTCGCTCATTCGCGAGACCGCCGACGCGATGGTGTCGTCGGGGATGAAGGACGCGGGCTACAAGTACGTGAACATCGACGACTGTTGGGAGGCGCCGGCGCGCGACGCGAACGGCAACCTGACGACCGACCCACAGCGCTTCCCGGGCGGCATGAAGGCGCTCGCCGACTATGTGCACTCCAAAGGGCTCAAGATCGGCATCTACTCCTCGGCCGGCACCGGCACCTGCCAGCGCCGCCCGGCGAGTCTCGACCACGAGCCGGCGGACGCCAAGACCTTCGCGGCTTGGGGAATAGATTATCTCAAATACGACAACTGCAACAACGAGAATCGGCCGGCCCTCGCCCGCTACAAGGCGATGGGCGACGCGCTCGCCGCCACCGGGCGGCCGATCGTCTTCAGCCTCTGCGAATGGGGCTCGAACGCGCCCTGGACTTGGGGCCGTTCGGTCGGCGGCGACCTCTGGCGCACGACCGGCGACATTCGCGACTCATGGACGTCGATGCTCTCGATCCTCGACCGGCAGGTTGGCCTCGAGAAGTACTCCGGTCCGAACGCCTGGAACGATCCCGACATGCTGGAAGTCGGCAACGGCCGCATGACGAACGCCGAGTACATGGCGCACTTCAGCTTGTGGTCGCTCCTGAACGCGCCGCTCATCGCCGGCAACGATCTCCGCTCGATGACCGACTCGACGAAAGCCATCCTCACCAATCGCGAGGTGATCGCGGTCGATCAGGACTGGGGCGGCATGCAGGGCCACAAGATCCGCGACGACGGCGAGCTCGAAGTGTGGATGAAGCCGATGTCGAACGGCGATCGCGCGGTCGTGCTGCTCAACCGCAGCTCGACGCCGCTGCACTACAGTGTGACGACGCAGGAGCTCGGACTCGGCGGCGGGAGGCACGCGGCGCGCGATCTGTGGGCGCATGCCGATCGCTCGGCCGACGGGGAGCTCAGCGTGCTGCTCGCGCCGAATTCGGCGGCGATGTACATCGTCAGGAAGTAGCACGGGTGGAGCGCGACCGCTCACAGTCGAACGACGATGCTCGCTATGTACGAGTATACGACGTTCGCGACGGTGATGGACAAGCTGGCGCCGGCCGAGCGAGCCAGCCCCTGTCCCTGAATGGCGTCACGACCCGCCTCGTCGAGACCGGCGAGATCCTGACCGTAGATGGCGTGATAACCCGTCTCCTCGAGACGGGGCTCCCCGGCGGCGGCTGGCTGGAGTTCGAAATGGACTCCGGCGGAGAGCGAAGCCAATGGTCGCGTATGGCCTCCGGTTCCGTCGAGGACGGTACGCTTGCGGCTCGCATTCGATTGTACGAAGTCGGCCGCGCGGTCCGACTCCGATACACGGTCGTCCGTCTCGACCCACCGATAGCCGGTAAGCAGACTGCAAAGAGAATTCTGGAGATTTGGCTCGAAGTGGACGCGCGCCACGCGACTCGAGCCGCAGACGCGCCCTGACCTTACCGGTCAGTGGCGGTTGATCGCTCGAGCCCCGCCATCATTCTCAGCACCCCCGCCTGCGTCGCCTCCGCCCGCGCCACTTCGCCGACCACCCTTCCGCGCCGCAACACAAGAATCCGACTCGACAGCGCGATCAATTCCGGCAGCTCGCTCGAGATGAGCAGCACCGCGCACCCGTTCGACGCGAGCTCGTCGATCCAAGCGTGCAGCTCCGCCTTGGCGCCGACGTCGACGCCGCGCGTGGGCTCGTCGAGCATCAGGATGTCGCTCTTCGCCGCCAGCCATTTGGCCATGACGATCTTCTGTTGATTCCCGCCCGACAGCGCCGCTGTCGTCGCGTCGATCGTCGCTCGCACACGCAGTCGGCCAAAAAGGTTTGTCACAGCCGAGCGCTCGGCGC
>DATNAT010000018.1:0-3416 GCA_035572355.1 Gemmatimonadaceae bacterium
CCGCCCCGGCCGCGCTCGTCTACGTGAGCTGCGACCCGGCCACGCTCGGCCGCGATCTGGCGCGGCTGCCGCGGTATCGCATCGAGTCGCTCCGCGCCTTCGACATGTTTCCGCAGACGGCCCACGTCGAGACGGTGTGCGAGCTCGTGCCGGCCGACGCATGAGATATCTCGTTCGAATCGACGGCGAAGACCACGAGGTCCTGCTCGACGCCGATGGCGTGCATCTGGGTGGCCAAGACGTCGCCGCCCAGGTCGCGCCGATCGAGGGCACGCCGGTGCGGATGGTAACGATCGGGCGCGAGGTGCACCGCGTCGTGGTGCGGCGGGGAAGCGGGCCGGGCGTCTACACCCTCTGGCTCGACGGGTATCGCTTCGAGGTCGAAGCACTCGACGAACGGACGCGCGCCATCCGCGATCTCTCGGCCAAGTCCGCCGGCCCGCAGGGACCGGCGCCGCTCGTCGCGCCGATGCCCGGGCTCGTCGTGCGCGTCACGGTGCAGGCCGGCGACGTCGTGCAGGCGGGCCAAGGACTGGTCGTGATGGAGGCGATGAAGATGGAAAATGAATTGCGAGCGGTGGCCGCGGGGCGTGTGCGCGCGGTCCACGCGGCACCGGGTAACGCAGTCGAGAAGGGCACGTTGCTGATAGAACTGGAATAACATTCCTCGAACGACGGAGCTCGCATGACGCGCCGCGCCCCTGTCGCCCCCGCCGCAATCATCGTCGCACTGGCCACCCTCGCGCCAGCGGCCGGCCTCGCCGCTCAGGCCCCCGGCTCCGACGTCTACCTCGCCGGCCTCACGATCTCGGATCGCGCGCCGGCGGGGATCGCCGTCGCCGCACCGCTCAACATCACCCGGCGCGCCGGCTACGACAATCAGCCGGCGTTTTTGGCTGACGAACGCGCCGTCCTCTACACGTCGATCCGCGACGACAGGCAGGCGGACATTTATCGGTACGACATCGCCGCCAGGCAAACCACGCGGCTCACCGGCGGGCCGGAGAGCGAATACTCACCGACGCCGATGCCCGGTGGGCACCGTTTTTCCGTGATCCGCGTCGAGCGCGATTCGGCCCAGCGCCTGTGGAGCTTCGCGCTGGACGGGAGCGATCCGGAGGTCGTGCTTCGCACCGTCCAACCCGTCGGTTACCACGCCTGGCTCGACGCCGATCACGTCGCGGTCTACGTCCTCGGCCGGCCAGCGACGCTCCAGATGGTCGACGTCCGAACCGACCAGGCGGACACCGTGGCGCACGACATCGACCGATCGCTGTCGCCGATCGCGACCGACAGCGTGTCGTTCGTCCAGCGTGCCGTGGGCGGCGGTCTGAGCCTCGACCGCCTCTGGCTCGACGGAGCGCACGCGCCGCACACCGCGCCGATCGCGCAATTGCCAGCGGGCGCCGCGTTCGTCGTCTGGACGGCGAACGGCATCGCGATCACGGCAAGCGGAGCCAAGCTGTACACGCTCTTGCCGAGGGAAACGAGCTGGAGGGTTGCGGCCGACCTCGCGCCGGACGGACTCGCGAACATCACGCGCCTGGCGATCAGTCCGAACGGCCACTGGCTCGCGTTGGTGGCCGACGACGCGAAGCCGTAGCCTCGCCGGGAACGCAGCGCGGAGCCCGTTACGTTGACAGCCCGTAAGTGCTTGTCTACCTTACGGGTCTGTCGAAAAATGCCTTCAGTGGCTGCCGAGACCCGGGTTGCGTGCCGCACCGGTGAGGCGCAGGAACCACTTCGTCTCGCTCCGCAATGAAAACGTACACCGCCACGCCGCGCGACATCGAGCAGCGCTGGTTCATCGTCGATGCCGACGGCATGATCCTCGGACGCCTCGCCACCGAGGTCGCCCGGATCATCCGCGGCAAGCACAAGCCCATGTTCACGCCGCACATGGACACGGGCGACAATGTCATCGTCATCAACGCCTCGAAGATCAAGGTCACCGGGCGCAAGGCTGAGCAGAAGAACTACTTCAGCCACACGGGCTACATGGGCCACGAGAAGTTCATGCCCTACGGCACCATGATCGCCAAGCACCCGGAGCGCGTGATCGAGAAGGCGGTCTACGGCATGCTGCCCAAGACCGCGCTCGGGCGCCAGGTGCTGCGCCGCAAGCTCCGCGTGTACGCCACCGCCGAGCATCCGCACGTCGCGCAGCAGCCGACCGCCCTGACCTTCGACAAGAGCGAGAGATAACGATGGCCGACATGCAGAGCATCCATGCGATCGGCCGCCGCAAAGAAGCGGTGTGCCGCGTGTTCATCAAGCCGGGCTCGGGGAAGTGGGACGTGAACGGCCGTACGCTGGGCGACTACTTTCCGCGCCCGTCGCACGTCTCGTCGATTCAGCAGCCGTTCGTGGCGACCGATACCCTCGGCCGCTTCGACGTCAAAGCGAACGTCGACGGCGGCGGCAACACCGGACAGGCCGGGGCGCTCCGGCTCGCCGTCGCCCGCGCGCTGGTCAAGATCGACGAAGCACATCGCCGCAAGCTGCGCGATCTGGGCCTCCTGACCCGCGACGCGCGCGCGGTGGAGCGCAAGAAGCCCGGCCGTCCCAAGGCTCGCAAGCGGTTCCAGTTCAGCAAGCGCTAGTTTTCGAATCGTCGTTTCGATTGCCGATATCGTTCAAAGCACATCACAAGACAGGAATTCACGATCGTAGGTATCTCTCAGGATCTCCCGAGCCCGGGTCCGGTGCCGCTTCGGCGGTGGACGGGGCGATGACGGAATCCGACGCATAACCACTTCGAGGCGTACACCCGCATGGCCGAACAGACGTCCACCAACCAGCCGACGCTCGAGCAGCTGCTCGCCGCCGGCGTCCACTTCGGGCACCAGACCCGCCGGTGGAATCCCAAGATGCGCCGCTTCATCTTCGCCGAGCGGAACGGCATCCACATCATCGATCTGCAGAAAACGCTGCGGCAGATCGAGGTCGCCCAGAAGCTCGCGCGCGACGTCATCCTGCGCGGCGAGAACGTGCTCTTCGTCTGTACCAAGCCGCAGCTGGCCGGCATCGTCCGCGCCGAAGCCGAGCGGGCGAGCGCGCTGTTCATCACCGAGCGCTGGCTCGGCGGCCTGTTGACCAACTACCAGACGGTCAAGAAGCAGGTCCGCCGGATGAAGGAGCTCGAGGCGGGCGGCGAGGAAGGCGGCGAATTCGAAAATTACACCAAGAAGGAGCAACTCATGCTCCGCCGCGAGCGTGAGAAGCTCTCCAAGTATCTGAACGGCATCCGCAACATGGGCCGGCTGCCCGGCCTCATGTTCGTCGTCGACTCCAAGAAGGAGCGCATCGGCGTCAGCGAGGCCAACAAGCTCAACATTCCCATCATCGCCATCGTCGACACGAACGCCGATCCGGATCTGATCAGCGTGCCGATCGCCGGCAACGACGACGCCATC
>DATNAT010000019.1:0-24458 GCA_035572355.1 Gemmatimonadaceae bacterium
CCGGCGACCGTGATCGCCGCGCCGCGCAGCAGATGCTTGGCGCGATAGCGCGTGCGTACCCCGCGTACGACGGTCAGTAACTCCCGTCCGGCTCCATGAACGTTTTCCATCGTGCCCCCCGCTGAAACCTCTACGACTCAGACGGTGAATCGGTGAAACCGCTTCGGGCCTGCGGCCCTCGCTGTCGTGACATGTACCGGCGTGAATGCGGTACGGTTCATCCCGCAGTTACAAGTCACGACAACGAGGGCGGCTTCGCCGCCCGACGCGGTTTCACTGATTCACAGCGTCCCTACCTCGATCTCGACAGTCGATTCGACATCGCCGTCTCGCCCGCCATCAGAAACAACGCGCCGAGCAATAGATACCACCATACCCGCTGCCGGCGTTCCTGCTCCTCCGGCGTCGCCAGATTCAGATCGGACCCCGGCAATCGCTCGCCGTTCACCGCCGTCACCGCGGCGACCATCTCTTGCGGATCCAAGTGCGTCAGGTCCGCTTCCGCAGGATCTACGTTCACGGCAATCGGTCGGCCACTCCCCACCGGCGTGTCGCGTCCGCGAAGCTCGTAAAAACCTTGCTCGCGGAGTGTAAGCAGATGGTTCGCTCCCGCCGCCGTCACGCGAGTCCGCTCGCCGCTCGGCGATTGCAGCACCAGCTCGGTCGTGCTGTCCGAGCCCCGCCCGCCGAGGAAGGGCGCCGTCAGTTCACCGTGGCGCGACAGATCGAGCACCTCTCCGGCCGTGAACCAGGGCCGCGGATCGGCATAGCGGCCGGCGAATTTGCCGAGCTGATGGACGAACGGCAGGAACACGGGCTGCAGCGGCAGGTTGGTCCAGTACGCGTCGACCGACGACGCCCACACGAGCACCTTCCCTTCGCCCACCGGCTGCTCGACGAGCGCCGGCGAGTTGTCGTCGAACCGTGCCAGCACCGCGGCGTTTGGCTGGGGCGCGAGCGCGCGATAGCGATAGAAGCGAGCCGTCGAGAAGTCACCGCTCCGCGGTGCATTGAACAGCTCGAACACCGGACTCGCGTAATCGATCGCCGACAGCGTGCCGCCGGCATCCGACGTGCGGTCGATGAGCCGGCCGATCTGCGCCGGCACCATCGCGCGCCATTCGGCGGGCCATGTTTCGGCGCGCCCTTCGCCCGGGACGATCAACAGCCCCGAGCCCGCGTTCACCGTTGCACGGAGCGCGGCGCCGACCGCGCCATTCGGCGGCGCCACTTCGTCGAGCACGACGAGGGCGCGGCCGGTGAAATCCCGCGGCGTGAGGGCGTTTACAGTTTTCACATCGACGCGAAAGGTCGGCCGGTCGCCGATCGCCAGCGCCTGCTCGAGGAACAAGCTCTGGTGCTCGCGCGGAGTCGTCGGCTCGACGAGCAGCACCGGCACGGCCTCGTCCGGCGCGATCGTGAACGCGAGCTGGTCGTCCTCCACCAGCGAATCGGGCGTCACGCGCACCGCGCCACGCGTTGCGCCGCTCGGCACGGGAATCGACGCGAACGCCACCTGCTTGGCGCCGCGCGCCGGCACGGTCGCCTGCTGCGTCTCGACATCGCGCCCGCCCACGGCAAGCGTGGCGGCGAGCGCGCGCGGTTTGTCGCCCGTATTGACCAGTCGCGCAGCGACGGTCACATGATCGCGCACGCCAGTGCTGTCGCGATCCGTCGTCACCTGCGAAACGCCCACGTCGGTCGCGCGTCCCGCGCCTCCGAGGTCGATCGGCGTGACGACTGTTCCCTGCGGAAAGACGATCTCGTTGTGATTCGCCCATCCTATTTTCTGAAAATCGGAGATGACCACGACCTCGCGCCGCGGCATCGTCGACGCCGCGACGATCTGCGTCGCCAGCTTGAGCGCCGGCGCGTACCGTGTGCCCTCGGCACTCAGCTGCGCCGCGTTCACGGCGGCGACGACGCGATCGGGCGTCGCCATCGGCTCGCTCGCCACGCTGGCGTCGCCGGCGAAGAGCACGAGCGTCGCGCGGTCGTTGCCGCGCAGGCCACGGGCGACCTTCTTGGCGGCGTCGCGCGCCCTGGTCCAGCGGTCGCCATAGCCCATGCTTGCGGATTGGTCGAGGAGAATCACGACCTGACGCGCCCCGCTCGTCGCGATCGCGTTCTGGCGCTTGGCAAAGAACGGGCGCGCGAATGCCGCAACGAGCAGAGCGAGCGCCGCGCAGCGCAGGAGAAGCAGCAGCAGGTGGCGCAGCTTCTGTCGGCGCACCGAGCGGTACGGGATGCGCTGCAGGAACATCAGCGACGGGAACGGCACGACGACACGCCGCTCGCGGTGGATGAGATGGATGACCACCGGCACCGCGATCGCGACGAGGCCGGCCAGAAATGCGGGGGCGAGAAAATTCATGCGCCGGCCCTCATCTCACGCGCAGCAGCCGCTGGCGCGCCGCGAGGTAGGTGAACAGCGCGCGGTCGAGCGGCTTCGAGGTGTCGAACAGCGAGTAGTCGGCGCGCGTTTCGCCGATGCGTTTGGCGAGCGTCGCGGTATGTTCACGTACGATCTCGCGGTACTTGTCGCGCAGATATTCGGGGATGACGGGCATCTTCTCGCCCGTCTCCAGATCGATGAAGTTGCTGGCGTCCGAGAAGGAGAAGTCGATCTCGTGCGGGTCGAGCAGGTGAAAGACGATGACGTCGTTGCCGCGCCCGCGCACTTCGCCCAACGCTTTCACGACATCGTCGGCATCCTCGTAAAAATCGGAGATGAGGATGACGAAGCTGCGCCGGCGCAGGTTCTCCGAGAGCTTCTGGAGCGGCTTGAACAACGTCGTCTTGCCGGCGCCGACACGCTCGTCGCGACCTTTCCGCTCCAACCGATCGAGCGTGTGCAGGATGAGCTGAAGGTGCTTGGCCGACGGCGGCACGTAGTCGACGACATCGCCGTCGACCGTCGCCAGCGATACGCGGTCGCGCTGCAAGCTCGAGAAATAGGTGAGGCAGGCGGCGAGATAACAGGCGTACGTCAACTTCGAGATCCGCCCCGACTCCGGATCGGCGCCGTAGCGCATCGACGGCGAGACGTCCAAGATCACCGTGAAGTTGGTGTTGGTGTCCGCCTCGTACTCCTTGATGTAGTAGCGGTCGCTCCGCGCGTAGAGCCGCCAATCGATGCGCCGGATGTCGTCGCCCGGCATGTACGCCCGATGCTCGGCGAAATCCATCGACGCGCCCAGATGCGGCGAACGATGCAGGCCGTTGATGAATCCCTCGACGACCGTGCGCGCGAGCAGCTCGAGATTTCCGATCCGCGAGAGAACCGTGGGATCGAGAAACGACGTGCCCTGCTCCGGGGCGATCGCAGTCACAGCAGCGGGCTCCTCACATCCCCGACTTCGGCAGCGGCACGACGCGGACGAGCTTTTCTATGATCTCGTCGGTCGTCACGTGCTCAGACTGGGCGTGGAAGTTGGTCAGCACGCGGTGGCGCAGCACCGGCTTGGCGAGCGCGCGAATGTCGTCGAAGCTCACGTTGTACCGGCCGTCCATCAACGCGCGCGCCTTGCCGCCCAGGATGAGATGCTGCGGCGCGCGCGTGCTCGCGCCGTACGCCACCCATTCCTTGATGAAGTCCGGAGCCTTGGGACCGGGCCGGCTCACCCGTGCCAGACTCACCGCGTAGCGTACGACCGGATCGGCGATCGGCACGCGCCGTACGAGCTGCTGAAAGGCGACGATGTCCGCGCCGGTCACCGCGTGCTGGAAGCGGTGCGACTGCACTGACGTCGTCGACCGCGCGACCTCGACTTCCTGCTCTTCCGGCAGGTAGTCCATGATGATGTTGAACATGAACCGGTCGAGCTGCGCCTCGGGCAATGGATACGTGCCCTCGAGCTCGATCGGGTTCTGCGTCGCGAACACATGAAACGGCTCCTCGAGCCGATACGTCTTTCCCTGCACGGTGACGCGATGCTCCTGCATCGCCTCGAGCAATGCCGACTGCGTCTTGGGCGGCGTGCGGTTGATCTCGTCGGCCAGCACGATGTTGGCGAAGATCGGTCCCGGCGTGAAGACCAATCGCCGCTGCCCCGACTGCGGATCGTCCTGGATGATGTCGGTGCCCGTGATGTCGCTCGGCATCAGGTCCGGCGTGAACTGAATGCGCGAGAACTTCAGGTCGAGCACCTGGGCGACGGTGTTGATGAGCAGCGTCTTCGCCAACCCGGGCACCCCGACGATCAGGCTGTTGCCGCCGGTGAACAACGAGAGCAGGACGAGCTCGATCACGTCCTCTTGCCCCACGATGAGCTTGCGCAGCTCGGCGATGATCTGGTCGTGTCCCGTTTTCAGCCGGTCCGCGAGCGCGATGTCGTCGGAAGTTCCGAGCGCAGGAGCAGGAATGGTCGTGGCCAAGAGTGAGTCCGGTGGAAGTTGAGTCGCGCCCGAGTCAGCGACGCGTGTCGTGAGCGTTCAGTGCGTCAGTGCGTAGATCACGTAGTTGATGCCTAGCTTGTAGATCTCGTTCGATTCGGAGATCGGCACAAACCCCGACCCCGACCACTGCCACGATTCGCCGATGTCGTCGTCGACGTTCGCCATCAGAATCAGTCGCTTTTTCGGATCGTTGTCCTGAAACACCGCCCAGAACGTGGGCGGCTCATTGCCGTAGGCCGACTCCGTGTGCCACTGCGACACGGCCTTGATGTCGATCTTGAAGAAGGAATCGAAGATCGGCTCGTTGCCCGTGAGCTGAATCCAACGCGCATTCGGCAGCGCCTTGGCGACGAGCTCGCGCAAGTGCGTCCAGTCGTACTCGCCGCGCCAGCCCTCTCGGAAGTCGTCGAAGATCATGAAGCCGCCCTTCAGGATGTAGTTCCTGAAGCCTGCGAGCTCCTTGTCGTTCGGATTCCAGCCGCCCGGCTCCGACATGTAGCTCACCGGGTACTTGAACAACAGTGGATCGTCGAGCGCCACGAGCACGCTGCCGACCATCGGCCCCTGCTCGACGAACGGCCGCACCGCGGTCACGTCGCGCAGAATCTTCGCGAAGTTCTCTTCGGCATCCGGATAGTCGTGCGACCATCCCGGTCCTTCGCGCCCGGAGAAATGTGCGAAGCCGCGATATCGGATGCGCGCAAAGGTGAACCGCCCGTCGTATGGCACGTTCCCGTGAAAGTCCGGCGGCTGGTACATCTCGTCCGGGCTGCCGAAGTACTGCGAGAACGGATTGCCCCGACGCTGCGCCCCTGCCGTCGGCGACGCGATGACGATCGAGAGCACGATCAGCGCTGCACGTTCCACGATCCATGATCCACGATCCACGATCCACGTTCGACTCATCATCGCGTGTTCCCTCCGCCGTGCTTCGCGTCGTACAGCGTCAACAGCAGCGTCTGCGCCTTTTCGTAGTTCGGCGCTTCCTCGAGCGACCGCAGCACGCTCGTCCGCGCGTGCACGTCGTCGCCGGCGTCGTGCTGCGCCTGCGCCAGCTGATAGTACGCGTCGGCCTTGTCGGCCGGACCGAGCGCTACGATCGCCATGCGCTCGCGCACGACGCGCGCCTTGTCGCCCGCCGCCGCCGCGAGCTGCGCCAGCTTCTGGTGCATGCCCATCTGGAACGGGTCGATGTAGATCGCCCGATTGAGCGCATCCTCGGCGCCGTGCGCGTCGCCCAGCTGCTCGAGCAACGTCGATAGCCGCACCAGCGCGTCGAGGTTCGTCTCGGTGAGCGATGTCCACTTCGCCAGCACGTCCGCTTCTTTTCGCGCGTCGCCCTTCTTCTTGTACACCGCGGCGAGCAGCGCGTACGGGCTGTCATCGCCGCCGTACTCCGGAAAGATCGCCCGCGCGCGCTCGAGCAGCGGAATCGCCTTGTCGACTTCGCCGTGCTCGATCAACCCCGCGCCGGCCAGCAGCTGCACACCGAAGTCGTTCGGCGACACCTTCGCCGCCTGCTCGAGGTCCTCCACCGACATCGACGCCGTGATCTCCGGCGGCTCTTCCTTGATCGATGGCAGCGCCGAGGCGAAGCGCGTGCGCAGGTAGTCGTCGAACTTCTTGTCGAACGCCTGGAGATTCATGCCGAGCACACGCTGGAACACCTGATCGCTCGTCAGCCCTTCCTTATATGCGTCGAGCATCTTGAGAATCGCCGGCTCTCCCCAATCGCGCGCGATCAGCTCGCAGACGAGCGACGCCTGATAGTACGAGAACTGCACCTGCCGCGCGTACGCCGGATGCATGAAGCCATCGTTCATCCGGCTCACCGGAACGAGCTTTCCCGCCTTGAACGCGGCGAGAAAATCCGGCGTCACGTTGAAGCCCCAGCCCGGCGCGAGGCCGTGATGCTCCTCATATACCGACAGCCCTTCTGAGAACCAGCGCGGAATTCGGTTGTCCGTCTTGCCGAGCGTGAAGGTGTGCGCGAGCTCGTGCCACACCGTCGAACCCCAGTTGAACGGACCCGCTTCGTCCTTCGCCGCCGGCGAGTCGAACGCCAACGTCGTGCCGAAGCTCACGCCGAGCGCTCCGAGCCCAGCAAGTCCCACGGTCCGCACGGAAAAGTCCGCGTGGCTGCGATACACTTCGATGCGAATCGGCGGCGGCGGCGTATAGCCGAACGTCCGCGAGAAGGTCGTGTACGCCTGTTCAGCGAGATCCTTCAGGTATACCGCCATCACGGGCGCTTCGTCCCTCTCGAGCATGAACTGGAAGTGCGGGCTCGACACGAGATCATAGTTCTTGTATGTGTCGAGCAGGTCGAGCGTGTTCTTGACCCATACGTTGTACGGGTCGCCCTTGAACGACGTCTCGAGGCTCGCTTTGCCGCTGTCGATCTGTCCCAGCCGCAGCTGGTTCAATCCCAGCGCCGTCCACGCCGCCCAGTCCTTGGCGTCGAGCGCCACGCCCTGCTTGGCGAAATCGGCCGCCGGCTTGTACAACCGCACGTTCGCCGCCAGCTCGGCGAGCGTCGTGTACAGCTCGGCGTCGTTCGGGTCGGCGGCAAGGGCACGCTGGCGCGCCGCGTCGAACGCGGCCTGATCGTGCTCGAGATACTTGATCGCCGCCGCCACGGCGAGCGTGTGCTCCGCCGTGGGATCGACGGCGAGCGCGCGATCGATGTCCTGCTGCGCCGCCGCGTAGTCCTCGAGCGAGACGAGCATCTCGGCGTGCAGCGTCCGCGCCTCGACGTAGTTCGGGTTGACCGCCAGCGATGCGCGCAGCAGCGAATCGGCGCCCGGCTGGCCGTCGCTCTCACGCCGACGCGCCGCGCCGAGCAGCGCGCGCGGGTCGTTCGGGTTGACGTCGAGCACTTCCTCGAACGTCCGCTGCGCGTCGTCGAAGTTGTACTTGCGCAGAAAGAGCTCGCCAAGCTTCACCTTGGCGTCGGTGTTCATCGGATCCGCCGAGATCGCGCGATCGTACGCTTTGAGCGCGTCTTTGAACAGCTGTGGATCGTTGGCGCCCAGGTACTCGACCGCCGTCGCGACGTCGACCAACTCCTCGCTCGTCAGATTCGCCCCGCCGCCGGAGTTGTAAACGTCGATGAACCGATCGAACTCTTTCATCGCCCGATCGCGTTCCCCGCGATCGTAGTGCAGCACGGCCAGGTTGAGCGCGGCGGTCAGACTGTCGGCCGCGTGTTCGGCGCCGGCGCGGACGAACGCACTCTCGGCCGCCGTCCGCTTGCCTCGCGCGAGCAGCACTTCGCCGAGCGTGTTGGCCATCGCCGCGCCATCCTTCGCCGTCATCGCGCGCCGCGCCGTGTTCTCGGCGTCGTCGTACCGTCCGACCGTCTCGTACGCGCGCACCAGATCACGCTGCGCGGAAATCCACTGGCTGTCGATCGGCGCGACCTTCGAGAGCTGCGCGATTGCATCCTGATACTTGCCAGTGCGCAACGCCTCGCGCCCAGCCTCCGCATCCTGAGCGCGCGCGATTGTCGCGCCAGCGACGATCGACGCCGCGAGCAACGCGGCGCAGCGCATGGCGGCGATGCGCGTCATGACTTCCGGCCCTCCGTCTCGCGAATCGATTTCGCCGTCCGCGCCAGCTTGACGAGAAGCTGCTCGAGGGCGTCATCGTAGGCGTCGGAAGTCATGGTCGACTTCTTCGTCCGCAACGAATCGATCTGATCCTCGAGCGCGAACTTGTCCTTGTACATCGAGGCGAGCGCCGGATCGTTGGCAACGGCTTTCGTCGCGTAGGCGCCGCCCAGGAAAAAGCGCCGCGCCAACAACCCTTCGCCCGTCTTGCCGTCCGGGTCGGGAACGCCGGCCTTGGCCCCCGTGTCCTCGAGCTGCGCGTGCTCCGTCTGGAGTCGGTTGCCGGTGTCGTAGACGCGCTTCGTCTCGATCGCGGCGTAGCGGAACGCCTCGAGCAGCGACACACGGCCATCCTTGTCCGCGTCAGCCACGTCCTTGCTCAGCGCGTCGACGAAAAATTGTGCGAAGTGCGACTCGTTTCGCTCGAACGAGCTCTTGGTGGCGGTGATCACGACGCGATTCGCCGCGGCGAGCACCGGCAGCATGTCGCCGCTCGCGCTCGTCATGTCGACGAATGCCACGTGCTGCGTCTTGAACGGGGCGAGGAGTAGGGCGAAGTCGTGCGCCGTCAGGTCCGGACCCGGAATGCTGATCTTCGAATCCTCTCCCTCGCCGCTGCCGTGGCCGATGAGGACGACGACGATCTGCTCGCCGGGGCTGGCCGTCGCCGCCAGCCGGCCGAGGGCGCGCTCGACGTTGACCTTGGTCGACTGCCCCGTGTAGTGCGGCCGGCGCGACACGCTGTCCTCGCCGAACCACATGATCGACGAATCTGGAATACCAAAACGCTGACCAGCCGCCGCGGCCAGCGATTCGGCCAGCTGCGCGAATTCGGTCGTGTACTTGGGTTCGCCCCCCAGTCCGCTCACGATCACGAGGCGCGTCTGGGCGCGCGCCGCCGAGGCCAAGGCGCAGACCGCGAGCGCGGCACCCGCCGCGAGCCGCGCGCTCACGCCAGCCCCCGCATCTTGCGATAGCTCCACTCCGCGCTCACCAGCGCGACGAGCAGCAGGAAGATGATCGGCATGTCCCACAGATCCATCTGATTCACCACCGTCACGCCGTGCTTGCTCAGCGCGAGGTCCGCGGCGAGCGAGCCGGCGGTGGCCGGCGTGTAGAACTTGCCCCCTGTTTCCTTCGCCATTCGCTCGAGCAGCGGCGCGCGCATCTCGGCGTCGAAGTACTCGGTGTTGAGATCGGCCACGCGAACGTAGCTCGTGTCGCCGAACGTCGCGCCCGAAGGCAGCGTCGCGTCGATTCGAATCGTGTAGATGCCCGGCCCGTCGGGCGTGAACGTCCCGCGATACTCTCCATCGCGATCGATCGCCCAGTCGAGCGGCAGATCGCGCGACACGCCCGCGTCGCTCGACAGATGCGCTACGACCTTCGCGTCGTTGCGCGGCACGAAGATGCTGTCCGCCACCGACGCGCGAATGGCGATCGGGCTCCGCGGATTCGCCTGATCGGTCGGCAGCGTCGCCACGACACGCCCCGGCACGTCGCTCGCCTCCCAGCGCAGCAGTTGGCGCCAGAAGCGTGTGAACGTCGGATCGTCCGGCGGCGACGTCGGGTCCATCTGCCAGTTCCACGAATCCTGCACCGGAAACGCGATCGACAGTCCGCGACCGTACCGCTGATACACGAGCACCGGTTGCTCGTAGCTGCGCAGCGGCGCGCCCGGCTCGCCCGCCCGGCCGCCCGGCGGCGTCGAGCCCGTGATCAACGTGACCGCGCCGGGCTTCACGTCGCGGATGCGATTCACCGTCGTCACCGCGGGAAGCGCCTTCCACCGCGCGATCGACGCGGCTGGCGTCGCGGCGACCTGCGCCACCGCATGACTCTCGCCGGCCGGGGTGAGCGCCACCTTCAAGTCGGCGAAGAAGGTCATCGAGTCCGGCACGGCGTTCCCACTGATCACCACCGGCATCACGTCGGCGAGCGGCGTTCCCGCGTAGCCGCCCTCGCCAAAGCTGCGACGGCCGCCAAGCAATAGGAGCCCGCCGCCGCGCACGTTCACGAAGTCGGCGAGCATCGCCAGCTGATCGTGCGTGAAGAAGCTCGCTTCCACGCTGCCGATGATCACGGCGCGATAGCGATACAACTCGGCGCGCGTCTTTGGAAATCCATTCGCGAGGTCGGACGCACTGTCGATGTTGAGGCGAAGAAACTTGTCGTTGGCTGTCCGCTGCAACACGACGAGCTGCAGGTTGGAGTCTGCCTCGACCGCCGCACGGATGAACCGCATTTCGTAGCGCGGCTCGCCCTCGAGATAGAGAATCTTCTCACGGCCGTTGCGCACGTCGACCAGCGCCTGCTGCACATTGTTCTCCGCCACCTGCTCGCCCGGCTGCACCGGAATGCGGAAGGTGAACGAGCGCGGACCGGCTTCGGTCGCGGCGACCGTCACGCGCACCGGCGCCGCGTCGCCATCGGGCGGCAGCGTGATCGAATCGCGCGACACGATACGGCCGGCGTCTTCCACCACGAGCGGCACGCGCTGGCCGCCGAACCCGCGCTGCCGGATCAGCAGGTCGGCGACGAGCGATCCGCCTTTGAGCACCGAGTGCGACGCCTCGACCCGCCGAATCTCGATGTCCCGGTTGAACCGATCGGCGCCCAGCCCGACGGCGAAGATCGGCACCGAGCGCGCGCGCAGCGAGAGCAGCTCGTCCGAGATCGGCGCGTGCGAGTTGTCGGCGCCGTCGGTCAACAGCACCAGACCGGACAGCGGAACGCCCTCCAACTCCTGGCGCGCCGCTTCGACGGCCGCGCCGACGTGCGTTTCGCCGGCGGCAAAACTGAGATCGGCCGCGCTGTCGATCCGCTGCGTCGTCGACGAGAAGCGGAAGAGCCGCACGATGAACTTCTGCCGCAGCGCCTTGAACAGCGCGCTGTCGGGACCGCCGAACGCCCGTTCGACCCAGTCGCTGCGCGGTTTCCCACTCTGATCCGCGATCCGCATGCTGCGCGAGTCGTCGATCAGCACACCCACGTAGTTGCGCTGCGGCACGGCGGCCGACAGCAGCAGCATCGGGCGGAAGAGGCAGGCCATCAACACGAGCAAGGCGGAGAGGCGCATCGCGCCAAGCACCCAGCGATCGCGCCGCGACGCGCGCCCGCGCACGCTGGCATAGCTCAGCACCGCTGGCACGCCGATCACCGCCGCCGCGAGCAGCAGCACGATCACGGAGAAGGGCGCGCCGAACGCCAACCGCGACGCCGCGAACTCCGCCGGCCGGTACTTGAACAGAAACTCGAACAAGCTTTCCACCCAGTGAGCCATGTTTACTCTACGACGCCCGCAGCATCATGGTTGAGACACGCGGCCCGAGCCGGCGGTTCCGTGCCTCCGGCCGTCACTACATTTTCCCAACATGAACGTTCGCTACCTGACGGCCGACGTGTTCACCGACACGCGATTCGGCGGCAATCAGCTCGCCGTCTTTCCCGACGCGCGAGAGATCCGCGCCGAGCTAATGCCACGAATCGCGCGCGAGTTCAACTATTCGGAGACGACGTTCGTGCTGCCCGCAGCCGACCCGAGCCATACGGCGAAGGTACGCATCTTCACGCCCGGTGGTGAGTTGCCCTTTGCCGGTCACCCCACGATCGGCACCGCGCACGTGCTTGCCTCCATTGGAGCCGTGAAATTGTCGGGCGACGAGACCCGAATCGTGCTCGAGGAAGGAGTCGGCCCGGTGCCAGTCGTCATTCGCGCCGAGTCGGGCCAGCCGATCTTCGCGCAGCTCACGGCGGCCAGAGTCCCGGAGCGCGGGCCCGCCCCGCCAGATCGCGATCGGCTCGCGGCGGCGGTCTGCCTCTCACCGGACGACATCCTCACCGACGGCATGACGCCCGAGGCCGTGTCGTGCGGAACACCCTTTCTCTTCGTTCCGGTTCGCGATCGTGCCACCCTCGGCCGCGCCCGCGTGAACTACGATCGGTGGGACGAGACCTTCTCGAACTATATCACGCGGAACGTCTTCCTGTTCGCGCTCGACCCGGAGCTTCCGGGTCACGACGTACGGGCGCGCATGTTCGCGCCGACCATCGGCGTCGCCGAAGATCCAGCGACGGGAAGCGCCTGCATCGCCCTCGGCGGCTACCTGGCGTGGCGCGAACCGCGCACCGATGGGACCTTTCGCTGGGTCGTCGAACAGGGCTTCGAGATGGGCCGTCCGAGCATTCTCGAGGTCGAAGCGGACAAGCAGCAGGGCCGCGTGACAGCCGCGCGCGTCGGTGGACGCACGGTGCTCGTGTGCGACGGCACCTTCACGCTCTGACGGTAACGCGCTCTCCATGACGATCGAATCGAACGGCGACCTCGAGGGGATGCGCGCCGTGGGCAGGCTCGTCGCGCGCGCGCTGCGCGAGATGCGCGCTGCCTGCGGGCCGGGCAAGACCACTGAGCAGCTCGACGACGTCGGGGCCGCGTTTCTGCGCCGCCAGGGCGCGCGCTCGGCGCCGCAGCTCACCTACGGCTTCCCCGGCTTCAACTGCATCAGCGTGAACGATGAGGTCGTGCACGGCGTCCCCGGGCCGCGCGTGCTTCGCGCCGGCGACGTCGTGAAGATCGATGTGACGGCGGAGCTCGACGGATTCATCGCCGACGCGGCGATCACGGTGCTCATCCCGCCGATCACGACAGCGGCCAACAACCTCGCCCAGTGTGCGCGCTCCGCTTTCCGGCGCGCGCTCGCCGTCGCCACTGCACGGACGCGCATCGCCGAGCTCGGCCGCGCCGTCGAGACGGAAGTCGAGTACTGGGGACACTCGGTGATTCGCGACATGTGCGGCCACGGCGTGGGCCGCGCGCTGCACGAGTCGCCTTCGGTTCCCAATTTCTTCAGCCCGAGCACGATCGGACGTCTCGAGCGCGGCATGGTCATCGCGCTCGAGCCGATCATCGCCGAGCGGCCCACGCCGGTCGAAGAAGGGGCCGACGGGTGGACGATCCGCACCGTGACCGGCTGCCTCGCCGCACACTACGAGCATACGATCGTGATCCACGAAGGCCGCGCCGAGATCCTCACCGCGGCCTGAGCGCGCGGAGCGGCCGGCACCGGCGGCGCTCAGAGCTCGTCGATGCTCTTCGGCCAATCCTGCTTGAGCAATCTCGAAAGTCCGCGGTCGGCGAGCAGCTTGCCATCGGTCTGGCAGCGCGCGCAGTAGTTGGTCTCGTTGTCGGCGTAGCGGATGCGCTGCACCGGCGTGCCGCACACCGGACAGGGCTGGCCGAATTTTCCATGCACCGCCATCTCGGCGCGGAAAGCCGTGACCTTCTCGGGAAACTCGCCGGCCGCTTCGGCGCGCAGCCGCTCCGTCCATTCGACGAGCGTGCCGCGCGTCGCCTCGAACAGCGCCGCGATCTCGTCGTCGGTCAACCGGCCGGTGAGCTTGACGGGCGACAGCCGCGCGCGATGGAGAATTTCGTCGGAGTACGCATTGCCGATGCCGCTGAACAATCGCGGATCGGTGAGCGAGCGTTTGACCGTGTGGCTCTCGCGGCGCAGCCGCTCGCTGAATTCGTCGAGCCTGGCGTCGAGCGGCTCGAGTCCGCCGCGCGTGAACTCGGCGAGCGCGGCGCGCGCGGACGCGAGGTGAAGAGACGCACGCCGCTTCGTTCCCGCTTCGGTGAGCGTGAGCGTTCCGCTCGAGAAGACGACGTCGGCCAGCGCGTTCGCTTTCACGGGCTTCGCGCCGCGGACGCGCCAGTGCAGTCGTCCGGCGATCATCAGATGGATGACCGCGAACCGGTCGCCGTCGAACGCGAACACGATCCGCTTGCCGAGCCGGTCGACCGCGGCAACGCGCCGGCCGACCAACTCGGCGAGCGGCGGATCGACCGTGCGGAGGAGAAAAGGCGTGTGCAGCCGAATCTCCTCCGCCGTCTGCCCGACGACCCGCGCGGCCAGGGCCTCGACGTAGACGGAGATGTCCGGGAGCTCGGGCATGGGGCAAAAAATAGGGCCATCGGCGGCAGCCCACCGCTTGGTGGCACGATCGCCGGCCGCCGCCGGGCAACCCTTTCGCCGGGCGCCGTGTCTCACCATCCGTAACTCCCATCAACAATTCAGGGGAACAGCCTCCGTGCGCACCGCCGACCTCGATCTCCTCCAGGGCACACTCGACCTCCTCATCCTCAAGACCCTCACCTGGGGCCCCCGACACGGCTACGCCGTCGCGTCATGGATTCGCGACACGACCAATCAGCGGCTCCAGATAGAAGAAGGCGCGCTCTACACCGCCCTCCATCGCATGGAAAAGCGCGGCTGGCTCGAAGCCGACTGGGGTCTCTCCGAAAACAATCGCAAAGCGAAGTTCTACCAGCTCACCGCGCAGGGCCGCCGCCAGCTCCGAGCCCAGACCGCCGTCTGGACCGAGTACGCCGGCGCCGTATTCAAAGTTCTCCAGACCGCCTGACGCCGGCCCGCCCCATGACGCGCATTCCCGGACTTCGCCGCTTGATGCGGATCGAGCGCGACCGCGCCGGCGTCGATCGCGCGGTCGACGACGAGCTGCAGTTCCACTTCGACATGACGATGAGGGAGCTCATGACCAATGGCCTGAACCCCGACGACGCCCGCCGCGAAGCCGAGCGCCGATTCGGCGACATCCAGCGCACACGCGAGAAGCTGGCGACGATCGACCGCTCGCGGGTCGGCCGCGAACGCCGCGCCGAGTGGTGGAGCGGAGTCGCCCAAGACTTTCGCTACGCCATCCGGGGGCTGCGCCTCAAGCCCGGATTCACGCTCGCCGTCGTGCTCACGCTCGGATTGGGCATCGGCGCCAACGCCACGATGTTCGGCATCGTCGACCGGTTGCTCTTCCGGCCGCCGCAGTTCCTCATCGCCCCGGCGCGCGCCGCCGCCCTCTACTTCGGCGTGACCAACCGCGGCAAGGAGAACCTGGGCACGAGCGTCAGCTATCCAACGTTTCTCGACATCAAAGCGAACACGAGCTCGTTCGACGCAATCACCCCGTTCTTCGTCGATCAGCTCGCCGTCGGCGAAGGACCGGCCACCAAGGAAATGAAGATCGGCGTGCTCGGCGCCGATCTCTGGCGCATGTTCGACGTCGCGCCGGCGATCGGCCGCTTCTTCACGCCGCAAGAGGATTCGCTGCCGACCGGGACGGCGGTTACGGTTCTCTCATATGCGTTCTGGCAGACTCAGTTCGGCGGCCGGCGCGACGCGCTCGGCCGGCAGCTGTCGATCGGCTCGGCGAAGTACACCATCATCGGCGTTGCGCCGGAGGGATTCGTCGGGTTCTCGCCCGACCCGGTCGCCGCCTTCGTTCCCGTCACCGCCGAGTCGAATGCCGAGATCGGACCGGGCCTGCGACTCGGCCGCAATCGCTCGCCCTGGTATCAGAACTACGGGCGGATCTGGCTCAGCCTGTTCGCGCGCCGGAAACCCGGGGTCACCGTCGCCGCGGCGAACGCCGACCTGAATCGCGCGTTCCAGCTCAGCTACAAGCACATGCTCACCGTCAACCCGAAGCGCACGGCATTCGACCGTGCCCGGCCGCGCGCGTTCGTTGGCGCGGTGCTCCGCGACCGCGGTCCGGACGAGGACAATTCAGCGAAGGTCGCGAGCTGGTTGATCGGAGTGGCTGGGATCGTGTTGCTGATTGCCTGCGCCAACGTCGCCAACCTTCTCCTGGCCCGAGCGCTGCGCCGCCGCCGCGAGATCGCGGTCCGCATCGCGCTGGGCGTGAGCCGGTCGCGGCTCCTCATGCAATTGCTGACGGAAAGCCTCGTTCTCGCCGCGCTCGGCGGCGTCGCCGGCCTCGCGATCGCGCAATGGGGTGGAGGCGTCATGCGACATGCGCTGCTCGACGACGAGGTCACGATCGATTCGGCGTTCACCGATCCGCGCACGCTGATGGTCGTGGCCGTGCTCGTGCTCGCCGCCGGCCTGCTGACCGGCCTCGCACCCGCCGCCCAGACGTCCAGCGCAGACGTGTCGCTCGCTCTCAAGTCCGGCGGGCGTGAAGGCGCCGTCCAACGCTCGCGGCTGCGCGTTGGGCTCCTCGTACTTCAGGCCGCGCTCTCCGTCGTGTTGCTCGTCGGCGCTGGGCTATTCCTCCGCAGCCTGTCCAATGTCCGGAACATCCCGATGGGCTATGATGCGTCGCGCCTGTTGTGGGTCGAGTTGAACTCACGCGGCACCCCGACCGATTCGGTGCACGACGCGCTCTTACGCGATCAGCTGCGCGACCGCGCGGCGCAGCTGCCCTCGGTCGCACGAGCCGCGCGTGCAATCACGGTTCCCTTCTATTCGACCTGGATCGTCTCGCTGTTCGTGACCGGAATCGATTCCGTGGGCGCGCTGGGGAACTTTACCCTTCAGGCCGCATCGCCCGGCTTCCTCGAGACGATGGGAACGCGGTTGATTCGTGGACGGGCCTTCACCAACGCCGATGCCGCGACCGGACCCAAGGTGATGATCGTCGGGCAATCGATGGCGGCGCGACTCTGGCCGGGCGAGGACGCGCTCGGCAAGTGTGTGCGCGTGCTCGCCGACACGGCGCCGTGCACGACGGTCGTCGGCATCGCCCAGGACGTGCGGCGTACGAGCATCGACAAGACCGAGATGCACTACTATCTGCCCTCGGCGCAGTTTCGTCCGGACCAGGGAGGCCTGTTCATCCGTACGCGCGGAGCGGCCCCCGAGCACGCCGAGGAAGTTCGTCGCGCGCTGCAGGCGATCATGCCGGGCGCGTCGTACGTCACGATCACACCCCTGTCGACGATCATTGCGCCGGAGATCCGCTCCTGGAAACTGGGCGCGACGATGTTTGCCGCCTTCGGCGCGCTGGCCCTCGCGCTGGCGGCGATCGGGCTCTACAGCGTCATCGCGTACAACGTCACGCAGCGCACCCACGAGATGGGTGTACGTGTAGCACTCGGCGCGCAGGCGTCCGACGTCGTGGGGCTGATCGTGCGCGAGGGCATCGTCATCGTGCTGCCCGGTGTGGCGCTGGGGACCGTCATCGCGCTCGCCGCCGGCCGCTGGGTCGCACCGCTCCTCTTTCAAGTGTCGCCGAAGGATCCGCCGGTGATCGTCGGCGTGGTCGCGACGTTGCTCGTCGTGGCGATCGCCGCGAGCTGGTTCCCGGCGATTCGCGCCTCGCGCGTCGATCCTCACGAAGCGCTCCGCGCCGATTGACGGCGCCACCGTCGCGCCAAGAAAACGAGACGAGGCTCGGAGCAATGCACCGCTCCGAGCCTCGTTCGCGGTGAAGGACTACTCGCCGTTGCGCCGCCGCGTCGCCCAGCCTTTCTTCGCCGCCCGACTGCGCTCGGCGTGGCTCTGACTGGAGCCGCCGATGTGCCCGCCCTTGCGCGACGGCTCGTGATTCTCGGAGCGTCCGCGGCCGGAGCCCGACTTCTTACCGCCATGCGTCTCGGCGTTCACCGTCGCCCAGGCGCGGCGCTCCGATTCCTTCTCTCCCACGCCGCGGCCCTCGTAGCCCTGTTCGATGTGGCGCGCCTGGCGCTTCTGCTTGTCGGTATACGAGCTCTTGTCGCCTCTCGGCATGGTGCTCCTCCTTGGACGTCTGCTGAACGAAGTGCGAACGAATTGGATCGTCGCACGCACCGTGCCGACTCGCCGCTGCCGAGCAAAGCCATCGGGTTGCCATTGACGCGCGCGCGTGCGCGGCGGAGGTTGGTGCGCGAGCGGGCACCGCCGCTCGGTCGGCTGCACTTCGCACTCTCGTGGAGCTTCACGCATGTCGTTCAGCATCGCCGCGCTGCTCGTGTCGGCGGCCATCGCGCAGGCACCGGCTGTCGCCGCGCGCAATCCTGCCTACGCACGCGACGGCCGTCTCGCCGTCAGCGTGCGCGGCGATCTCTGGATCGTGTCGGCGCACGGCGAATGGACGCGGCTCACCTCGGGACCGGCCTGGGATCGCGAACCGGCGTGGACGCCCGATGGCACCGCAATCGTCTTCTCCTCCGACCGGGGCGGAACATTCTCACTCTGGCGCGTGGCCGTCGGCGGCGGCGCCGGCGCGCAACCCGAGCGAGTGACGTCGTCGTCGTTGCCGGACGGCGAACCGACGGTCGCGCACGATGGGCGCATCGTCTTCGTACGCGGCCGACTCGGCGCAGCCACACTCTGGGTGCACGACGCGGGCGGTGACGACAAGCGACTGACGACGAGCCGCGACGTCGAAGAGTGGCCGGCGATCTCGGCCGATGGCGCGCGACTGGCCTACGTGGCGCTCGCCGACGGCACGCGACATCTCCACGTGCGATCGCTCGCCACCGGCCAGGATTCCGTCGTGCTCACTGACGCGCGCGTCGAGCATCCAGCCTGGTCGCCGGACGGCTCGCGTATCAGCTGGACGGCGACCGGCCCGCGCGGCTCGGTATACGTCACGCCGACCGACGGCCGATACACCAATCTCCTGAGCACGCGCCACGCAGAATCGGCGTGGAATCCCGACGGCAAGACGCTCGCGCTCGCCGACATTCCGCCCGCCGACATCGCACCCGTCGCCTACAACGGCGATCCCGACCGCACGGGCGATCGGGAAGCGAACCTGCTCGCCGAGGCGAACGGGAACCTCTGGATGGTGGACGCGCCGGCAGCGCCGGACGCGCATCTCGTCGAGCAGTCGACTGCCGCCGCCGCGACCGTCGACCGTGCGCAGCGAAACGCGGATGCGTTCGACGAGATCTGGAACCGTACCGCCGCGCTCTACTATTCGGCCGCCGACGCCAAAGCGCGCCGAGTGCAGTGGGAAGCGCTCAGGTCGAAATACCGGCCGCTCGCCGTCGCCGCGACGAGCGACGACGGGTTGGAGATGGTGATCCACGACATGCTCCGTCAGCACCCGCCCTACCGCACGGCGGCGACCGGTCGCGCCGCGGTGTCGAGCGCGAACCCCGTCTCCACCGCGGCGGGCGTCGAGATGCTCGCCAAGGGCGGCAATGTCGTCGACGCCGCGGTGGCGATCTCGTTCGCGCTCGGCGTGGTCGAGCCCGACGCGAGCGGCCCCGGCGGCTATGGGCAGATGCTCATTTACAAAAAGGGAATGGACCGGCCCCAGCTCATCGAATTCATGTCGAGAGTGCCGGAGGATGCCGGTTTGTCGAACACATCGCTGCTCCTCCCGAACGGCCGGCTGCCCGACGGCGGTCCGGTCGTCGTCAACGTGCCGGGCACCGTGGCGGCGATGCGCCTCGCCTGGGAGAAGTACGGCAGCAAGAAGATCCCGTGGTCCGACATCCTGCAGCCGGCGATTCGTGCGGCGCGCGACGGTTACGTCGTGAGCGAGGGATTGGCGACGACGCTCGCCACCGAGCGCGATCAATTCATGAAGTATGAAGGAAGCCGCGCGCTCTTCTTCCGAAACGGGGAGCCGCTCCACGCCGGCGACACGCTCGAGAATCCCGATCTGGCGTGGACGCTCGAACAGATCGCCAAAGATGGCGCCGACGCTCTGTACAAGGGTGAAGTTGGCCGGCGCATGGTGGCCGACCTGCACGCCCACGGCAACGCGATGAAGCTGAGCGATCTCGCACACTACTACGCGGCTGAGCGCGTGCCCGTATCGAGCACGTATCGCGGCTACACCTTCTTCTCCAGCGCGCCGCCGGTGTCCGGAGGCGCCGAGCTCGCCGCCAAGCTCAACCTGCTCGAGCAGTTTCCGTCGCCCAAGCCGTACGAGGACGACGCGGCAACCCTGCACGCGATGATCGCCGCCTGGCAGCTCACGCCGTCGACGCGCAATCGCATCGCCGACCCGAGCCTCTGGCCGACGACGACCGAGCCGTTCACCAACAAGGACACGGCACGCATTCGCTGGCGCTGCTTCGATCCCGATGCGGCGATCGATCCGCTCGAGCTGCGCGGCGACACGCTGACCTGCGCGCGCGCCGGCGCGGCGAGCGGTAGTCGGGTCTCGATCGAGCTCGCGCGGCCACCGCGCTGCGAGGCGCACGGCTACGGCGCCGACCTCGCATCGAGCTGCCGGTCGGCCGGCACAACGGCCTTCGTCGCCGCCGACGCCGACGGCAACGTGGTGGCGGCAACGCAGACCCTCGGCACGTGGGGCGGCAACTTCTACGTGACGCCGGGTTTAGGCTTTTTATATAACGACAAGCTCGCGTCCTACGGCAGCGACCCGAACGCCTACGGCGCGCGGCTGCCGTTCGCCCGCCACGGCAGCACGATCGCCCCGACGATCGTGTTCGAGGGCGCCGGCGCGTCGCGGCATGCCGTCATGGCGCTCGGCGCCGCGGGCAACAACTGGATCACCTCGGCGGTTTACGAAACGCTGATCGGCATGATCGATCAGCATCTCGACCCGCAGGCCGCGCTCGAGCTGCCGCGCTTTCTCGTCGGCGGGGGATTCGGCGGCGGCGGGCGAGGCGGGGCCGGAGGCCGCGGGCGAGGCGGAGCGGCACCGGCGCCCGCTCCGGGCGCGACGATTCAGCTCGAGGCGGGCTTCTCGCCCGAGGTGCTGCATCGGCTGCACCAGCTCGGCTACCGAATTCAGATCGTCTCGCTTCCCGGCGAGCTGCGCGAGGGCTACGGAGCCGCGGTTCGCATCGAGAACGGGCGCGTTACCGCGGGAGCAGATCCGCGGCGCGCCGGCGCGGCCGGGGCGGTGCCCTGATCGGCCGCGCTACTTCGGCGGCTTGGCCGGCGCGGCCGGGGGCATCACCATGCTGGCCATCGCAGAGTCGGACATCGGCGGCATGTCGGAGAGATGCTCCTGGATGATGTACCAGCGGTCCCCGCGCTTCTGGAATACCGCCGTCCACGCTCCGCCGACGACGTGCGGCATGTTGTGCGGCGTGAGATGCGGCACGTGATACTTCGCCGTCATCACCGCGGCGGTCGGGCTCAACACGTCGAACAGCATCTCGTCCCAGATCCACTTCGGCTGCCGCATGTTCACGCCGATATTCTCCCAGAACGCCTTGATCCCCATCGCCAACGTGTCGCGCGACGCGACGATCTGGCCGGCTGAAGCGGAAACCACGCGGCCGGTATCCGGATACAAGCTGAGAAGACGCTGTTCGACGTTCGGTTTCGACAGATCGTAGGCGGCCTTCACCTGCCGCGTGAGCGAATCGACGATCGATTGGCGCTGTGCCGCCGTGAGCGCACCGTTCGACGAGCAGCCACCGAGCGTGGCGACGATGGCAATAACGATGGCGAGGGTTGGCGTGTGGAATCGCCGCATGGAACCAGGGCGGGAACGGAGTCGGGTGTCGAAGACGGGGACAATACCCGAGCACCGCAATTGGAGGTCCGAGTGTCCGTCAATCTGGACGCAAGCGTCTCACTGGTGTGACGTTCACCTGTGATTAACCTCACAGGTCAGCGGTTAATAGTTGGCCCATGGCGTGCCGTTTCCAAGTTCTGGTAGTTCGCGCGCGTGTGCATACGCGACGTGGTCCCCGCAAGTCGATCGGCCAGGAGGCATCGTGCGGAAGCTCATGAATTTGGCGGTGGCGTCCACCGCAGTCCTCGGAATCGCGTGCGGCAGAGCAAAGGCGCCGCAATCGACCTCGATGAGCGCGGACCTCAAGCGCGATCTGCAGCTCGCGTCGGCCACTCCGGACATTCAAATCAGTCCGGACGAGGTGGCGCCGCAAGCGCACAAGACGATCGCGCTCAAACCGAAACGCGCACCCAACGGACCCAAGGTGATCCGCACCTCGCACCCCACGGTCAAGGCGTCGGCCAGGCCGGCCGAAGCCGCTGAGACTCAGGAGCAGATTCCGCAGGTTCAGGTGGTCGCGTCGACCCCGGCTCCATCGGAGACGCCGTCGTCTGATCTGCCGCCGCTGGCCCGCCCGGTGCCGATTCCGGCGCAGTCGTATCCGTCGACGACGCCGATTCCGAATGCCGGACAGGGGGGCATTGGCGCCGTGCTCGGATCGATCTTCCGCGGAGCCATCCTGGGCGGCGACGGCGACGATTGCGACCCGCGCAGCACACCGCGGGGCGGCCGGCCCAACAGGCCGTACGGGCGTCCCGGCGGCATCGAGATCGGCGGAATGGGCGGCATGCGGATTCCGATCAACCCGATGAATCGCCCGCGCTAGAGGGTTTAGTATTCTGTAAACTGCGTCGGCCTTGAGCCGGCGCCCCGAGCCGCGAGTCCTCTCTGGACCGCGGCTCGTGTCGTTTCGGCACGACTGGCCCCGCCATTGCGCCGGGCCGCGGCGCCGTCAACGTTCCCGACGCCGGCGCTGTCCAATCGCCCACCAACCCCGCCTCGGTACCCCGATGGACGCTCTGATCCGCGACGTCAAGTACAGCCTCCGCCGGTTGCGAAAGAGTCCGGCGTTCACGGCGATCGTGATCGTGACCCTGGCGCTCGGCATCGGCGCCAACACCGCGATCTTCAGCGTCGTCAACACCGTGCTGCTCCGCGCGCTGCCCTACCGCGCGCCGGGCCAGCTCGTGTCGATCGAGCACTTCTATCCGTCGTTGAACAACATGGAGGCACCGGTCTCGGCGCGCGGCTTTCGCGACTATCGCGACAAGACTACGAGCTTCGAATCCGTGGCCGTCGAATCGCAATTCGGCGCGAATCTGACCGGATCCGGCGATCCGGAGCGCGTGCCGGGCGCACGCGTGTCGGGCGATTGGTTCCATGTGCTCGGTGTGGCGCCGATCTACGGTCGAACCCTCGGGCGCGACGACGATCAGCCCGGCCGCGAGCACGTCGTGGTGCTAAGTCACGGCATCTGGACGCGGCTTTTCGCGGCGAAGCCATCGGCCGTGGGCCGGACGATCGAGCTGAACGGTGAGACGTACACGATCGTCGGCGTGATGCCGGCCGACTTCTACAGCTTCTTCGCTCGCAAAGCCGATCTGTTCGTGCCGCTCGCGCTCCCGGCGTCCGCGTTCACCGCGGGCTACACCAACGAATACCTCAGCTCGGTCGCGAGGCTCAAGGCGGGCGTGCCACTCGAGCGCGCGCAAGCCGAGATGGCGAACTTCGCCGAGAATCTCAAGCGCGCCACGCCGAACAGCTTCTCGCCGACCTGGACGCTCAAGGTCCGCTCGCTCGACGATCTCTCGTCCGGACGCATCCGGCCGGCGCTGCTCGTGCTGCTCGGCGCGGTCGGGTTCGTATTGCTCATCGCTTGCGCGAACGTCGCTAACCTGCTGCTGGCGCGGGCCGCGATCCGCATCAAGGAGGTCGCCATTCGCGCCGCGCTCGGCGCCGACCGTGCGTCGCTCGTGCGACAGCTGCTGACCGAGAGCGTGCTGCTGTCCGTGGCCGGCGGCGTGACCGGGCTGGCGTTGGCGCGATGGGGCGTGCGGTCGGTGATCGCGCTCAATCCGTCGCTGCCGCGGGCCAGCGAGGTCGGCATCGACGCGAACGTGATGCTGTTCACGCTGCTCGTGTCGCTCGTCACCGGCCTCCTGTTCGGACTGGCGCCGGCGCTGCAAACGTCGCGGACCAATCTTCAAGAAACGCTCAAGGACGGCAGCCGCAGCGGATCGGCCGACTTCGCCGGGCGCAGCGTGCGCCGCGCGCTCGTCGTGGCCGAGGTGGCGCTCTCGCTCACGCTGCTCGTCGGCGCCGGGCTGCTCATCAAAAGCGTCGGCAAGCTCGAGAACGTCGACCCCGGCTTCGATCCGCACGGCGTGCTGGTGTTCAATCTCAATCTGCCGGCCGCGAAATATCCGACCGATACGGCGCGACGACTCTTCCTTCAACAACTCTTGCCGCAGCTCCAGAATCTGCCCGGCGTCGCCGCCGCCGGCGTCACCTCGACGATTCCGTTCGGCGGGGGCTGGTCGACGGCGAGCTTCGGCATCGAAGGCCTCAACGTTCCGCCTGGGCAGAACGGACCATGGGGCGACTATCGGGTCGCGTCGACCGGCTACTTCCAGGCGATGCGTATTCCGCTGGTGAAGGGCCGCCTGTTCGAGGGCACGGACGTCGCCTCCGCGCCGCCGGTCGTCGTGATCGACGAACAGTTCGTGAAGAAATATTTCCAGAACTCAGATCCGATCGGCAAGCGAATCACGTTCGGCGCGTCGCGAACGAGCACGGACTCGACCTGGATCACGATCGTCGGCGTCGTCGGGCACGCGGCGCACGAAGGGCTCGATGCACAGCCCCGACTCCAGTACTACTTCCCAGTGTCGCAGCAGGGGCTGAGTGGAATGACGGTGACGATGCGCGCGGCGGCCGGCAATCCGACCTCGTTGCTGCCTGCCGCGCGGCAGGCCGTGCGCGCGATCGACGCCAACCTTCCGCTCTCGTCGCCCAATACGATGGAGAGCCTGGTGGACGCATCCGTGGGCCAGCGCAAGCTCTCGATGGTGCTGCTCGCGGTGTTTTCGGCGATCGCGATGCTGCTGGCGTCGATCGGCATCTACGGCGTGATGAGTTATTCCGTCGCGCAGCGCACGCGCGAGCTCGGGATTCGCATGGCGCTCGGTGCGGCACGGT
>DATNAT010000020.1:0-31876 GCA_035572355.1 Gemmatimonadaceae bacterium
CATGCGCCGCATGGCGGGCGGCGAGCCGATCGAGATCGATGCGGTGGCGCAGCCGCAGCAGATTCTCGACGCGCGGCACCGGATCACCGAGTTGTACATGGACGACCGCATCATGGATTACATCGTCGACATCGTGCTGGCGACGCGCGAGCCGGCGAAGGCCGGCCTGGCCGATCTCGCGCCGCTGATCGAGTTCGGCGCCAGCCCGCGGGCCACGATCGCGCTGGCGCAGGCGTCGCGCGCCCACGCCTTCCTCCGCGGCCGCGCGTTCGTCACGCCGGACGACGTGAAGGCGATCGCACCGGACGTGCTCCGGCATCGCGTGCTCACGACGTACGAGGCCGAGGCCGAAGAGGTGACCAGCGACCAGATCGTGCAGCGCGTGCTGGCGAAGATCGAGTCGCCATGACGATGCGCCGAGTGCGGGGCGTGAGGCGCGGGCCCCTGGAGGGCTGAGTGGCGTTCGCGCTGTTCAAGCGCCGCGCCCGGCGCGCGACGCCCGACCATCGGGACGAGCAGCCGCGGGCGACTGCGGTCGCCACCCATCCGACGGCGGCGGTCCCTCCCGAGGTGCTCCGCCAGGTCAAACTGCTCGAGCTGCGAACGCGGGGTCTCGTCAACTCGCTGTTCACGGGCGAATACCGCTCGGTGTTCAAAGGACAGGGAATGGAGTTCGCCGAGGTCCGAGAGTACCAGGCGGGCGACGAGGTGCGCAGCATCGACTGGAACGTCACGGCGCGCATGCAGCGGCCGTACGTCAAACGGTACATCGAAGAGCGCGAGCTCACGGTGATGCTCGCCGTCGACGTGTCCGGCTCCGAGCGATTCGGCACGCGGCGACGCTTCAAGAGCGAGGTGGCGTCGGAGCTCGCCGCGGTGCTGGCGATGTCGGCCATTCGCAACAACGACCGCGTCGGGGCGATCATGTTCACGGAGCAGATCGAGCATGTGGTGCCGCCGCGCAAGGGGCGACGCCACGCGCTGCGTCTGATCCGCGATATTCTGGCGTTCGAGCCGAAGGGACGCGGCACCGACATCGGCGGCGCGACGGAATATCTGAACAAGATGCTCTCCCACAAAGCTATCATCTTTCTCGTATCTGATTTCTTTGGTGAGAATATCGAGCAGCCGCTCAAGCTGCTCGCGCAGCGCCACGATGTCGTCGCCGTGACGGTCGAGGATCCGAGCGAGCGCATGCTCCCCGACATCGGTCTCGTCCGGCTCGTCGATCCCGAGACGGGGGCCACGCTCGACGTCGACACGAGCAACCCGGTGGTGCGCGCGCAGTTCGGCGTCAACGTGCGCGAGGAGGCCGAGCGCCGGCTGCACCTGCTCCGCCGGTTGGCGATCGACGAGGTGGCGGTCGATACCGCGAGCGGGATCATGGATCCGCTGCTCCGCTTTTTTCGGTCGCGCGAAACGAGGCTGCGCCGATGATCGCACGACTGCGCTCGGCGCTCTTTCTCCTGGTTATCGTCGGCGCGGCCGGCCGCGCGCAGACTATTCCGATCAAGGCCGGCATCACCGTCGCGCCGGATTCGGTGCGAATCGGCGATCCGTTCCGCGTCACGGTCGGCATCCGCGCGCCGCGCGGCGCGACGATCGAATTCCCGCGCGCCACCGACTCCACGTCCACGGTGCAGTCGCTCGACCCGGTCGTCGTGCGTACCGCCGCCGACACGACGGCGGTCGAGCAGTACGCCGATTATCGCGTCGCCGCCTGGGACATCGGCGTGCAGCGTATTCGCCTCGCCGACGCGATCGTCCGCTACAACGGCGCCGACCGCCGCGTTCCGCTGAGTGGCGATTCGATCTTCGTGCGTAGCCTTCTTCCGAAAGACACGGCGCAGCGCGTGCCGAAGCCGCCGCGCGCGCTGTTCGAGCTGAACGCCGTGCCCTGGTGGCTGTGGGCGCTCCTTGCCGCCGCAGTCGCGGTGATTGGGATGCTCGTCTGGTGGTGGATTCGCCGCCGGCGTCGCCCGGCCGCGCCGGTCATCGTCGACCCGTTCCAGCACGCCGAATCCGAATTCCAGCGCATCGAGGGGCTCGGGTTGCTCGAGGCGGGAGAGCGCGGCCGTTACGTGACGCTCATGGTCGAAGTGCTCCGTGACTATCTCGCCGCACGCTACGCCGAAGGGGCGGCGCTGTCGTTCACGAGCACCGAGTTGCAGTACGCCACGCGCACGTTGCCGCACGTGCCACAGGAGCGATTGACCCGTCTCCTCACCGACGCCGACCTGATCAAGTTCGCGCGGCGGCCGGTGAGCACCGACCGCGCCCGCGAGATCGGGCGCGAGGCGCGCGCCGTCGTGTCACACGAGCATGCGGCGTCGCACCCGCCGGCATCCGTCGCGCCCAAGGCGGCCGCATGATCAACGCCGGCCCGATTCAATTCGCATCGGCCTGGGCCCTCGCCCTGCTCATCCTGCTGCCGATCTGGTGGATCGTTCGTCGGCGCCGCCGCCCGCCGGCGATCGTTTTCTCGCGCGTCAGTGTGCTGGCCGCCGGCCCTCGCGCCGGTCGCGCAACGGCGCTCGCCCTGTTCACGCTCCGCAATCTCATCCTGGCCTCGTTCATCGTCGCGCTCTCCCGCCCGCGCTCGGGCGCGCACGCCGAGGACGTGACGAGCGAAGGCATCAACATCGTCCTCGCCATCGATCTGTCGAGCTCGATGCTCGCGCAGGACTTTCAGCCGCAGAACCGCCTCGAAGTCGCCAAGGACGTCGTCAAGCGATTCATCGCAGCGCGCACGAGCGACCGAATCGGCATCGTCGCCTTCGCGGCCGAAGCGTTGACCCAGGTACCGCTCACCACCGATTATCCCGTGGTCAATGCCGCGGTCGACAATCTCGCGGCGGGGCAGCTCGAAGACGGGACGGCAATCGGGACGGCGATCGCCACCGCGGCGAATCGCCTGCGCAACGCGCCTGGCCGGTCGCGCGTGATGATCCTGCTCACCGACGGCGAGAACAACCGCGGGTCGATCGATCCGCGCACGGCGGCCAAGGCGGCGGCGGTGTTCGGCATCAAGATCTACACGGTCGGCGTCGGCACGGAGGGCATGGCTCCGGTGCCGGTCGGGCGCGGGCTGTTCGGGCTTCGCTACGAGAACCGGCTCGTCCGCATCGATGAACCGCTGTTGAGCGACATCGCCAAGACGACCGGCGGCCGCTACTATCGCGCGCGCGACGCGGCGGCGCTCCAGCGTATCTACCAGGAGATCAACCAGCTCGAGCGCGAGCCGGTGCGGACCCGCTCGTACGTGCGCTACACGGAGCTCTTTCGCTGGCCGCTCTATCTTGGCGCGTTGCTGCTCGTCACCGAGCTGCTGCTCGCGGCGCGCCGGGGGCCGCTGCCATGAGCGACCTGGTATTCGACTATCCATATCTGCTGGCGCTCGCCGTCATCCTACCCGTGCTCGCGATCGCGGTCGTCGCGCACGCCTATCGCCAGCGCCGCGCGCGGCTCGAGCGGCTCGGCAACATGGAGGTCGTGTCGCGGCTCATTCCGCCGAACACGCTCGCCCGGCCCGGCTGGCGCATGAGCCGCCTCGGCCTCGCCGGCGCGCTGGTCGGCGTCGCCGTGGCGGGCCCGCGCTGGGGCGACGCGCGCGACGTCGTCCGTTCGAGCGGCATCGACATGGTCCTCGCCCTCGACGCGTCGTTGTCGATGCTGGCCCAGGACGAGCACCCGAGCCGTCTCGAGAGAATGAAGGAGGAGGTCCGTCGCTTGCGCGCGCTGTCGCCCGGCGATCGAATGGGCGTGCTCGCCTTCGCGGGGCGAAGCTACGTGCTGTCGCCGCTGACGATCGACGAGGGCGCCCTCGACCTCTTTCTCGACAACCTCGACCCCTCGGTCGTCGGCCAGGCCGGCAGCTCGCTCGCCCGCGCCATCCGCCAGGGTGTGGACCTGCTGACCGTGACCAATAGTGGCGCCGACCGTGCGCTCGTCGTCATGAGCGATGGCGAGGCGTTCGAGCCGATCGAGGACGTGGCCGCCGAAGCCAAGCGCGCCGGCGAGCAGGGCATCAGCCTCGTCACCGTTGGATTCGGCACGACCACCGGCGCGACGATCCCGATCAAGAATCCCGATGGTTCGACGAGTCTGAAAAAAGACGAGGCGGGCAACACCGTCGTGACGCAGTACCATCCGGAATACCTCAAAGCCGCGGCCGATGCCGCGCACGGCACCTTCATCGAAGCCGGCGCAACCGACAAGGCGGCGCGGGTGAAATCCGCGCTCGCCAGCCTGCGCACCCAATCGCGCGCCAGCCTCGGTGGCGAGACGAAGATTCCGCGCTATCAGTGGTTCCTGCTCCCGGCGATCGCGCTGCTGCTGCTCGACACGTTGCTCGTCGAGCGCCGCGGCCGCCGCCGTTGGCGTCCGGCGGCCGCCGAGACGGCGGCGGCCGGAGTGCTGCTGCTGCTCTCGCTCAACGGCTGCGCGCGCTTGTCGCATACACAGCAGGGCTTCGCCGCGTACCATCGCGGCCAGTTCTCGCAGGCAGCGTCGATGTTCCGCGACGCGATTACCGCCGGCGACAAGTCGCCCGAAACGCTCTACAACTTCGGCACGGCGCTCGTCGCCGCGGACTCGATCGAGTCGGCGGTCGACGTCCTCGGCCGCGTGATCGACGAGAAGAGCGACGAGCTTCGCTTCCGCGCGCTGTTCAACCTCGGACTCGCTCACCTCAAGCCAGGGCTGGCCGCGCCGCCCGGTCAGGACAACGGCGAGCTCGACTCGACGCTCGCCGTCTACAAGAAAGCGATCCTGCTCCATCCGGACGACGTCGACGCCAAGTGGAACTACGAGCTCGCGCTGCGAAAGAAGCAGGGCGGCGGCGGCGGGGGAGGAGGCGGTGGGGGAGGCGGCGGCTCGAGCAATCCGTCGCAAGGCCAGGCGCCGCAGCCGCAGGGCGGCCTCGGTCAGCAGCAGGCCGAGCAACTGCTCGGCAGCGCGGCTCGCGAAGAGCGGGACGTGCAGTCGAAAAAGCAGAAGCAGAATCGCGTCGAGCCGCCGCCAGGAGGAAAGGACTGGTGATCGGCGTCCTCCTCGCGATCGCGCAGCTGTCGATCGTCGCGCACGCGCCGGACTCGGTGTCCGCCTGCGACGCGATCGAGATCAGCGTCGCCGTGCGTGCTCCGGGCGGAGTGGCGCCGCGGCTCATCGTGCCGTCGTTCGCGCCATTCGACGTGCTTCGCTCGTCGCCGGTGCCGCATCTGACGTACGATGCGCACGGCGGCGGCGCCATTGCCGAGTACCGGTACGTCGTCACGACCGACCACCTCGGAACGTTCTCCATTCCGCCGTTCGAAGCCCGAGTCGGCTCGGCGTCCGCGCGCTCTCGCCTCATTCAGATCGCCGTTCGTCCGACCTCCGGCCGGCCGATCGCACCAACCGTCGTCGCGCGCGCGCGGATCGATACGAGCCTGCAAGTCAGCTTCCGCGCCGCGACCGCGCCGGAGACCGTGTACGTCGGACAGCAGGCGAACTACGAGGTCGCAGTCTTCCTCAACGAGACGGTGCGCGACCGACTGCGGCGCAATCCGACGTTCTTTCCGCCGGACATGCAGTCGATGCTGGCCTACGACATTCCGACGCGCGGCGACTCGCGCCACGAGTTCGGATCGCACTGCTACGAAGCGCTCGTCTATCAGCGCGCCCTGTTCCCGCTGTTGGCCGGGCGCTTCTCCATTCCGCCGGCGCAGCTCGTCTATTCGCTGCCACTCTCGGCGAGCTTCTTCAGCCGCGAGGAGACGCACGAGCTCGAGACCGACAGCACGGTGCTCGTTGCTGTCGAGCCGCCAACCGCCGGCCGCCCGCTCGACTACGTCGGCGCCGTGGGGAATCTTCGTGTGGCCGCGCGCCTCGACACCAACGAAGCCCGCGTCGGCGATCCGCTGCTGCTCACCGTTCGAGTGTCGGGCACCGGCAACGTCAAGCTCTTTCCGCGACCGCCGATCGGCGTGTCCTGGGCGGCCCTCGTGAAGGGCGACGAGCGTGTGCGCGTGGACACCACGGCGCGGCGCATCGCCGGAAGCAAGGAGTTCGATTGGGTGCTCACGCCGCGCGTAGCCGGCGAGCTCGACGTGCCGCCCATTCACTACAGCTACTTCAATCCCGACTCACGGCGATACGAGACGACGTCGACCACCCCGGCGCACGTGTTCGTGCTTCCCGGTACACTCGCTTCGGCTGACACGGCGCGCACCGAGACGCTGCTCGCCCTTCGTCCACGCTATCGCGGACCGCTTGGCGCACCGCTGCACGAGCACCCGGTGTTCTGGGCCTTGCTCGCGCTCGTGCCGGTGCCGGCGATCTCGCTGCGCGCTCGCGAGCGCCGCGGCCGCGTAGCCCACCGAACGCTGACTGGCGCGGCGCGTCTGGCGCGCCTGACCCGCGCTGCCGCCCGCTCGAACGATCCGCGAGAAATCCGTCAGACGTTCACGGCGGTGCTCTCCGAGCGACTCGGCCTCGCAGCCGAAGCGTTCACGAACGTCGGCTCGCTCGCCCGAGCGCTCCGCCGCCGCGGCGTGTCGAGCGAGGTCGCCCTCGACGCCGAGCGCTTGCTCCGCGAGCTCGACGAGGCAGCGTTCTCCGCCGCTGGAACGCTTCCGCCGAACGCGCTCGACCGCGTCGCTTCGGTGTGTGCCGCGATCGACGCCGAAGCGCTTCCGCGCACGCGGCTCGGTGTGGCGGCGCTCTGCATTGCGGGACTGATCGCGATCGGGTTCGGAACCGCACAGGCATATGATCTCGTCGCCGCGCAACGTGCCTTCGATGTGGGCGTCGCAGCGTATCAGCATCACGACTTCGTCGCCGCGCGCGAAGGATTCATCGCGTCGGTCGCCGCCGAGCCCCGTGCGCCCGATGCATGGGCCAACCTCGGCACTGCCGCGTGGGCGGCGGCCGATACGGCGCGCAGCGTCGCTGCGTGGCAGCGGGCCCTGCGCCTCGAGCCGCTCGCGGACGACATGCGCGATCGGGTCAATCTCGTGCACAGCCTGCCTTGGAGCTCGGCCGGGTTCGTGCCTGCACTGCCACCCGGCTGGTTGTTCGACCTCGCGGCACTCCTCTGGTGTGTCGCGTGGGGCGACGCGGTGCGTCGAATCCTTCGCCGAGAGCCGGACAATCGGCGGCTGATCGGCACCCTCACGGTGACCGCAGTCGTGTTGGCGATCGGCGGCCTGGCGCTTCGCGATCGGTTGTCCGGTCGAACGGCGGCCGTCGTTCGCGAGACTGCGTCGTTGAGCCACGATCCGGAGCTCGGCGCCGAACGCGGCGCGACGGCGATCATCGGTGAAGTGGTACACGTCACCGGGCGCCAGGGAGCGTGGAGTCATCTCGCGCTCGACGACGGGCGCGACGGTTGGCTCGAGTCGTCGTCGCTCATCCCGCTGGACGAACGCGGCATCGCACTCGGCGGCGAATAGACCGGTTGGGACGCGCGACACGCTTCCCGCGCGGCGGCCCCGGATCGTAGCTTTGAGCGCATGCTTGCCGCGCTTCCTCGCCGCATTGTCGTTCTTCCGTCTGCCGTCGCCGATCAGATCGCGGCCGGCGAGGTCGTGGAGCGGCCGGCGTCGGTCGTCAAAGAATTGGTCGAGAACGCGCTCGATGCCGGCGCGACGTCGATCGACATTCAGCTCGAGGACGGCGGCCGTCAATCGATTCGCGTGAGCGACGACGGCAGCGGTATGAGCCGAGACGACGCGCTGCTCTCGCTCGAGCGCCACGCGACGTCGAAGATCCGAACGGCCGGCGATCTCGTTGGCGTGCGGAGCTTCGGCTTTCGCGGCGAAGCGCTCGCCGCGATCTCGTCTGTGTCGCACCTCGAGCTCGAGACCGCGCCCGACGACGGTGCGGGCACGCTCGTGCGAGCGAGCGGGGGAACGCTCATCGGCGCGACGCCGGTTGCGCGACGCCGCGGAACGACCGTGCGCGTGTCGCATCTTTTTTTCAATGCACCGGCGCGTCAGAAATTTCTGCGCGGCGCGCGATCCGAGTGGCGGGCGATCCTCGACGTCCTCGGCACGATGAGTCTGTCGCGCCGCGACGTTCGGCTCACCGTCGTGCACGACGGCAAGGCGGTGCTCACCTTTCCGGCGTCGTCGACGCTGCGCGATCGGCTCGCCGCGGCGTACGGCGCGAGCTTCGCCGCCGGCCTGCTCGACGTCGACGACGTGAGCGGCACGACGCACGTCGCCGGATTGGTGGAGCGGCCGAGCGACGTCGGAACGACGACGCGGCGCGTATTCCTTTCGGTGAACGGCCGCGCCGTGCGTGATCCAGGCATCGTCCGCGCGGCGGAAGCGGCGTACAAGTCGACGATTCCGTCCGGCGTTCGTCCGACGCTCTTTCTCGACGTCACGGTCGCCGCGGACATGGTCGACGTGAACGTGCATCCGGCCAAGTCGGAGGTTCGCTTTCGCGACCGCTGGCAAGTCGAGCGCACGGTCGAGACGGCGGTGCGTCGCGCGCTCGGGACGTTCGATGCCGGCGCGATGTTCGGACGCCCGTCGTGGCTTGCCGCGCAACACGCGGCCCCGTCCGTGCCGGCGTCCGGCGACAACGATCGAGCGGCTGCCGAGCTCGAGACGGATGCGCTGCGTACCGGCGACGCGCCGGCCGACGGCTTGTTCGCCGCGGACGAGTCGCTGCACGCGGAGTCGGGGGCATCCGCGGCGCCCGAATCGCCTCGCGTGCCCCCGCTCACGCAGCTCGCCAATATGTACGTCATGTTCGAGCACGCCGAGGGTGTCGTGCTCATCGATCAGCATTCGGCGCACGAGCGTGTGCTCTACGAGCGATTCATGCGAACGCTCGAATGCGGCGACGCGCCGTCGCAGCGGCTGCTCTTTCCGATGACGCTTCACCTGGGGCCCGCGGAGAGCGAAGCCTTCGAACGCAATCGCGATGCTCTCGAGCGTCTCGGCTTCGAGATCGAAGGGTTCGGCGGACATACGCTGATCGTGCGGGCCGTCCCGATGCCGCACCCGCGCTTCGATCCGGAGCGCTGCTTGCGCGACACGCTGGCCGGCTTGGCCGGCGACCGCGACACGAGCGTCCATGCGCGCCACGAGCGGCTCGCCGCGACGGTCGCCTGCAAGTCGGCGATCAAGGCGGGCGACGCCCTCTCACCCGGCGAGATGCAGGCCCTGTTCGTCGCGCTGCGCGACACCACGCTTCCCGCGCACGACGTACACGGGCGCGCAACGATCGTGCAGCTCACTTGGGACGAGATTGATCGCCGCTTCGGCCGACGCTGACCGCGCCGCCGTGCACGTCGTCTGCGGACCGACCGCCGCCGGCAAGAGCGAGGTCGCGATGTGGCTCGCCGAGCGCGCCGCGTGCGCCCTGATCAGCGCGGACTCGCGGCAGATCTATCGCGGCTTCGACGTCGGCACGGCGAAACCGTCGCCGGCGGATCGTTCGCGCGCTCCGCACTACGGTATCGACGTCGCTGAACCGACGGAGCGCTACTCGGCCGCGGCATGGGCGGAGGCGGCGGATGGTTGGATCTCCGGCGCGCGGGCCGGCGGGCGCACGCCGCTCGTCGTCGGCGGCACGGGGCTCTACCTCCGCGCGTTGTTCGACGGGTTGTTCGCCGAGCCCGCACTCGATGCCGTTCGACGCGGCGCGCTGGAAGAGCTGCTTGGCACGCTCGAGCTGGACGAGCTGCGCCGGTGGGCGAACATCCTCGATCCGGCCCGCGCGCATCTCGGGCGCACGCAGCTCGTGCGCGCGATCGGGATCGCGCTGCTCGCCGGCGAACGGGTGAGCGACTTGCATCGCCGTAACGCGCGGCCGCCGCGTTGGCGGCCCCGCTATCTTCTGGTGGACCCTGGTCCGGCGCTGCAGCCGCGAATCGCCGCGCGTCTCGACCACATGCTCGATCACGGATGGCCCGACGAAGTGCGGCGACTGATGCAGACCGTTTCGGCGGACGCGCCGGCCTGGAACGCGAGTGGTTACGGCGCCGTCCGCGACTGGATGGCGGGCCGATCGACCCGTGACGCAACGCGCGAACGGGTGCTGATCGAGACCCGCCAGTATGCCAAGCGGCAGCGCACCTGGTTCCGGCATCAACTTCCCGAGCGACTCGTGACGCATCTCGACCCAACGGATGTCGACTGGCCGACCCGCGCCGCGCGGTGGTTCGAGGTTGCGTCGACGGCGAACGAGCAGGCGACGACCGCGCCCGCAACCGGCGAGGCGAGCTCGTGAAGGTCGGCATCACCTGCTACCCGACCTACGGCGGGTCGGGCGCGATGGCCACCGAGCTCGGTATCGCGTTGGCGCGGAAGGGCCACGAGATCCACTTCATCACCTATCAGCAGCCCTTCCGCCTGTCGGCGGCGCTGCCGCGCGTCTACTTCCACGAGGTCGACGTCGGCCGATACCCGCTGTTCGAGTATCCGCCGTACGATCTCGCGCTCGCCGTGCGGATGCACGAGGTGACGCTGGCGCACGGGCTCGACCTGCTCCACTGCCACTACGCGATCCCGCACGCGACGAGCGCCTGGATCGCCAAGGAAATGCTCCAGCCGACGCGCCCGGACATCCGCGTCGTGACGACGCTCCATGGCACGGACATCACGATCGTCGGGCAGGATCCGTCGTTCCGGCCGATCACCAAATTCTCTATCGAGAAATCTGACGGGCTGACCGCGGTCTCGCGCTACCTGCAGACCGAGACCTTGACCACCTTCGGCTGCACTGCCTGCCGGATCGAGGTCATCCCGAACTTCGTCGACCCCGAGGTCTACGATCGTGCGCGCTACACCTCGATCCTCGACGGCCAGGTCGACTCCGGTGCGCGCGTGCTCATGCACGTGTCCAACTTCCGTCCGGTGAAGCGTGTGCGCGACGTGGTGCGCATCTTCTCGCGCGTCGTCGCCGAGCTGCCGGCGGTGCTGATCATGGTCGGCGACGGCCCCGATCGGGTCGACGCCGAAGACGAGGCGCGTACGCTCGGCCTCCAGGACAAAGTCTTTTTCCTCGGCAAGATCGACGCGGTGGCGCCGCTCCTCGCCGGCGCCGATCTGTTCCTATTGCCGTCGAGCAGCGAGTCGTTCGGCTTGAGCGCGCTCGAGGCGCTGGCCTGCGGCGTTCCCGTGATCGGCTCGCGCACCGGCGGTCTGCCGGAAGTGGTGCGCGACGGCGAGACCGGCGCCCTCTGCCCGGTCGGCGACGTCGACGCGATGTCGGCGGCGGCGCTCGACATTCTGCGCGACGCCGATCGCTGGCGGGCGATGAGCGCGCTCGGCGCGTCGGATGCCCGCGAGCGCTTTGCGCTCGATGCCATCGTCGCCGAGTACGAAGCGTTCTACGAGTACGCGCTGTCGCTGCCGGCGGCCCCACGTTCCCAATCCGGTTCTACCTGATGCTCCTGACAGCGGTCGCCCTCGCCCCCGCCCCCGTCGCTCCGCTCGGCCTCGGCTATGCGCTGATCCTCGGTATTGTCGAAGGCGTGACGGAATTCCTGCCGGTGTCCTCGACGGCGCATCTGATTCTCGCCGCGGCCGCCCTGCGACTTCCTGAATCGGAGTTCTTGAAGAGCTTCGAGATCATCATCCAGCTCGGCGCCATCCTCGCGGTGGTCGTGCTGTACTGGAGCAAGTTCTGGCGGCCCGACGTGTTCGCCAAGCTCGTCGTCGCCTTCGTGCCCACCGGCATCATCGGGCTGGCGCTGTACAAGCTCGTCAAATCGTATCTGCTCGGGAACGTCGACGTGGTGCTCGCGGCACTTCTCGTCGGCGGCATCGCCCTCATCGCGTTCGAGCGATTCAGCCAGGCGGTCGACGTCGAGGCCGAATTTTCAGAGATTACCTACCGCAAGGCGTTCCTGATCGGTCTGTTCCAGGCGATCGCGATCATCCCCGGGGTCTCTCGTTCCGCGGCGACGATCGTCGGCGGCTCGCTGATCGGAATCAGCAAACGCACGATCGTCGAGTTCTCCTTTCTCCTCGCCGTGCCGACGATGCTCGCCGCGACGGGCCTCGAGCTGATCAAAAATCACGGCGCGATCGCCAGTCAGGTCGCGCCGCTCGCCGTCGGCTTCGTCGTCAGCTTCGTCACCGCGATCGCTGCGATCAAGTCGTTCCTCGAGTTCATCAAGAAGCGGGATTTCACCGCGTTCGGCTGGTACCGCATCATCCTCGCGATCGCGTTCTTCCTTGTCTTCGTTCGCTGACGCCGGCGGCACGGTGCGATACGACGGGGCCAGCGCCGCTGACCTGGCGGTGCAGCTCGACCTTCCGCGCGTGCTGCTCCACGCCGAGGTCCCGTCGACGATGGATGTTGCGCATGAAGCGGCGGCGGCCGGCGCTCCAGCCGGCACGCTCGTCATCGCCGACGCGCAGACGGCAGGCCGGGGCCGGTTGGGGCGGCACTGGACGGCGCAGTCGAGCGCGGGAGTATGGTTCACGCTCATCGAACGCCCGGCGTCTGGAGACAATTTCGAAGCGCTGCCATTGCGCGTCGGCCTCGAGCTCGCGCCGGCGCTCGACGCGTTCGCCGGTGAGCCGGTGCGTCTCAAGTGGCCCAACGATCTCCATCTCCGCGCGGGAAAGTTGGCCGGGGTGCTCAGCGAGGCGAGGTGGCGCGGCGGCGGAACGGCGCCCGATTGGATCGCGATTGGCGTGGGGATCAATGTGCGCGCTCCCGTATCCGAGGGGCGTGCAGCCGGACTGCCCGCCGGCGTGCGGCGCGTCGACGTGCTCGCCGCCGCCGTGCGGGCGGTTCGCCGCGCGGCATCGCGACTCGCCGCGCTCAGCGATGTCGAGCGCGGGCGCTTCGCCGAGCGCGATCTCGCAGCGGGGCGGCGGTGTACGGCGCCCGTGCCCGGGCGCGTGGCGGGCATCGATGCGGCCGGGGCGTTGCTCGTCGACGTTGGCGGCACGGTGGCCGTGTTGCGAAGCGGGTCGCTCGTACTTCAACCGGAGAGCGCGTCGTGATCATCGTGTTCGACGTGGGAAACACCGAGCTGACGATCGGGCTGTTCAGCGAATCGGAACTTCGCGGGCACTGGCGCATCGTGACCGACGTGCCGCGCACGCCCGACGAGTTCGGCGTGCTGCTGCGCGCGCTGCTCGCGTCGCGCGACTTCTCGATGAAACAGATCGAGAGTGCGGCGATCGGCTCGGTGGTGCCGCGCGTGACCGGCCCCCTCGCCGAAGCTTGTCAGCACTACCTCCAGGTTGGTGAACCGCTGATCGTCGACGTCAACTCGCCGCTGCCGATCCGGTTGGAAGTCGACGAGCCGCAGACCGTCGGCGCGGATCGGTTGATCAACACGCTCGCCGCGAGCCGCTTGTACGGACGCGATGCGATCGTCGTCGACATGGGCACGGCGACGACCTACGACTGCACGACCTCCGACGGCGTGTTCCTCGGCGGCGTGATCGCGCCGGGGATCGCCACATCCGCCGAGACGCTGACGCGGCGCACGTCGAAGCTGCCGTCGACGGAGCTGGTGCTGCCGTCGCAGGTGATCGGCAAACGCACCGAAGAGTGCATTCGGGCCGGCGTGATGTTCGGCGCAGCGGACGCGATCGACGGCATCGTGCGCCGCATCAAAGCGAGCTGGCCGCGCGCGAGTTCACCACTCGTCGTGGCGACGGGCGGATTCGCCGACACGATGGCGACGCTGTGCACGAGCTTCGATCGGGTCGAACCGCACCTGACGCTTCAGGGGCTTCAGATCGCGCATGCGATCCTCCGGCCATCGGGGCCGCGAGTTCAATAGCTTGGAATGGTCATAAGCCATTGTAGATCCTGCGTTTAAGCGATTCAGTGCGTGGTACGGGGGTCTTGACGCATGATCCGGAAGGGGATATCATCCTTTCCTGTTAGCACTCCAGTAGCATGAGTGCTAACACGTCACATGCGTTGATCGCATCATCCAAGTACCAGCACCAGATCAGGAGGAGCACACCGTATGGCCACAAAGACCAGTGTGAAGGTGAACCCGCTGGCCGACCGCGTTGTCGTCCGGGCGCTCGAAGAGACCGAGCAGATGCGCGGCGGACTGTACATCCCCGACACCGCCAAGGAGAAGCCGCAGCAGGGCGAGATCGTTGCCGTCGGCCCCGGACGGTTCGAGAAGGACAAGCGCGTGCCGATGGACGTGAAGGTCGGCGACAAAGTGCTGTACGGGAAGTACAGCGGCACCGAGGTCACGATCGACAACGAGCCCCTGCTCATCTTGCGCGAGTCGGACGTGCTCGCCGTCCTCAGCTGATCAATCAGCCGCCGGATCAGCTGACCGTCATTCGAATTCTCTCACGCACACTTCATTACGAGGCCTGAACGCATATGGCAGCCAAGGAACTGCACTTCAACACCGACGCCCGCGCAGCACTCAAGCGCGGCGTCGACCAGCTCGCCGAAGCAGTCAAGGTCACGCTCGGCCCCCGCGGCCGCAACGTCGTGATCGACAAGAAATTCGGCGCCCCCACGGTCACCAAGGACGGCGTCACCGTCGCCAAGGAGATCGAGCTGTCGGATCCGCTCGAGAACATGGGCGCACAGATGGTGAAGGAAGTCGCGACCAAGACGAGCGACAACGCCGGCGACGGCACGACGACGGCGACCGTGCTCGCCCAGGCGATCTTCCGCGAAGGGCTCAAGAACGTCACCGCCGGCGCCAACCCGATGGCGATCAAGCGCGGCATCGACCAGGCCGTCGCGGCCGTCGTCGCTGAGCTCAAGAAGATCAGCGTCCCGACCTCCGGCAAGAAGGAGATCGCGCAGGTCGGCACCATCTCGGCGAACAACGACAAGGAAATCGGCGACCTGATCGCCGAAGCGTTCGACAAGGTCGGCAAGGACGGCGTGATCACGGTCGAAGAGGCCAAGGGACTCGAGACCAACCTCGAGACGGTCGAGGGCATGCAGTTCGACCGCGGGTACGTGTCGCCCTACTTCGTCACCGATCCCGAGAAGATGGAAGCGGCGCTCGAAGACGCGCTCATCCTCATCCATGACAAGAAGGTGTCGTCGATGAAGGATCTCCTTCCCGTGCTCGAGAAGGTCGCTCAGCAAGGCCGCCCGCTGCTCATCATCGCCGAGGACGTCGAAGGTGAGGCGCTGGCGACGCTGGTCGTGAACAAGCTGCGCGGCACGCTCAAAGTCTGCGCCGTCAAGGCGCCGGGCTTCGGCGATCGCCGCAAGGCGATGCTGCAGGACATCGCCGTCTTGACCAACGGTCAGGTGATCAGCGAGGAAGTCGGGTTCAAGCTCGAGAACGCGGTCGTGACCGATCTCGGCCGCGCCAAGCGGATCGTGATCGACAAGGACAACACGACGATCATCGACGGCGCCGGTGCCGAAGACAAGATCCAGGGCCGCATCAAGGAGATTCGCGTCGCGATCGATTCGAGCACCTCGGACTACGACAAGGAGAAGCTCCAGGAGCGTCTGGCCAAGCTCTCCGGCGGCGTCGCGGTGATCAACGTCGGCGCGGCGACCGAAGCCGAGATGAAGGAGAAGAAGGCCCGCGTCGAGGACGCGCTGCATGCGACCAAGGCCGCGGCCGAGGAAGGCATCGTCCCGGGCGGCGGCGTGGCCCTCATCCGCGCGCAGCGCGCGCTCAAAGGTCTCAAGCTCGAGGCCGACGAGCAGATCGGCGTCGACATCATCCGTCGCGCCGTCGAGGAGCCGATCCGCATGATCGTGCAGAACGCGGGCGGCGAAGGTTCGATCGTCGTCGAGAAGGTGCGGGCGTCGAAGGACGACGCGTTCGGCTACAACGCGCTCTCCGACACGTACGAGAACCTCGTGCAGGCCGGCGTGATCGACCCGACCAAGGTCACACGCACGGCGCTGCAGAACGCGGCGTCGATCGCCGGACTCCTCCTCACCACGGAAGCGTTGATCGTGGAGAAGAAGGAAGACAAGCCGGCCGCTGGCGGTCCGCCGGGCGGCGGCATGGGCGGGATGTACTAGACCGCCGGTCGCAGGTCGTGAGTTGCAAGACGGGCCGCCTTCGGGCGGCCCGTCTTCGTTAGGCCGTCATAGCAGCTGGTACTGCATCGGCGCCTCGGCGCGCGAGCCGCCCGGGAGGAAGGGTCCGACCACTGCGTCCTGCCGCGCCGCCGTGAGCGAGCCGCGGAAACGCGACCCGGCGAGCGCGGCACGCATCGCCGACAGCGCCACTCGAGGCGTGTTGCAGTTCTCGCTCAGATGCGCGAGCACGAGATGGTTGACCGACTTCGTTACGGCTCGTCGGGCGAACGCGCCGGAGTCGGCGTTGCTCAGGTGCCCGGTGTCGCAGGCAATCCGCGCCTGCAGCCAGCGCGGGTACGGTCCGGTGCGGAGCATGTCGTCGTCGTGGTTCGACTCGAGCACGAGAATGTCGAGCTCCGCGCAGGCGTCCGCGATCGCGGTGCTCACGTGGCCGATGTCGTAGAACAAACCTGCCCGCGCGCCGGTCGACCGGCTCTCGACGACGAACCCCACCGACTGGTTCGCGTCGTGTGGTGTGGCCGTCGTCGAGACCACCATCCGCGGAAATTCGAGGACCGCCCCCGGAGCGAACTTTTTCACCTTCGTCTCAGCGAGCTGCGGCGCGCGCGCGGTGCCGGGGGTCGCGAGGATCTGCCATCCCCAACGCTTCGCCGCCGCACCGACGCCTTTCACATGGTCGCTGTGCTCGTGCGTTACCAGGCAGGCGTCGATCGACTCCGGCGCCACGCCGATGGTCTTCAGCCGTCCGGCGAGCGTCCGGGTGCCGAACCCGCAGTCGACGAGCACGCGGGTGCCGTCGCACTCGATCAGAATCGCATTCCCTTTGCTCCCGCTGCCGAGCGACCACAGCTTCACGTCGTTCCATCCTTGGTCGGTGCCGACCAGCGTTCGCCATGCGCGCGCAACAGGTGTCGTCGCGTGCGCGGCGACAGTTCGACGTGCCGGCGCGCCATCACGCGGCCCGCAGTCTCCACGAACTTGTCCGCCTGGTACGTAGCATAGGGCGGTGCATCGCCCCACGAAAAGGGCGCCACGGCCTTCGGCGGCATGTTGCCGTACACGTTGGCGCCGGCGCCGAGCACGGTGCCGGTCGTCAACCGGAGCCCGATGCCGGTCTTTACGTGGTCGCCGAACAGTGTGCCGAGGAATTGCATCCCGGTGTCGCGCACGCCGCCGGGAGTCCAGAGCGATACCGACCCGTATGTATTCTTTAAATTGCTGGTGATCGTTCCAGCGCCCAGGTTCACCCAGCGGCCGAGGTACGAGTGGCCGACGAACCCGTCGTGCCCCTTGTTCGAGTGGCCGAGGACGACGGTGGCACTGAGCTCGCCGCGCACCTTGGACTTGTCTCCGATCGAGCAACCGGTGATGTCGCCGCCCACGACCGAGACGTCGCGGCCGATGTAGCAGGGCCCGGTGATGCGTGCGAAGGCGCGAACGCTACTGCCGGCGTCGACCACGATCGGGCCCGCCGTTGCGTCGAAGAGCACGTTCGGCTCGATCGCCGTGCGCTGTGCGACGAGCACCGGGTGATCGCCCAGCACGAGGTCGCCGGTCCGCTCGCTCATCGTGGCCGCGCCGTCGCCGCCGACGGCGACGATGCGCGCCAGATCCGACGCCAATTGCTCCGGCAGCAGGCGAATGAAATCCCACACCTCGTCCAGCCACCATCCGTCGAGGCTGCCGATCGCGCCGGTGCCCGCGGCGAGCGACTCGAGCGAGAGCGAGCCGTCGGCGAGGAGCGCGAGGTCGACCGGTTCACGAACGCGGACCGCGGCGAGCCGGTTGCCGCACTGCCACATGCTGCACGATGCAGCCCGGCGAGCGGCGCCGATCGGATCGGAGGGCAGGGCGGGGGCGCACCGCGCGTTCACGACGATCGAGCCGGTCGGAATCTTCCCGGCGGCGGCCGTTGCACCCGGCTCGTCGAAGTCGGTGTGCCGGTCGCCGGCGACGAACCAGCTGTCGGCCGCGTCGAGGACGGCGCGCCACCGAGCCCGAATCACCCACGCGCCGGCGCGCATCTCCGAGATCGGGCGCGCCGACGCGAACGGTTCGAAGGCGCGCGCGCGGGCGTCGTCGTAGAGATAGAGTCCGCTCATGCACCCTCCCGCACGCCGTCTCGGATCCCGCGCGGCAGCGCGTCCATGAGAGTTTTCAGATCGGATGACCGATCGACGGTCGTCACCAGCACGACACCCCGCTCGACGACGACCACGAGATCCGACACGCCGTACAGCACGACGGTCTCGTCGGCCGCGTGCACGACGTTGTCGCGCGCCTCGACGAACGAGGCGTGGCCATGCGCCGCGTTGCCCGCCGCATCGCGTGCCCGCACGCGGCGCAGCGCGCCCCAGGTGCCGACGTCATCCCAGGCGAAGTCGCCAGGCAGCACGGCGACACGTTGGCTGCGCTCGAGAACGCCGACGTCCACGGTCACCGGGGTGACGGCGCCGAAAAACCGCGCCAGGTCGTCGGCATGCGCATGGAGTGCGGGTGCGATCTCCGGCGTGAGCGCCCGCACATCGTCGAGGAAATCGCCCACGCACCAGGCGAAGATGCCCGAGTTCCAGAGGCAGCCTTGCCGCACCATCTCGGCGGCGCGCACGCGGTCGGGCTTCTCGACGAACCGCGCTACGGCGTTCACGCCCGGCTCGAGCTCGCGGCCCGGCTGGATGTAGCCGAACCCGGGGTCGGGCCGTGTCGGCACCACGCCGACGGTGACGAGCGCGCGATGTCGCTCCGCCACGTCGGCGGCGTGGAGCAGGGTGCGGCGGAACGTCTCCGGATCGCCCACCGCCCAATCGGCGTGGATGGAGAGCATCACTGCGTCGGGCCCATCGCGCCGCGCGATCTCGTGCGCCGCCCACGCGAGCGCCGCGCCGGTTCCGCCGGCGCGGGGCTCGGCGATCACGTTGTCCGCCGGCAGTTCTGGCAGGAGCTCGGCGATCGCGGGCACCAACGTGTCGTTGGCGAGTATCAGCGTGCGGTCGAGCTCGACGAGCGGACGCAGCCGCCCGACCGACTCGACGAGCATCGGTTCGGCACCAACCAGAGGAAGGAGCTGCTTTGGACGCGCCGGCGTACTCAGAGGCCAGAACCGCGAGCCGACGCCTCCGGCGAGGACGACAGCCCACCGCGTCATGCGGTGTCGCCCGCGGCGTCTTCGGCGGCGAGTCCCACGAGCTCCGCGGCGCGAGCGTAGAGCTTCTTCGGACTGAACGGTTTGGTGAGAAAGTCGTTCGCGCCGAGACTCATCGCGCGGGTGTGCTGCTGCTCCTGGCCGGCGGCGGTGAGGATGATGCAGGGCACGTCGCGCCAACGGTCGTCGCCGCGCATCGCGGCGAGCACGTCGAGTCCGCTCAGGTGCGGCATCATCAGATCGAGCAGCACGAGGCAGATGTCGCTCTCGCGCTCGAGCGCCTCCATCGCGTCACGGCCGTCGTAGGCGAGGGTGACGCGGAATGGGCCCTGTTCGAGCTTCATCTTGATGATGCGCCCGATGTGCGGCTCGTCGTCGGCGACGAGAACGTGGCACGCCGTATTCGGGCTCGGGGGAACGGGCACGTGAGTCTAGACGAGTGCGGCGATGTGTTCTCGATTGCGGCGCAGCTCGAACAAGAGCTGCGCGATGTTCGCCTGCGGCGTCACGAGCACGAGCAGAATCGTCTCCGGCGACAACACGGCCACGATGGCGAGACCATGCTGATGCTCGAAGACGGCGGTGAGCAGGTCCCCGCGCGCGGTGGCCGCGCCGAGCTCGTCCGCAGGGCCGATCATGCCCGAAACGCGGGCCGCGATGTCGTCTGCATCGAGACCAGGGCCGAGCTGGCTGTCGATCAGCAAGCCGTCGCGCCCAAGAATCAGGGCGGCGTCCACGCCGTCACGCCGCCGAATGGCAGCCACGAGATCGCGAATGCTCGGCATTCCTGTTCCACAGCTCCCCGCCAAAGTCGTGGCGAAGCTAGGGCTGCGCATGGTCGAAGTCAAGCGACGCCAATCGCTTGAAGATTCTCATACGCCGACCTATTCTTCGCCGGTGAGCACCCGCACATGACCCTCGCGCCGACCCGCCGTTTGTCACTGTCCAAACTCGCCGCGCTCGCCGCGGCAGTTCTCGCGATCGCCGCCGGCGGCTGCCGAGACATCACCGGCCTGCCGGCCTCGCTTCCCGTGATCTCGGACAGCGGAGTCGTGTACGCCATCAACGGCGCGCCGGCCGGAGCGCCGACGGCGCTCGAGATGTTCACGGGCACGTTGCTTCCAGCCGACGCGGCTTTTCTGTTCGACATCGCGTTCGACATCGACTCCGTCGGGCACGTCGTGATCCTGCCGCAGCGCGTCGTGGCGAATGGCCTCGCCACCACGCACAGCGTCGCGCTCCGCATCGACACCGTCGCCTACGAATCGCTCATTCGCGCCCCGACGGGCGGTTACCGCTCCGACACCGCGCTGGTCACGGTTCCCGGGCGCATGATTTTGGTGCAGAGCACCAACCCCACCGCGTGCAGCACGTCGCTCACGGGCACGACGATCTTCGCCAAGATCATCGCCGACGTCGTCGACCCGGCGACTCGGCAATTGGTCGTGCGCTACACCATCGATCCCAACTGCGGCTTCCGGTCGTTTCAGTCAGGCATCCCGAAGGACTGACCGGTGCACGACCCTCGAGTGCTCCGCGAGCAGGTCGATCTGCTTCGCGACGGCGTGCGGCGGCGGGGGATGCTCGACGCGATCGAGCCGAAGATCGTGCGTGGCGTGGAGCTCGAGCGCGATCGACGCGCCCTGATCCAGGCGGCCGAAGAGCGCAAAGCGGCGCGCAACGTCAACTCCCAGGAAGTCGCGCGCCGCAAGCGGGCCGGCGAGCCGGCTGACGAATTGATCGCGCAGGGCCGCGGGCTCGGCGACGAGATCGCCGCGTTGCAACGCGAGCTCGATGCCGCAGACGACGAGCTGCGCCGCGTTCTGTTGGAGATCCCGAACATTCCGCTGCCGCAGGTGCCCGAGGGCGGCGAGGAGCACAACGTCATCGTGCACGAGTGGGGGACGCCGCGTCCGCGCGACGGCGTCAAGCCGCATTGGGAGATCGGCGCGCAACTCGGCATCATCGACATCGAGCGCGCGGCCAAGGTCTCGGGTTCGGGCTTCGTGTTCTACCGGCGGAACGGCGTGCGCCTCGTACGCGCGCTGCTCAACTTCTTCATGGACACCCATCGCGACGAGCACGGCTACGAAGAAGTGTGGCCGCCGCTGCTCGTGAATCGCGCGACGATGACCGGAACGGGCCAGCTTCCCAAGTTCGAGGACGATGCCTACTCGACGCGGACCGACGAGTTGTTTCTGATTCCGACCGCCGAGGTGCCGGTCACCAATCTGTATCGAAACGAAGTGCTCGACGCCGATGCGTTGCCGGCGGCGTTCGTCGCCTACAGCAAGTGCTTTCGGCGTGAAGCGGGGTCGGCGGGGAAGGACACGCGCGGCATTCTCCGCACGCACGAATTCGACAAGGTCGAGCTCGTCCGGTATGCCGTGCCGGAAACGTCTGCCCAACAGCTCGAGCTGCTCACGCGCCACGCCGAGTCGATGCTCGAGCGGCTCGAGCTGCCCTATCGCCGCAAGCTGCTCGCCGCCGGCGACACCGGATTCAGCTCGGCGATGACGTACGATCTCGAAGCGTGGGCGCCGGGTGTCGGCGCCTGGCTCGAGGTGTCGTCGTGCAGCAATTTCACCGAGTATCAGGCGCGGCGCGCCGACATTCGCTATCGGCCGGGCAAGGGAGAGAAGCCTCGCTTCGTGCACACGCTCAACGGGTCCGGGCTGGCCTTTCCGCGCACGATCGCCTGTCTGCTCGAGCAGCACCAGCGCCCCGACGGCACGATGCACGTTCCCGCGGCGCTCCGGCCGTATCTGGGCGTCGACATCCTGGACTGAACGACATGCGCCGCGGCAAGCCAGAGCTGCTCGTCGCCACGCTGATTCTGTTGCTGCTCGCCTCGTACATCGGATATACCCAGCGCGTCGTCACCAATCTGCGGGCCGACGCGCGGCGGACGAGCGCGATGTACGCGCGCGTCTTTCACGCCTTCGCCGACTCCACGCCCGGCGGCGAGATCGCCGCGCTGCTCGATCTCTCGAAGAGCATCACCGATCAGGGCGTGCCGCTCATCCTCACCGATCTGCACGACAACCCGGCCGGCCACGCCAATCTGCCGTTCGACCAGCCGGGGCACCCGGTGGCGCGCGATGATCCGCGCATCCGCCAATACATCTCGATCCTCTCCGCCGAGCATCCGCCGATCGTCGATCCGTTGATCGGCAAGGTGTACTACGGCGACCCGCCGGTGGTGCGCGGGCTTCGCGTCATTCCCGAATTGCAAGCATTCGTCGCGGCGATTCTGCTGCTCGCCGGCTTCTACATCATTCGCACGCGGGGCAACGCGGCGCGCGAGCGATTGTGGGCCGGCATGGCCCGTGAATCGGCTCACCAGCTCGGCACACCTTTGTCGAGCTTGAGCGGGTGGATCGAGCTGCTCGAGGAGCGCGCACCGGATGAGACGTCGCTCACGGCCGCGCACCACATGCGCGGCGATCTCGAGCGCCTCGACCGCGTGGCGCACCGCTTCGAGCGCATCGGCCGCGATCCGAAATTCGAGGAGATCGATGTTCCGGCGCTCGTGCGCCGCGTGGCCACGTACTTTCAGGCCCGCGTTCCGACGCTCGCCAACACCGTGGCGATCGAGTCGGAGATCGTCGAACCGCTGCACATCGTGCGCGGCGACGGCGTGCTGCTCGAGTGGGCGGTCGAAGTCCTGACCAAGAACGCGATCGACGCGCTCGCCGGTCGCGGCGGACATGTGCGGCTCTCGGCCGTGCCCGGCCCGGACGACGCGGTCGTCATTCGCGTCGCCGACGACGGACCCGGTGTGCCGCGCGAGCTGCGGTCGCGCGTGTTCGAGCCTGGATTCTCGACGAAGCAAAGCGGATGGGGGATCGGCCTGTCGCTCGCCAAACGGATCGTGGAGGAGAATCACGGCGGCAAGCTCGTGCTGTCGCCGGCGACGCCGGGCGCGACGTTCGAGATTATCCTTCAGTGATGTCGATGTTGCTCGAAGATCAGTTGACCGCCGGACTGAATCCGGCGCAGCGCGAGGCCGTCGTGCACACGCGCGGCCCGCTGCTCGTCCTCGCCGGGGCAGGCTCGGGAAAGACGCGCGTGCTGACGACGCGGATCGCGCGCCTGATCGACGTCGAAGGGGTCGATCCACGCCGGATCCTGGCCGTCACGTTCACCAACAAGGCGGCGGGGGAGATGCGCGAGCGCATCGGCCGCCTGCTCGGCGCCGATCCGTCGGGGATGTGGGCCGGCACCTTTCACTCGGTCGGCGCGCGGATGCTCCGCGCCACGGCGCATCTCGTCGGCCGCACGCCGGCGTTTACGATCTACGACCAGGACGATTCGCTCGGCGTGATCAAGCGGTTGATGGAGCGCCATCGCGTGCCGCCGAAGCAATTCACCCCGCGCGCCGTGCAGAGCGCCATCTCCGACGCCAAGAACGCGCTCGTGCCGCCCGACGAGTACGCGCGGCTGGCGATGGATCCGTTCTCCCGCGCGGTGGCGCCCGTCTACGCCTCGTTCGGCGAGGAGCTGCAGCGCGCCAACGCCGCCGACTTCGACGATCTGCTCCTGTTGCCGGTGCGAATGCTCCAGGCGCATCCCGACCGGCTGGCAGCCTATCGCGAGCGATTCCAGTACATACTCGTAGATGAATATCAGGATACGAATCGCGCACAGTACCAGTTGATCAAGCTGCTCGGCGGCGAGCACGGGCAGGTCTGCGTCGTGGGCGACGACGACCAGTCGATCTATGGCTGGCGCGGCGCCGACATCCGGAACATTCTGGACTTCTCGAAGGACTTTCCCGAGGCGGCCGTCGTGCGGCTCGAGCAGAACTACCGCTCGACGCCGCAGGTGCTCGATCTGGCGAACGCGGTGATCGCCGCCAATACCGGGCGCATGGGTAAGACGCTCCGCGCCACGCATCCGAGCGGCGAACCGGTCACGATCCAGCGCGCCCTCGACGAGCGCGACGAAGCCGACTTCATCGTCGGCGAAGTCATGGCGCGTCGTTCCGCGTCGAGCACACCGCTGGCCGACATGGCGGTGTTGTACCGTACGAATGCGCAGAGTCGCGCGCTCGAGGAGGCGCTGCGACGCCACGGCGTCCCGTACCGACTCGTCGGCGCCGTACGATTCTACGACCGGCGCGAGATCCGCGATCTGATGGCGTATCTCAAGCTCATCGCCAACCCGTCGGACGACGAAGCCTTTCGCCGCGCCGTGGCGGTTCCCAAACGCGGTCTGGGCGAGACCACCATCGAGCAGCTCGCCGAGTCGGCGCGCCTGGCGGGATTGCCGATCTTCGACGCGGCGCAACGCGCCGAGATCGTCGCCTCCATCCGGCCCGGCGCGCGCACGGCGCTGGCCGAGTTCGTGCGCGTCATCTCCACACTCCGCGATCATGCATCCGAAGCGGCGGTCGACGAGCTGCTGCGCGAGCTCGTGGAAGCGATCCGCTACGGAGACTATCTCCGCGCCGAAGGCCCCGAGTCCGCCGACCGTTTGGACAACGTGCGCGAGCTGATCACCGGCGCCGCCGAGCTGGTGGCCGACGAGCTAGGCGAAGTCGGGCTCCGTCCGCTCGATCACTTTCTGCAGCGCGCGATGCTCGTCGCCGACTCGGATGCCCTCGCTGCGGGCGCCGACGCGGTGACGCTCATGACGCTGCACAACGCGAAGGGCCTCGAGTATCCGATCGTGTTCGTGACGGGACTCGAGGACGGTCTGTTTCCGCTCGCCAAGGCGTACGACGATCCGGCGCTGCTCGAGGAGGAACGACGCCTCTTGTACGTCGGTATCACACGCGCCGAACGAAAGCTCTATCTCACCTTCGCGGAAGAGCGACGCCGCAACGGCGAGCTCTTGCCGGCGCGCCCGTCCAGCTTTCTCGACGCGATTCCCGAATCGCTCGCCGAGCGTCGGAGCACGATCAAGGTGCGCAGCTCGGGACGCGCCGTGATGCGGGCGGGCGGCGACCTCGCGTATGGTCGCGGGTACGGCCGCGGATCACAGGTTGGGCGCGATACCGACGACTACTTCGCCCGCCCTTCGCCCGGCGCGCGCCGGCCCGGTTCACCGGTTGGCGGTTTCGCCGCGACTGTGGCGGCGGAGGACGAATCGCAGGACGCGCCAGTCTACGCACCCGGGGCGCGGGTCAAGCATCGCAAGTTCGGCACGGGCACGATCGCCGAGCTCGCCGGCACGGGCCGCGACGCGAAGGTGAAAGTCGACTTCGACGACGAGACCATCGGCCGCAAGACGCTCGTCATCGCGCAGGCGAACCTCGAGCGGGGCGACGACTGATGGCGGTGACGATCGACGACGTGCGCCACATCGCCGCGCTGGCGCGCCTGGGCGTCGACGACGCACGGGCGGCGAGCCTCGTGTCCGAGCTCAATACGATCCTCGCGCACATGGACGTCCTCTCGACCGTCGATACGAGCGGCCTCGATGCAGTGGCGGGAATCGGGGCCTTCGCGGCTCCGCTCGGTGCCGACCTCGGTCCGCCGATTCCACTCGTTCGGCCGATCGAGTCGTTCGCGCCGCAGGAGCGGGATGGTTTCTTTCTCGTTCCGCGGTTGTCGACGCACGAGGACCCGGAGGCCGCGTGAACGGGTCGGCCGCGCTGCCGCCCGAATCCGGCGCCGGCGCGCTGTCCGCCGGCGAGCTGCGAGACGCCGTCGCCCGGGGCGATGTCGACCCGGCGGCGCCGGTCCGGGCGGCGCTCGAGCGCGCGGCGGCGATCGCCGCGTGCGACCGGTCCGGCTTGAATATCCTGTTATACACGGACGCTGATGATGCCCGGGACCAGGCGTCTGCCGTGGCCGAGCGCGGGCGACGCGGCGCGGCGCCCGGTCCACTCGCTGGCGTGCCGGTGGTGCTCAAGGACAACATCGCCACCATCACGCTGCCGACGACGTGCGGCTCTCGCATTCTCGACGGGTACGTGAGCCCGTACGACGCGTCGGCGGCGGCCCGGCTGCGCGACGCCGGCGCGGTGATCGTCGCCAAGTCGAACATGGACGAGTTCGCGATGGGCTCGTCGACCGAGCACAGCGCGTACGGTGCGGCGCGCAACCCACTCGACTCGGCGCGGGTGCCGGGAGGTTCGTCCGGCGGGTCGGCGGCTGCGGTTGCCGCGGGACTGGTGCGTATCGCGCTCGGCTCCGAGACCGGGGGATCGGTGCGCCAACCTGCCGCCTTCTGCGGAGTGGTCGGCGTCAAACCCACCTACGGTCGCGTGAGCCGATTCGGGCTCGTCGCTTTCGCCTCGTCGCTCGATCAGATCGGCGTGTTCGGCCGGACGGTCGACGACGCCGCGCTCGGCCTGCAAGTGATCGCCGGCCACGATCCTCTCGATTCGACGAGCGCCGCGCTGCCGGTGCCGGACTATCGCGGCGCGGTCCGCGGCGCGATGACCGGCGTCGTGATCGGCCGGCCGCGCGAATACTTTCCCGACGATCTCGACCCGCGCGTGCGCGCTCGCTGCGATGCGGCCTTCGATGCATTGGCCGGACTGGGCGCCGAGATTCGCGATGTGTCATTGCCGCATTCTCGACTGGCGATCGAAGCGTACTACATCATCGCGCCGGCCGAGGCATCGTCGAACCTGGCGCGCTTCGACGGCGTCCGCTACGGTCTCCGCCTCGAGGGCGATGGTCTGCGCGGCATGTACGAGGCGACCCGTTCGCGCGGCTTCGGCGGCGAAGTCACGCGCCGCATTCTCCTCGGGACATACGTTCTCTCGGCGGGCTACTACGACGCGTACTATCGCAAGGCGCAGCAGGTGCGCGGGCTCATCGCGCGCGATTTCGCTCGCGCGTTCGGCGACGGCGTCCATCTCCTGTTCACGCCGACGACGCCGACCCCCGCCTTCGCGCTCGGCGCCTGCGCCGAGCCGTACGACATGTACCTGAGCGACGTGTTCACCTGCACCGCGAATCTCGCCGGCGTGCCGGCGTTGTCGCTGCCGATCGGGCGCGTGGACGGACTCCCCGTCGGCGGCCAGCTCATCGCCCCACATTTCGACGAGCGGCAACTCTTCGCCGCTGCCTTCGCGCTCGAGCGGGCGCTGGGCGCCGCGGCCCACCGATGACCGCATCCAGTCCGCCGGGCGATCGGTACGAGATGGTCGTCGGTCTCGAGGTGCACGTTCAGCTCGCGACGGCCACGAAGATCTTCTGCCGCTGCTCGACCCGGTTCGGCGGTGCGCCGAACGCCAACACCTGCCCGGTGTGTCTCGGCCTCCCCGGCGCGCTCCCCGTGATCAATCAGCACGCGGTCGGGCTGGCAGTGCGCGCGGCGCAGGCGCTCGATTGCACCGTCCGGCCGTCGTCGGCGTTCGCCCGCAAGAACTACTTCTACCCGGATCTGCCGAAGGGTTATCAGATCTCGCAGTTCGACCAACCGCTCGCCGTCGGCGGCTGCGTCACGATCGGCACTCGCCCCGATGGCTCGCCGGTGGTCGTGAACCTGACGCGCGTCCACCTCGAGGAGGACGCCGGCAAGTCGATCCACGACCGGTATCCGGGCGCAACGGCGGTCGATCTCAATCGGGCCGGCGTACCGCTGATCGAGATCGTGAGCGAACCGGACATTCGCGGATCGGCGGAAGCCGAGGCGTATTTGACCGTGCTCAAGCGCATTCTCGAATACGTCGCCGTGAGCGACGTGAGCATGGAACGCGGCAGCCTGCGCGTCGACGCCAACGTCAGCGCCCGGATCCGCGGTGAATCGGCGCTCGGCACGAAGACGGAGATCAAGAACCTGAATTCGTTCTCCGGGGTCGTCCGCGCGCTCGAGGCCGAGTTTGCCCGCCAATGCGCCGTGCTCGACGCGGGCGGGCGCGTCGAGCAGCAGACGATGATCTGGGACTCGGCGAGCGGTCGCGTGAGTCCGGCGCGCAGCAAAGAGGCCAGCCACGACTACCGGTACTTTCCCGACCCCGACCTGCCGCCCCTCGTTCTGCACCTCGAGTGGATCGACGAGATCAAGCGTGCGATGCCGGAGCTGCCCGAGGCGCGCCGCGAGCGATACCGCACCGAGTACGCGATGATCGGAGCGTCGATCGTCGAGCGGCTCGTGGCGTCGCGCGCCGTCGGCGACTACTTCGAGCAGGTAGCGCGGCAGAGTGCGGACCCGAAAGCAGCCGCGAACTGGCTGACGACCGAAGTGCCCGCGGCGCTGAACGCGTCAAGCAGCTCGCTCGACCAGCTCGCGGTGCGTCCGGCCGATCTCGCTCAATTGATCACGCTGGTGAATTCCGGCGTCGTGAGCCACACCGCGGCGAAGCAGATTTTCGCGACCATGGTGGCGACCGGCGACCCGCCGCGCCGCGTCGCCGAGCGCGACGGCTTGCTCAAAGTCAGCGACGACGATCGGCTCGCGGCATGGATCGATGAGGTGTTGGCCGCCTCTCCGGAGGAAGCGGCCCGATATCTCGGCGGTGAGCAGCGGCTGCAGGGCGTGCTCGTCGGTCAGGTAATGAAGCGCTCGAACGGCAGCGCCGACCCCAAGCGGGTGAATCAGTTGCTCGCGGCGCGGATCGGCAGATAGAGCGGGTCCGGGCGCTCGGCCGCGAAGCGCAGCGATGAGGCAGGCATGCCGAAGTGGCGATCGGCTTCCTCCTGCAGTCGCTGCTCGCCGGCTTCGCGCAGCACGCGGCGGCGCACCTGCTTGGCAAAGCGCAGCGCTTCGTCGCCCGACGGATCGAGGTGGAACGGGTCGGCACGATCCATCCGATTGAGCAGGTCGATGATGAAATCATACGAGCGGGCGATGTAGCGGGCGACGTCGTCGTCAGCCAGGTCCCATCGGCTCTTGTCCATCATCAGCTGGAAGATGCGCTGCCAGGACTCGTTGTCGGCGACGATCACCATGCCGCGGAAGATCCGCCGGTTGGTCGGCGTGCTGAAGATCGTCGGACTGAGCACGCGGTCGAGCAGTCCGTCGGAGCGGGAGTGGTCGATCAGGATCAGCTCCCGCGCGTGGCGAGCGCACTCCGTGCCGAGGTGCGTTTCGAACCGGCTCTCCCAGTAGGAGTGACCGAGCGCCGCCGTGCTCGACGTGACGGCAAGCTGTTTTGGAACGAAGTAATTGTGGGCGACGGAGTCCGCGGCGAGATGCGAGAGATAACCGAGTCCGAACGCGCGCAGCGCATCGCCCTTGGCCCGCTCGTAGATCTCCATGCCGACGGTCCACGAGTGACAGTGGCGGCCGACTGGCGCGTACTTCTTGGCGATGCTCGTGTCGGCGGCGATCGAGCCGTAGAGGAAGTCGTGCGGGAACTCTCGCAGCAGCTCGGCGACCGCGGCCGGCAGCAGCGCGAGCGACTGCATCACGGCCTGGCCGAGAAAGACGTGCGTCCCCGGCGTCCAGGCGTGCGCAACCGACGGGGCAGCGACGAGCACGATCGCCCCGAGCAGCGCGATGTGCGCGACACGCGCCAGCCGTGGGCGCGCCGCGACGCGATGGCGGCGCGCCGCGGTGCCGCTACACGCCAAGACGCTTCCGCTGGCGGCGGATGGCCCGCCGAAGATCCTTGATCTCCGTTTCGACGGCATCGTCGATCGCCTCGCGAGCTCGGCCGACGTAGTCGCCGACGCGATCGCGAATCTCGTCTCGCGGAATTGACTCCCAGGCGTCGTGTCCGCGGCGCGCCGTCCAGCGGGCGCTCGCCGCGCCGGCGCGTGCCGCATGCTTTCCGGCCCACGTCGCGCCGCGCCCGAGTCCGCGCATGACCGGCGACACGGGCCGCCGCCCAGATGGGCCGCGGCGCATCATGAACGTGAGCCCCGCGCCGATCGTCGCACCGATCAGGGCCGCAGTGAGCAGGTCGTATTCGTGATCGTGCGAGCCGTTCAGATCACGCGCGCCGCGAATCGCGGGGGCGCGGCCGGATGCGCGGGGCTCCTGAGAGCGCCTCCGCGGCCGGTTCGGGATTGCCGTCGTGGCCATCTGCTTCCTCCTCAGTCTCGAGTTCATCGGCCTCGGCGGCCGCCTCGAGCTCGTCAGACGCAAGGTCCATCCCACTCCGCGGCCGAGCGGGGCGCGATCGCCGTGGCTGCTCCAAATCTGTCTCGTCCCGGAATGCCGCCGCACCACCGCGCACGGCGTGCACCGTCGACGCCGCCGATAGGAACAAGCTTTCGGCCTCCTCTTGCACGACGGCGAGGAGCGCGTTGAACTCGTTCAGCCGATCCTCGGCTACGCGGACGGCGTTCTCGACACGCTCGTTCGCCGCGGCGATCGTCTGATCGACGCGGTCCATGTTGCCGCGCACCGTGCGCGTGACTGCGTGGACGTCGTCGGCGATCTGCCCCGCGCGGCGCATCGCGGGCGCGATCTCGTGCTGGACCGTCTCGAGCAAGCGGTGCACGCGCTGGTCGACGTGGCGGAGCTTCCAGGCGGCCGGCAGGACGATCGCGACCAGTCCGAGCGTGGCAAGCGCGAGGATCACTTGGGCGATCGCCGCGATGTCGGCGAAGACGCTGCTCGAGGCCGCGACGTACACCGTGTCGCGCGCCGCTCCGGCGCTTTGTACGAGCAGCGCTCCAACGGGCGCGAGCACGCTGATCATCTGAGAGGTGCACCTCGATGCGCGAGAGTTGGCTGCTCCAGCCGAACCGACTCACCCGCGTCGGCCGTGATACGAGTGCAAGGGCGAGGCCAAGCTGAGTGCGCCTCGTTCACGAAGCATCCTACGGCGCGCCGGCGAGGGCGGCAAGGCCGCATGCCGTCGCGCTGGCATTGATTTCGACTTGCTGGCCCATTCATTCTTCGCTCACCACGCACATCACTCAGAGCAAGGCCACGCATGAGCGCACTGCAGTTCATCGTCCAGGGTGGACAGCGGCTGAAGGGAGACATCCGTCCGTCGGGAAACAAGAACGCGGCGCTGCCGATCATCTGCGGCGCGCTGCTCACCGAGCATCCGGTTACGCTCGAGAACGTGCCGCGCATTCGCGACGTCGAGACGCTGGTCGAGCTCGTGCAGTCGACCGGTGCCGAGCTGCGCTGGACCGGACCCAACACGCTCTACATCCACGCGAAGACCGTCCGCTCGGCCGATCTCGATCCACAGCTCTGTCGAAAAATCCGCGCGTCGATTCTGCTCGCCGGCCCGCTCCTCGCGCGGTGCGGGCACATCAAGCTGCCGCCGCCGGGCGGCGACGTGATCGGCCGCCGCCGGGTCGACACGCACTTCCTCGCGCTGGAACGGCTCGGCGTGCTGTTCGATCTCGACGACAGCTTTCATCTCTCGACACCGGGCCTCCGCGGCGCCGACGTCTTCCTCGATGAGCCGAGCGTCACCGGCACCGAGAACGCGGTGATGGCCGCCGTCGCGGCGAGCGGCACGACCATCCTTCGCAACGCGGCGAGCGAACCGCACGTGCAGGACCTCTGTCACTTCCTCGTGTCGATGGGGGCCGAGATCGAGGGCATCGGCACCAACCGTCTCACGGTGAACGGTGGCCGCACGCTCGGCGGCACGACGCACCGAATCGGGCCCGATCACATCGAGGTCGGTTCATTCATCGGGCTCGCCGCGGTGACCGGATCCGAGATTCGCATCGTCGACGCCGGCGTCGAGCATCTCCGCTCGACGCTCATGGGTTTCTCGCGGCTCGGCGTGTCGTGCACGATCGACGGGCCGAACATCATCATTCCGGCGGAGCAGAACAAAGAGATTCGCACCGACCTCGGCGGCCACGTCTCGAAGTTGGAGGATCAGCCCTGGCCGGCGTTCCCGGCCGACACGATGTCGATCGCGCTCGTCACCGCGAC
>DATNAT010000021.1:0-5296 GCA_035572355.1 Gemmatimonadaceae bacterium
ATCTCGAACAGGAGGTCGATCTGGGCGCGGTCGAGGTAGCCGGGAAGATATTTCTCGAGCTTGGGAGCGCCGACGGCCCGCGCCGGATTCGTGTCGACGATCTCATTGCGATGGAGATATCGATAGAAGCTCCGCACCGCCGACAGCACGCGCGCCATCGACCGTTTGCCGAGGCCGCGCTTGGAGAGGTGCCCGAGGAAGCCGCGCATGGCGATACGATCGACGCCCTGCCAGGTCCACTCGGCGCCGCCGTAGTAGCGGCCGAGGAACTCGACGAACTCGCCCAGGTCGCGCTCGTAGGCGCGCACCGTGTTGGGCGACACGTCGCGCTCCTTGGCGAGGTGCGCTAGATATTCCGTGACCTGTGCGTCCGATGGGTGAGTTTGCACTTTCGAAATGATAGCGACCTGAAACCGACGGAGATGGACGTGACCCACGCCTCGCAGGCAACTCGCTCCCGGCCGGTGCTGCGTCTCCACACCCACATCGCGCGTGCCGCCGCCCTCGCGGTTGCACTCGGCGCCGCGATGGCGCTTTCCGTCGCGTGCGGCGGCAGTGGCGCGGATCGAACCACGGGCTCGAACGGTCCGCCGGTTATCACGCCGCCTGGGACGGTCGACACCGCGGCCGCGGTACTCGCCTGGGTCAATGCGCACGCAATGCCGCTGGCGAGCCTCGCGCCAAGCGTGACGCCTGGCGGCTCCGATGCCGATCTCGTGTCTCTCGGCACGATGATCGGCGGCGCTACGGTCGCCGGGTTCGGCGAAGCGTCGAGCGGCACGGCGGAGTTTCAGACGCTCAAGAACCGGATTCTCCAGTATCTCGTGACGCAGAAGGGGTTCACGGGATTCGCGCTCGAGGCCGACGCGCCCGAAGCGCTGGCGTTGGACGACTACGTCCGCCATCGGCGCGGCGATCCGAACACTCTGCTGCGAGGGTTGTACGAGTGGCCGTGGAACACGCAGGAGATGATCGACCTCGTACAATGGATCCGGAATTACAACCTCCCGCTGCCGCCGGATAAGCAGGTCGGGTTCTACGGGTTCGACATGCAGTCCAACGCCATCGCGATCGATTCCGTGAACGCGTTCGCGGCGCGCACGGGATTGCCAAGCCTTCAGCTCTTCCTGCTCCAGCAGTACGCCATCGTCGCACCGTATCGGAACGATTCATCGGGACAGTCGCAAGCATACCTCAACGCGAGCTTCGCGAACCACGCTCAAGTCCACGCCGCCGTGACCGCGGCCTACGACTCGCTCTTCGCGGCGGCGGCGCGGATCACGGCGACGCTGCCGGACAGCCAGTACCAGCGCGCGCTGCACATGGCGCGGGTCGTCGAGCAGTGGGAGCTCTACTACGGAAGCGGCACGCTCAACACGACGTTCCGCGACTCGGCCATGGCCGAGAACGTCGTGTGGCTCACGCAGCACCTGCCGGCCGGAACGAAGCTCATGGTCTGGGCGCACAACCTCCACATCGGGCGCTTCGGCACGGCGATGGGAATGCGCCTCACCGACGCACTGGGAGCGAAGTACGTGGCGACGGGGCTCGACTTCGGCCACGGCACCTTCAACGCGCGCGACACCTCGAACATTCTGCGGCCGCACACCGCCGACCCGCTGCCGGCGAACGCGATCGAATCGGTGCTGACCCGGGCGCGCGTACCGAACTATTACGTCGACCTTCGAACGGGGATCGCCGGCACGCCGGAATACCAGTATCTGCACACCTTTCACCGGATGCGATCGCCCGCAGCGGTGTACTTCGACTCGAACCCGCTCGCCTTCTACGTCAACGGTCCGGCCGCCATCGACTACGACATTCTGATCTACGTCGACCAGAGCACGCCGACGACGATTCTACCCAGCGTGCCGTGAGGCGGCCGGCGCGGCGACGTAGTCGTCGCGCCATCGCGCCATGTCGGCGAGCGCTCGCTCGGCGATCCGCTCCCGCTTCACGCGCTTGTCGCGCACGCGATCCGGCAGCTCGTCGACGAGACCGAAGTTGGCGTTCATCGGCTGAAAGTGCTTCGGGTCGGCCTCGCGCAGATACCGATACAACGCGCCGAGCATCGTCGTCGGCGGCGGGACGACGGCAGGCTCGCCGCGGAGGAGCCGCGACAGGTTGACGCCGGCGAGCAGCCCCGTCGCCGTGCTTTCCGTGTAGCCCTCGACGCCGGTGAGCTGACCGGCAAACATCACCGTCGCGTCGTCGCGCAGCGAGAGGTGGGCGCTCAGCGACGCCGGCGAGTTGACGTACGAGTTCCGGTGGATCGAGCCGTAGCGCAGGAATTCAGCGTTCTCTAAACCCGGGATGGCGCGAAACACCCGCTGCTGCTCGGGAATCCGGAGCCGGGTCTGGAACCCGACGAGGTTCCACATCTGCCCGGCGCGATCCTCCATCCGCAGCTGAAGCACCGCGTGCGCGTCGCGCCCCGTGCGCGGATCGCGCAGCCCGACCGGCTTCATCGGCCCGAAGCGCAGCGTGTCGCGCCCGCGCGTCGCCATCTCCTCGACCGGCATGCAGCCCTCGAAGTACGGCACCTCGTCGAACTCGTGGCCATGGTGCTGATCGGCGGCAATGATCGCGTCGACGAAGGCCTCGTACTGCTCGCGAGTGAACGGGCAGTTGAGATACGCGCCCTCGTCGCCCGCCTCGGCCATCGTCTCCTTGCCGTAGCGCGAAGCGCGAAACACCACCGCGTCATCGATCGACTCACGTGAGACAATCGGCGCGATCGCGTCGTAGAAGGCGAGCGACTCCAGCCCGAGCCGAGCACGAATCGCCGCCGCCAGCGCGTCCGACGTCAGCGGCCCGGTGGCGATGATCCCCGGGCTCGGCAACGCGGTCACCTCTTCGCGGACAACGGTGACGCGCGGATGCGACGTGACGCGATCGTGCACGCCGATCGAGAAGACGTCGCGGTCGACGGTGAGTGCGCTGCCGCCCGGCACGCGCGCCGCATCCGCCGCCTCGAGCACGATCGAGCCGAGCAGGCGCATCTCGGCTTTGAGCAATCCGTGCGCGTTGGTCGTCTCGGTGCTCTTGAAGGTGTTGGAGCAGACGAGCTCGGCGAGACGATCGGTCTTGTGCGCCGGGGTGCCGCGCACGCCGCGCATCTCGTGCAGCACGACGTCGTGCCCACGCTCGGCGAGCTGCCAGGCCGCTTCGCTCCCAGCGAGGCCGCCGCCGACTACATGTACGCGAGATCCGGATGGAGCGACGGTCATGGGGAAAAGCTAAGCGGCGATCGGGTTCTTGGACGAATTGGAACGGCCTCGGGCGGGCTCCAACGACGAAGGGTTATCCGGATGCAGCGGATGCAGCGGATGATTCGGATTGCCCGTCGTGGCGCTCGAGGCTGTCGCACCGGTCCAATTTTTTTTCTGGCGCGGGACTGGATGACGTCACGATCCCGACGATGCCTCTCGGGGCGGCGAGAACAGCATGCTCCGGGAAAAGACCGGACACGCGCGTCACCGGCCGGCCCCGCAGCAAAAAAAACAGTCCGGCTCCGGTGCATGCAGCTCGACCTCCAGTACGACCGATCCGCGTTGTTTCAGCTCGATCCGCTGCATCCGGATACCCCTTCGTCAGTGTGGCCAGCCCCATCGCCTCAACTCGGGCCGACGCTCGCTTCAGCGGATCGACTCGCCTCGTCCAACACGGCCACCGCCTCGCCCTCGGCAAGCGTCGTCGCGGCGACGAGGTGATCGCCGCCGCGCCAGGTGGTCTGCGCCGTCGCGATCTCGAGACTCTGATCGCGCACGCGCGCCAGCACGAGTAAATCGGACGGGAGCTCGCTGACGCGCTGCCGTTCGGGTGAGCCCTCCGGTACGCGGAAGACGAATACACGCGCGCCGCCGTGCTCGAGCGCGTAGTCCCACGACCGCACGTCGACGGCGCGGCCAAAGGCGAGGCGACCGCCGACACGCTCGAGAAGCTGCGAGCTCGCGCCGCGCGTGGGGTCGGCGAGCGACGGGTACGCCGCGGCGACGCCGAATGCGTCGTGCGCCAAGTGTGCGGCGAGCGCGTTCACTTCGGGGTTGCTGGTGAGCGCGACGACCGACTCCGCTTCGTCGGCGCCCGCCGCCTCGAGCACCGGCTCGTCGAGCGCGTTGCCGGCCACCGCTTCCACGTCGAGCGAGCGCGCACGATCGACCAGCTCGGCGTTGCGGTCGACGACGGTCACGGGGCGATCGTAGCGCCGAATGACCGAGGCGAGCGCCAGCGCGAGCGGTCCCGCGCCGACGACGATCACGCGCCGGCCGCGCAGACTCTCGAGGCCGAGCAGCCGGGCAACCGGTCCAGCGGTGAGACCCTGCACCGTCACGGTGACGGCGATCGTGAGAAAGGTGATCGCGAGCATGCGCTCACCTTCGACGATGCCCGCCTCGGTGAGCTCGAGCGCGAAGAGCGACGCGACCGAGGCGGCGACGATTCCGCGCGGCGAGATCCAGGCGACGAACATGCGCTCGCGAACGGTGAGCGTGCTGTTGCGCAACGCGGCCCAGACGGAGATCGGACGTACGATCCACATCAACGTGAGCACGGTGAGCAGGCCGCGTATACCTTCGGCCATCACGACACTCAACGGCAGGTTCGCCGACAGCAGAATGAAGATGAGGCTGATGCCGAGGACGGTGAGCTGCTCTTTGAATCGGCGCAGCAGGCGCTCGCCGGGAATCGTGCCGCTCTGCATCGTGAGGCCCATCGCGACCGAGGACATGATCCCGGATTCGGTCTTGATCGCCTCGGACAGGCCGAACACGCCCCAGACGGCGACGAGCGCGACGAGGTTCGCCAGCTCCGACGAAACCAATCCGCGGCGATTGAGCAGCCAGGACAGCGCGAACGCGCCCGCGACGCCGAGCGCGCCACCGACGATGATTCGACCGGCGTAGCCCCAGAGCGTGGCGAGCAATCCGATCGGACGTACGCCGGCCAAACCGAGAATGACGTTCACGACCGTGATGGCGAGAAAGGCGCCAATCGGATCGATGAGGATCGCTTCGCCTTCGAGCACGGTCTTGAGCCGGCGCGAGACACGCACGCGCCGCATGAGCGGTTGCACCACCGTGGGTCCCGTCACGGTGACGAGAGCGCCGAAGACGATCGACAGCCGGCCGCTGAACCCGGCGATGAGCCAGACAGCGAGTCCGGCGCCGATCCAGGTGACGAGCGCGCCGGTGGTGGCGAGGTTGCGCACGTCGCGCAACGCGCCGCGCAGATCGCCGAGCCGAAGATTGAGCGCGCCGTCGAACAGGATGACGGCGACGGCGAGCTTGACGAGCAC
>DATNAT010000022.1:0-5220 GCA_035572355.1 Gemmatimonadaceae bacterium
GCGCTCACGAAGCCGAGGGTGGCGGCAAGAAGCAGGGTGGATGCAGCGAGCAGCTGTATGCGAGAACTCGACATCAAACTCTCCCGAGCGCGAGCAACGCGCCGAATATGTCCCAGAGCTGTTGGAACGCGGATGACACGAATGACACGAATGAACGCGAATCGGTTAGCAGGCGTGAAATCTAGTTCATGCGCGTTGTGTCAACGTCCGCTGCCCGACACGATCGGCAGCTCGACGAAGCTCGCGTGACCCGGCTCGTGGTAGATCCGCTGCTCGGCCTTCTTGTAGTCGCCAGGCTTGGCCCAGAAGATGTTCGGCACGAAGGTCTGCGGATTCCGATCGTAAAGCGGAAACCAGCTGGATTGGATCTGCACCATGATCCGGTGCCCCGGCAGAAAAACGTGATTGGCGTTCGGCAGGTTGAACTTGTAGGCGAGCGGCGCGCCGGCCGCGATCGGCTTCGGCGTGGCGAATCCCTCGCGGTAGCGGCCGCGGAAGATGTCCATCGCCACGGCCAGTTGGTAGCCGCCCATTTTGGGATCGCCGCCGACTTCGTCAGGGTAAACATCAATCAGTTTGACGACCCAGTCGGCATCGGTGCCGCTGGTCGACGCGACGATGTTCGCCACCGGCTGGCCGCTGATCTTGACCGGCGCCGTGAGCACGTCGGTCTCGTACGACAGCACGTCGGTGCGACCGGACGCCTCGCGCTGGTCGTCGACCAGCCAGCAGGGCCAGGTCTGGCAGGTGTCGTAGCCGGTCGGCTTGATCGGCCGCGCGCGGAACGGCACCGGCTTGGCGGGATCCGAGATGTATGAATCGAACCCCGACCCGCTTGCCGACGGCACGCCGTAGCCCGCGCTGAAATTGGCGCCGAGGTAGAGCGGCGTCGGCGTGATCGTACAACCGGTCATGCACCCACTCGGCCAAGCGTTGAGCCGTTCCCAGCGGTTGGTCCCGGTTTCGAACGCGTTCACCGGCGCCACGTTCATCGGCGGGTGATCGTCCTCGAGATAGTGCGCGAGAAAGGGCGCGAGAATCTGCGTCTGGAACTGCTTCGACGTGTTGGCGTCCCAGTCGAGCGCGCCGAGTGTGCTGCCGTTCTCGATCTCCTGGCCGTGGTGCCAGGGACCGAGGGTGATGTAGACCATGTCGTTGTTCACGTCCTTCGGCTCGATCGCTTTGTAGACCGCGGTCGCGCCGTAGATGTCCTCCTGGTCCCAGAGACTGTGCACGAGCATCGTCGGCACCTTGAGCGGCTGCTTGGCGAGGATCTTGTCCATCGCCTGCTCCTGCCACCACGCATCGTAGCTCGGATGCTGGAGGATCTCGTTCCAGAATCCGACCTGCTCGAGACCGTGGGCGCGGCCGAGCGGGCCGGCGGACACGGATTGCATGTAGAGATCGTAGTCGTCGTGCTGGTCGGTCCACCATTTTGCCGAGTTGTCGCGCGTCGCCTCCTGCTCGAGCACGTAGGGCATGTTCTGCTCGCGGAAGGCGCCGTTGTGGAACCAGTCGTCGCCCATCCAGCCGTCGACCATGGGGTTCATCGGGACGGAGACCTTGAGCGCCGGGTGCGGGTTGACGAGCCCCATCAGCGGCTCGAACCCGTCGTACGAGATCCCTAATTCACCGACGTTGCCATTCGTCTCCGGCACGTTCTTGACCAGCCAATCGATGGTGTCGTAGGTGTCGGTGGATTCGTCGGTCTTCGTCGAGTTGAGGGGGCCGACGAGCGGGCGGTTCATGATGTACTCGCCCTCGGAGCCGTACTTGCCGCGGATGTCCTGGACGACGCGGATGTAGCCGCCGGGAATGATGACATCGAGCGCGTTGTCGTAGCCGTTGAGCTCGGAGGCGAGATGCGCGCTCTGGGCGTAGGAGGTGGTGGCCGTGGCGTTGTAGGGGGTACGCGTGAGGAGGATCGGCGCGCGGCGGGCGCCCTTCGGGACGAGGATGACGGTGTGAAGCTTGACGCCGTCGCGCATCGGAATCATGACATCGCGTCGTTGGTAGTCGAAGGTCGACGTCGCCGGCGTGAACTTGGCGGGGGTCTCGCTGCCGGGCTTCTGGGCGGCGAGTGGCGAGGCGGCGACGAGGAGGGCGAGCGCAGACGCGCGGAGTTTCGGCACGCGGAAGTCCAGTGAGGGTGGTGAAAGGTCGCGTGCGGGGCGGGATGAGGAAAGGAGTCGTGGGTTGCCGACCACGCTGGGGTCGAGCGGTTTGGAGGGTTCGGCTGCCAAGGGAAATCGGACGTCGGATCACCGGACATCGGACGTCGGACCAGGCGTGACGGGGAACGGCGGCGCGATCAGCTTGGCTTCGACGAGCGGGACAGGCCGAAGCAGAGCTTCGATACCCGGTCACCGAGGCGCAGCAGATCGTCGGCTTCCATCACGGTCAGGAGGTTGAGGTCGCGCGCCTTGAGGAGCTGACCTTCGACCTCTTTGGCTGACCCGTACGCGATGTCGGCGTAGCGGGCAAGCTCCCGCCGCGATCTCTTGGCGCAGCCTTCGGCGAGGGCGTCCGGAATTGAGCTCGCGGCGCATAGGATTTGCGCGCGCGATCCGGTCGCGGTGTCCGCCTTTCGATCCGCAACTGCCTCGTCGACCGCGGCCGCGAAGGCGTGCGCCTGCTGCCATGCGACAAGGCGTTTGAAATCTCCCATGCTGGTGCTCCCGGGTTGTCGCCACAGTCATCGGAGGCGCCGCACCTTCCATCATCGATTCGTTGCTGCCCTCTCCGGACTCCCGCGTTCGGCCGCGCCGCCGTTCCCCGTCACGCCTGGTCCGACGTCCGATGTCCGGTGATCCGACGTCCGATTTCCCTTGGCAGCCGAACCCTCCAAACCGCTCGACCCCAGCGTGGTCGGCAACCCACGCCTCAGCACTTCTATTGCTTTCCAATAAGAGAGGCCCTACCCTCCATCCATGCCGAAGCTCGACGTCCAGCAGGGCACCCTCGCCCTCATGATCCTCAAGACGCTCGACCTCCTCGGCGCCACCCACGGCTACGGCATCGGCCGCCGCATCGAGGAGACGAGCCGCAACAAGCTCTCGCTCAACTATGGCACCCTCTACCCGGCGCTCCTCAAGCTGGAGCAGGAGGGGTTCATCTCGGGTGAGTGGGGCGTCTCGGAGAACAATCGGCGCGCGCGGTTCTATGCGATTACCAAAGCGGGAAGGAAGCAGCTCGTTCGCGAGACGCGCGCCTGGAAGGAAACGAGCACCGTGATCGGATTCTTTCTCGCGCCGCGCCGGGGAGACGCATGATCGCTTCGATGCGGCGGCTGATCGCGCGCCTGCGTGGAACGGTGGGCGGCGCGCGTTCCGATGGCGACGTCGCCGCAGAGCTCGATGCGCACATCGCGATGGCGACCGACGCCAACCTCGCGCGCGGCAAGTCGCCCGACGACGCGCTCCGCGCCGCGCTTCTCGCCGCGGGAGGGGTCGAACAGGCGAAGGAGGCCTTCCGCGATCAGCGCGGCTTTCCCGCGGTCGAGTCGATCGTGCGCGACGCACGCTTCGCTCTCCGCTCGCTGCGCAAGAATCCTGGGTTCGCGGCGACCATCGTCCTCACCCTCGCCCTCAGCATCGGCGCGACGACGGCGATGTTCACCGTGGTGAACGGCGTGCTCCTCGACCCGCTGCCGTTCGCGAACGGGAATCGACTCGTCTGGACGGTCAATCGCGGCACGCGCCCGTACGACGCGATGTCGCCGCCCGACGTGCACGATTGGGGCGCGCTCAACGATGCGTTCGAGGCCGTCAGCGGGTGGACGGTGTCACAGGTCGACGTGGTCGGTGGTGCCGCACCGGTTCACCTCACGGCGGTGGACGTGATTGGCAACTGGTTCACGATGTTTGGCGTGCGCATGGCGCTCGGCCGCGGCCTCGTCGCCGGCGATGAGGGCTTGGGGAAGCCAAAGGTCGCCGTCGTGAGCTATGGTCTTTGGCGAAGACAGTTCGGCGGCGACCGGTCGATCGTCGGCAAGCCGATGCTGCTCGACGGGACGAAGTACACGATCGTCGGCGTGGCGCCGCGCTCATTTCAGTTTCCGAATGACGCCGACATCTGGCGCCCGACCATTCCCAATCCGCAGTTGGAGAGTCTCCGCGGAAACCGGTTCTATCGCGGGCCGGTGGCGCTGATCAAGCGCGGCGTGAGCTTCGATGAAGCGCGGCGAAAGGCGCGGCTCGTCAACGCGCAGCTCCGCGCCGCGTATCCGGAAGCCCAGCAAGGGTTGGACTTCGACATCCAACCGCTGCGCGACCACCTCGTCGGCAGCACTGGACGGCTGATCACGATCCTCTTCGGCGCGGTGGGAATGCTGCTCCTCATCGCCTGCGCGAACGTGGCGACGCTCCTCCTCGTTCGCGCGACCGGCCGCGGGAGCGAGATCGGGATCCGCCTCGCGCTCGGCGCCGGCGCCGGGCGCGTCGCGCGGCAGCTGATCGTCGAGAGTCTGATCCTCGCCGCCGTCGGCGCAATGCTCGGTTTTCTGCTCGCCGAAGCCGGGGTGCGTGTCATTGCGTCGCACGCCGCGTCAGCGGTCGCGCTGGCGAGCGGGCTGTCGATCGACTGGACCGTGCTCGTCTTCGCGACCGCGGTGACGGTTCTCGCCGGATTGGGTTTCGGCTTGGCGCCGGCACTTCAAGCCGCTCGCACGGATGTCGTCGACGCGCTCAAAGCCGGCGGGCGCGCGTCGAGCATGCGTCGGGCCGCCTCGCGTCTGCGGCACGCGCTGGTCGCGCTCGAGATCGTGCTCGTCCTGCCATTGCTCATCGGCGCATCGCTGCTCGCGCACAGCTTCGCGCGGCTCGTCGACGTCAACCCTGGGTTCCGCGCCGATCAGGTAGCGACGTTCGACGTGACGCTCCCGAGATGTGGCACCGGCTGGGCGCCCGACACGACGTGCGCCGGAGTGCAGGGCACGACCTACATGACGGAGGCGTCGGTCGCCGGGTTCGGACGCCAGCTGCTCGACCGATTGCGCGCGATGCCGGGGACGCAGAGCGCGGCGATTTCCATGGGCGCGCCGTTCAGCGACTGGGCGCTGAATCAGGGAACGATCACCGTCGTCGGCGAGCCGCGGCCGCCGCTCGACCACCCCAACATCGTCGAGGCGAAGATCGCGTCGCCCGACTATTTCAGAACGCTCGGCATCCCGATTCTGCGCGGACGCGATTTCACCGACCAAGATCGAGCCAAGTACACCGA
>DATNAT010000023.1:0-10708 GCA_035572355.1 Gemmatimonadaceae bacterium
GCTTGGCGCGGCGCAGGACACGTCGCTCAAGGCGTTGATCACCAAAGCCCAACCATTGATCCAAGCGCACCTCGCCAAGGCGCAGGACATTCAGAGCAAGCTCAACGCCCCCGCAGCGGCCGCGACCGCTCCGAAGGGCAAGAAGGACTAGCTCGGCTCCGGCGTCCCAAGCGGTTGGGCGCGCTCCTTGAAAGAATGCCCGGGTGACTGTCACCCGGGCATTCTTCGTTGCGCTACATCGTTCGGTCGATGATTCGATGATTCGAGTATTCGCTGCCGCCGTCGGAATTCTCGCCGCGAGCGGGGTCGCGTGCAGCGGCCCCAAGCCCGAACGGCGAGCGCCGGCAGCGCCCGCCGCCCGCCCGGCGGCCGCGACCCAGGTGCGGGATACGATGCAGTCGGGCGGCGAGGTGGTCGCCGATTCGGCATCGGCGCGGCCCACCGTGCGATGGATCAGCGACGCCAACGCGCTGGCGCTGCTCGGCCTGATGAATGCGCGCCAGCTGAGCGCGGCCGATCTGGAGCTGGGCTCGTGGCATTCGGACACGGTGCGAGCGTTCGCGGTGTCGATGGCGCGCCTGCACGCCGGCCTCCAGCACTCGATCGATTCGTTGGTCGACCAGATTCACGTGGCGCCAGTCGCGCCTGCGCTGGCCGAGCCGCTTGGCGCAGAGATGCAGGCGCAGGTCGATTCGCTGCGCGGGCTCGGCATGGGACTCGATCGGGCGTACGTGCGCGAACAGGTGGCGAGCCATGCATTGATGTCGGAGAACGTGCGCGAGCTCGCCGGCGTCGTCGAGCGCCCCGAGGTGGGGGGCCTGTTGGCGGGGGTGGCGGCGCGGGTGGATTCGGCACTGGCGAGAGCGAAGCTCGTCGACGCGATGTTGACGACGGCCGACTCGGCCGCGGCGGCGGACAGCGCGTCGCGCGCCGCGGCGCGGGCCGCACGGCGCAAGCGCGGTGGCTGACCACTTGATGGACTCATGAGCGTTCAATCACACTCCGAGCCGCGGCGCGACAGGGGCGATAAGGACCGCGACGCGGAGGGCGGCGACGGGCGTGGCCGCGAACCGGCGAGCGGTATCGTCCTCGTCGACGGCGCGAACGTGGCGCATTCGGCGGAAGGCGAGCCGCCGCGGGTGTCGCACATCATCGCCGTGCGCGACAAGCTGCTCGAGGAGGGATTGAAGCCGATCATCGTCGCCGACGCCGCGTTACGCCACCGGATCGACGATCCCGCGGCGTACGAGCGGCTGGTGGAGGCGGGCGAGGTGCATCAGGCGCCGGCGGGCACCGACGCCGACTATTTCATTCTCTCGTTCGCCCGTGAGCTGGATGCGAGCATCGTGTCGAACGACCGGTTTCGCGATCGAATGAAGCAGTTTCCGGAGGCGCGGGACCGGGTGATCCGGTTCATGATCGTGCAGGACGAGGTGGTGCTGGAGCGGCGGACGAAGCGGCGCTAGCGCGCGGGTCCAGCGGCGGAAACATCCGTCGCAAGTAAGTAGGTACTTGCATCGGCCGCCGGACCCATGTAGCCTTCGCGCTCCTATGGATATCCGCGACCGCATCCTCGACGCCGCCAAACGCGTCTACGCCCAGCACGGCTTCCGCGGCGCGACGACACGCCTCATCGCGATCGAGGCCGGCGTCAACGAAGTCACGCTCTTTCGCACCTTCGGCTCGAAGGCCGCGCTGTTCGAGGCCTTCATGCAGGCGCACGTCTCGCATTCGCCGATCCCGCATCTGCCCGACCCGCCGGCCGACCCCGAGCGCGAGATGACCGCCTGGGTCGCCACCGTCATCGGCCACCTCCGCGAGAACCGCGCGCTCATCCGCACCTCGTTCGGCGAGATCGAGGAGCGCCCCGAAGCCGCGGTGTCGATGTGCGAGGGACCGAACTGCGCCGGAATGATTCTCACCGACTACGTGCTCCGCCTGCAATCGCTCGGCATCGCATCTGCCGATGGCGACATTCCGACCGCGGTCGCGATGCTCATGAGCTCGATGATCGGAGACGCGATCTCGCGCGACGTGATGCCGAACGCGTTTCCGCAGCCTGAATCCGACGCACCGCGCAAGTACGTATGTGTCTTTCTTCGCGCGCTCGGCGTTGTGCCAGTGCGCGGTCGGTCCGGCGGGGCGCAGCCGGCAGAGACCGCGTCCGGCGGCCACGGCCGCCACCGGCGTGCGACGAAACGTTGACCTCCACCCAGGCCTTTTCATGACAGCAAATCCACGACTCCTCGCCCTCGGGGTCTGTCTGCTCCTCGCGATCGCGGCGAGCGGCGCGTCGGCGCAGCAGACGGTCGGCGCGAGCGTCAAGCTCTCGCTCGACGACGCCCTCCGCATTGCGCAGGCGCAGAGTCAGACGATCGAGCTCGCGCGCGCCGGCAGCGTGCGTGCCACGGGTCAGAAGTACCAAGCGCGTAGCCAGTACCTGCCGCAGCTCAACGGCACGGCCGGTTATACCAAAACGCTCAAGTCGCAGTTTTCCAGCTTCGCGGCGTCGCCCCAGAAGCCCGACACCACCGGCTCGACCGGCTCGACCGGCTCCAGCGGCAGCGGCTTCGATTTGAGCAAGACGAGCTTCGGCGCCACCAACCAGTGGGCGCTCGGCTTGAATTTCTCGCAGGCGGTGTACGCCGGCGGACGCATCGCCGCGCAGAACCGCGCCGCCGATGCGCAGGTTCGCTCGGCCGAGATCGAAGTGTCGGCGCAGCGCGCACAGGTCTCGCTGGACGTCACGTCCGCTTACTTCGACGCCGTGCTCGCCGACCAGCTCGTTACGATCGCCGATTCATCGGTCTCGGAAACGCAGGCGCTGCTCGATCAGACGAAGGTCGCGAAACAGGTCGGCAATGCGTCGGAATATGAGCTGCTGCGCGCGCAGGTCACGCACGACAACGAGCTGCCCGTCGCCATTCAGGCGCGCTCGAACCGGCAGGTGGCGTATCTGCGACTCAAGCAGCTGCTCAACATGCCGCTCGACGCGTCGGTCGATCTCACGACGCGCATCGAGGATCCGACGGGGCCGGCGCTGCCGGCGATCGCGAGTGCTCCCACCGACACGGAGGTCTCTCATCGCGCGCCGGTGCGCGAGCTCGACGAAACCGTTCGCGCGCAGGAGGCACAGGTCAAGATCGCGCACGCCGAGCGAATTCCGTCGTTCTCGATCGTTTCGAACTACCAGCGGTTGTATTTCCCGAGCAACGTTTTTCCGTCGCTCTCCAACGGCGTCAACAACTGGACGGTTGGAGTATCGACGAACTTTCCGCTGTTCGACGGCGGCCGGATCAAGGGCGACGAGCTGATCGCGCAGGCGGGGTTGCAGCAGGCGCGCGCGCAGCGCGAGCAGACCCGCCAGCTGGCTTCGCTCGACACCCACGTGGCGCTCGACGCGCTCGACGAAGCGCAGGCGACGTGGGATGCGAGCCGCGGCACCGCCGAGCAGGCGCAGCGCGCCTACGGAATCGACCAGGTCCGCTTCCGCGAAGGGATCTCGACGCAGACCGATCTCGCGCAGTCGCGGCTGTTGCTCGAGCAGGCGCTCGCCAACCGCGCGCAGGCGGCGCGCAATCTGGCCGTGGCGCGCGTGCACCTGTCACTGCTCAAAGATCTGCCGCTGCAGTCGGGCACCAGCATCGCGGGTTCGGCCGCCGGGGCCGCCGGGGCCGTACAGTCGCAGCAGCAGCAACAGCAACAACAGCAGCAAACGCAACAGACGCAGCAACGACCGGGAACAACGACTCAATCCGCGTCGGGAGCCGGCGCGGGTGGACCTCCAGGGAGCTCTCAGCCATGAATCGCGGACGAATCACCCTTCGCCGGCGCGGCACTAGTTCGATCACCATCGCTGCACTCGCGTTGGCCGCGCTCGCCGGCTGCAAGGGCGCCGACACGGGCAAGGCCGCCACTACTCCGGCGACGATGGTCGTCGGGCCGGAGAACATCGCCGTCGTGTCGGCACAGCAAATTCGATCGGGCCCGGCAATTTCGGGAACGCTGCAACCTGAAGACCAGGCAAACGTGCGCGCCGAAGTCGGCGGCACCGTGCTGTCGACGTCGGCCGAGCAAGGGCAGCGCGTCGCCAAGGGCGCGGTGCTCGCTCGCATCGACGACGCAGCGCTGCGGGAGACTGAGCTGTCAGCGCGCGCCGCGGTCACCACGGCACAGAATACGGTCGACGTCGACAAGCGGCAGGTCGATCGCGACGAGACGCTCCTCAAGGCGGGCGCGATCGCCGAGCGCGATCTCGAGCTCACGCGCAACACCTACTCAGGCGCCGAAGCGCAGCTGGCCAACGCCAAGGCGCTGCTCGCGAACGCCGAGAAGCAGTTGAGCAAGGCGACGATCGTGTCGCCGATCTCGGGGATCGTGAGCGCACGCCAGGTGAGCGCCGGCGACGTCGTGCAGCCGGGCGGCGCGCTGTTCACCGTCGTCAGCCCGACGACGATGCGGCTCGAGGCCTCGGTTCCCGCCGATCAGCTGTCGGCGGTCCGCATCGGCATTCCGGTGGACTTCACCGTCAACGGCTATCCCAATCGCGATTTCACCGGCCACATCACGCGGATCAATCCCGTGGCCGATCCCTCCACGCGGCAGGTGCGGATCATCGTGTCGCTGCCCAACGAGAACGGCGTGCTGGTCGGCGGATTGTTCGCCGACGGCCACGTGGCGAGCGACGTGCGGAACGCGCCCGTCGTGCCGATCGCCGCGGTCGACGAACGCGGCCTCCGCCCGTTCGTCATGCGCGTCAAGAACGGCGTGGTGACGAAGACCGAGGTCACGCTCGGCATTCGCGACGCGGAGAACGAGACGGTGGAAATTCGAAACGGCGTGCAGCCCGGCGATACAATCCTGCTCGGCGCCGCGCGCGGCATCTCGGAGAAGACGCCGATCCGGGTGAGCGCGCCGTCCGACACGGTGGCCAAGCCATGATCATCTCCGATTTCGCGATCAAGCGGCCGCTGATCACCGTCGTCGCGATGGTGGCGCTGGTGATCTTCGGGACATTCGCGCTGTTCAAGCTCAAGACCGACGAGTTTCCCGACGTTACGCCGCAGTTTCTGACGGTCGGCATCGTCTATCCCGGCGCGTCGCCGGATGTCGTCGAGAGCGAGGTGCTGAAGCCGATCGAGGAGCAGATCGGCTCGATCTCCGGCATCAAGCGCATCATGGGCAAGGCGTACGACGGCTACTCGATGATCATGATCGAGTTTCTGTTCGGCAAGGACATGAACGTCGCGTCGCAGGAAGTGCGCGACGCGATCTCGACGATCCGCTCCGATCTCCCGACGGAGATGAAGGAGCCGATCATACAGAAGTTCAACAACACCGACCGGCCGATCGTCTCGATCGCGATCTCGTCGACGGTGCTGTCGCCCGCCGAGCTCACGCGGCTCGCCGATCCGGGCATCACGCGCGAGCTGCGCGCCATTCCCGGCGTGGCCGACGTGCAGATCTTCGGCAAGGTCGACCGCGAGCTGACGGTCGAAGTGGACCCGCACAAGCTGCAGGCGGCGAACGTGAGCGTCGCGCAGGTGGTACAGGCGCTCGAGGCGCAGAATCTCGCGGCGCCGGTCGGTCGCGTGAACGGCGCGCTCGACGAGCGGGCGATTCGCCTGCGCGGCCGTCTCCAGACGCCGGCCGAGTTCGACAATCTGATCGTCGCCGACCGCGACGGTCAGCTCATCCGCCTCGGTCAGGTCGCGACGATCAAGGACGGCACCGAGGAGCCGCGCACGCTCGCACTCTACAACAGCACCGAAGCGATCGGCATCGACGTCAAGAAGGCAAACGGGTACAGCACGACCGAGGTCGCGGCGAAGGTGCGCGACCGTCTTGCTCAGCTCGAGACGACGCTTCCCAAGGGTACGACGATCGATCTCGTGAAGGATTCGGGCGTGCGCGTCGAGCACGCGGTGAGCAACGTCGAAGAGGCGCTTCTCCTCGGCGCCCTGCTCACCGTGCTCGTGGTATTCCTGTTCCTGAATTCCTGGCGATCGACCGTGATCACCGGCGTCGCGCTGCCGATCTCGGTGCTCGCCAGCTTCATCGCCGTCTGGGCGCTCGGGTTCAAGCTCGAGACCATGTCGCTGTTGGGCCTGTCGCTCGCCATCGGCATTCTCATCGACGACGCCATTGTGGTGCGCGAGAACATCGTGCGCCACGTCGAGATGGGGAAAGACCATTTCACCGCGGCGCACGACGGTACCGACGAGATCGGGCTCGCCGTCGCGGCGACGACCTTCTCGATTCTCGCCGTGTTCGTGCCGATCGGCTTCATGCCCGGCATCGGCGGCCAGTGGTTCAAGCCATTCGCGCTCACCATCGCCTGCTCAGTGGCGGTGTCATTGTTCGTGTCGTTCTCGCTCGACCCGATGCTGTCGGCCTACTGGCCCGATCCGCACAAGCCGCCGCACGAGCGGGGGTGGGTGACACGCCGGCTCGACGCGTTCAACGCCTGGTTCAATACGCAGGCCGGCAACTACAAGAAGCTGATCGCCTGGGCGCTCGACCATCGCACGGCGATGATGATGATGGCGGTCCTCACCTTCTTTGCGTCGTTCTTTCTGCCCGGCCATGGTCTGCTCGGTCTCGCCGCCGCGTTCGTCGGCATCGCAATCGTCGTGTTCGGGCTCGTGGCCAAGCGCACGCCGACCGCCGCTCGCGTCGCGATCGTGCTCGTCGGACTCGTCGCCTTCGTCATGCTGCCGCAGAAGGTGCCGGTCGTCCGCAACGTCGGCACTGCGTTCTTCCCCGAAGACGACCGCGCCGAGTTCATCATGGCGATCGAGACGCCGCCCGGATCGAATCTCGAGTACACGCGGCTCAAGGCGGAGGAGGCGGCGAACATCGCCCGCTCGCACAAAGAAGTGAAATACACCTACACGACGCTCGGCAACAGTGCGACCGGCGGCGTGGACGAGGGCAACATCTATGTACGCACGGTCGCAAAAGGAGACCGTGCGCTGTCGGTCGAGCAGCTCGCCGAGGAGCTACGCCACGAGACGGCGCGGATGTCTGGCGCGACGATCTCGGTGTTCACGAGCGACTTCAACGCCGGGTTCAAGGCGATCCAGCTGCAGCTCCGTGGTCAAGACGTCGGCGCGCTGGCGACGGCGGCGGACATGGTGAAGGCCGAAGTCGAGAAGGTGCCCGGCGCCGTGGACATCGGGCTCTCGACCAAGGGACAGGAACCGGAGCTCGAGATCGATCTCGATCGCGGCGTGGCCGGCTCGCTCGGCGTCACCGTCGGGCAGGTCGCGCAGTCGCTGCGTCCGGCGTTCGCCGGGCTCGACGCCGGCTACTGGATCGACCCGAGCGGCAAGTCGCGCAAAGTGACGGTGCGCCTCATTCCGGAAGCGCGGCAGCGCGCGGCCGATCTAGCGCAGCTGCCGATGGTCGTCGTCGGACCGAATGGCGCACCGACCACGATGCCGCTCGGCCAGGTGGCGACGATTCGTCAGGGCATCGGGCCGGCAATCATCGATCATCTGAATCGCGATCCGGTGGTGACGGTCGAGCTGAACACGTCGGGCCGCGCGGCGGGCGACGTGACGGCGGACATCGAGGCGCGGCTCGCCAAGATGCGGCTGCCGGCCGGTGTGCGTTACACGGTCGGCGGCGACGCCGAGTCGCAGGCGGAGGTGTTCGGCCAGATTTTCTCCGCGCTCGGGCTGGCCGTGCTGCTGATGTATCTGATTCTCGTCGTGCAATTCGGTTCGTTCATCGATCCGATCGCGATCCTGATGTCGCTGCCGCTGTCGCTGATCGGCGTGATGGTCGCGCTGGCGATCACGGGGATGACGATCAACATCATGAGCTTGATCGGCGTGATCCTGCTCATGGGCATCGTGGCGAAGAATGCCATTCTTCTCATCGACTTCGCGAAGTGGGCGCGGGAAGAGAAGGGGCTGCCGCTGCGCGAAGCGTTGGTGGAAGCCGGCGCGATCCGACTTCGGCCAATCCTCATGACGACATTCGCGCTCATCGCCGGCATGATCCCGGTGGCGTTGGGCCGCGGCGAAGGCGCGCAGTTCCGCGCTCCCCTCGGCGTGGCGGTGATCGGCGGCGTGGTGACGTCGACCTTCCTGACGCTGCTCGTCATTCCGACGGGTTACGAGATCTTGGATGAATGGCGGCAGGCGTTCATGCGGCTGATCGGGAAGACGCCGAAGCAGATGACGGCGGAGCACGCGGTGCCGGTGGCGGGCGACTGAGTTGAGGATGTCGCAATCGAGGGAGTGGACGCGGGCGTGGCGAGCATTCGTGTTCCTCGCCGCGCTACCGCTTTCACACCCGGCAACGATCGAAGCGCAAGACACGACGGGGTTGTCGATCGAGGCGAGCGTGGGTGGCGGGTACGGCGTGGGCGGCGGACAGGTCGCTCTGCGCGGCGCGGTGGTGACCGATCTGGTCATCGCGCTCCGACTGGCCCCGACGCACACAGACGGCGCGCTGTTCGGGCTCGCGCGCGAGTCGCAGGTCGTGAGGAACCCGGACTTGCTGTGCGCTGTGGTACCCCCCTCGACGGACTGCCTCCCGGACTTTCCGAGTTTCACATCGATCGTCGCGCTCGCCGGCTGGGAGGAAGGGCGACGTCATGCCGGCACGGCGCGACTCCTCGCTGGGCTCGGCTACTACCGGTCGCACGACGGTCACAACATCGGCGCCCAGGGTCGGGCCGAGTTGGCCACGCCCGCGGCGGGCCACCTGGCGCTCGTCGGCTTCGCGCGGGGCGATCTGCTGCCGCGGGTCTCCGGTGGTGCGCTCGCGCTCTGGGCGGTTGGGGTCGGACTTCGAATCGAGTAGACGGAGATCAGCCTCGCCGACGCCTCACATGCTCGACCAATCCGCCTGCACTCAGAATCTCGTCCACTAACGCCGGCACCTCGACCCGCACCAGCGTCTCGCCTCGCGTCTCGTTCTCCGCCGTCAGCACCGCGTGATCCAGCATCACCACGATCCGATCGCCTTCCGCGACGCCGTTCGTGTCGCACTCGATCGGCAGCAGCCCGTTGTTGATCGCGTTTCTGTAAAATGATCGCGCGAAGCTCTTCGCGAGCACGGCCCGCACGCCGGCGGCAAGGATCACGGTCGCCGCGATCTCCATCGCCGAGCCACAGCCGAAGTTCCGTCCCGCCACGAGCACGTCCCCCGGCTGAACGGACGCCGCGAACGCCGGATCGATCGTCTCGAACAGATATCGCTTGAGTATCTGTTCATCGAGCGTGTCGCGCTTCCGTTTGGACGTGATGATGTAGTCGGTGTTGACGTCGTCGCCGAGCAGGCGCGCACGGCCCGCGATGTGGGGCGGCATCAGCCGACGACCTCGCGCGGATCGGTGATCCGTCCGGTCGCCGCGGCGAGCGCGCACGCCGCCGGCGACGCGAGGTAAATCGACGCCGTTGCGTTGCCCATGCGCGCCTTGAAATTCCGATTGGCCGTGGAGAGAACGTTCATACCGTCGCCGGGAATCACGCCGCTCGTGCCGCAGCACGCGCCGCAGCCGGCCGTCGTCACGATCGCCCCGATCGCCTCGAGCCGCGCCAGCGTGCCGTCGGCGACCAGCCGGTCGTGCACCTCGCGCGACGCGGGCGTGGCCACGAGCGTGACGCCCGCCGCGATGCGCCCGCCGGCGCGCTCGAGCACAGCGAGCGCTTCGTGAAAGTCCGATACACGGCCGCCGGTGCACGTGCCGATGAACACCATCTGAATCGGCGTCCCAGCGATCGCGCCGACGTCGACCACACTGTTCGGCGAATGCGGCACGGCGACGCGAGGCGCGATCGCGGAGAGGTCGAGCACGATCTCGCGCACGACCCTCGCGCCGGCATCCGACGTTGCCGCGTCGCCGCGCATCGCTGCGCGAGTCCGCAGATACTCGCGCGTCGCGGCATCCACCGGCCAGATCGCCGTCTTGGCGCCGCCCTCGACGGCCAGATTCGAGAATACGAATCGCTCCTCGACGGAGAAGTCGCCGACCGCTGGACCGCAGAACTCGATCGACTTGTAATTCGCGCCCTCCGCTCCGAGCTCGGCGACGAGCGCGAGTGCTGCATCCTTTGCCGCCACGCCGGCCGCGAGCGATCCGCGCAACACGACGGCGATCGTCTCCGGCACGCGAAGCCAGACGCGGCCCGTGATCATCGCCGCCGCGAGCTCGGACGATCCAACGCCGATCGCAAACGCGCCGAGCGCACCGCAGGTCACCGTGTGGCTGTCGGCGCCGACGACGAGGTCGCCTTGCTGCACGAGCCCGCGCTCCGCCGCTACCTGATGGCTGATGCCGTCGCCCACATCCAGTACGGTCGCGCCATGTCGGTGAGCGAAGTCTCGTACCTCGGCGTGAAAGCCGCGCGTCGCAGGCGTGTTCGGCGGCGAGTAGTGGTCGAGCGAGAAGAGCACGCGCGCCGGATCGAACAGCCGGTCGCCCTCCATGCGGCGGAAGTAATCGATCGCCATTGGCGCCGACGCGTCGGTGCCGAGCACCAGATCGACGGCGCAGTCGACGACGTCCCCTGCGGCTGCGTCGATGCCCGACTTGGCCGACAGGATCTTTTCGCTGATCGTCCTGGCGCGCGTCACGAATCCAGCGGCAGCGTCGCCGGTACTTCCATCACCTGGGTTACTTCGATCACGTCGAGCCTGGACTCTGCCGCGCCTTCGCTCCGCGCGATCCACGTTGCGCCGACCAGGTTGC
>DATNAT010000024.1:0-31966 GCA_035572355.1 Gemmatimonadaceae bacterium
GCCGCCGTAGCTCCAACCGCGAATGCCGAGGCGATTGCCGTCGACCGGATAGCGCCGCAGCACTTCGTCCACGCCGGCCATGATGTCCTTGAGGTCGCCGTGCCCGAAGTCTTGGACGTTCGCCCGCGTGAAGGCCTCACCTTGTCCGTAGCTGCCGCGCGGGTTCGGCAGGAACACGAAGTAGCCATGCTCCGATTCCGCCGCCTCGTAGGAATCCGGCCCGAAGAAGCTCGGACGAACCGCCGACGATGGACCGCCGTGGACCTGCACGATCATCGGATACTTCTTCGACGCATCGAAGTTCTTCGGGTAGATGAGAAATCCCTGAACGTTGAATGCTTCGCTCTTCCAGCGGACGCTCACGCCCTTTCCCGAGATCGGCGCGACGCCGTCATTGACGTGGGTCACCTGCGTCCACTTGCCCGGCGCGCCGACCCAGATCTCGGGCGGCATCGCGAACGACTCGCGCACGACGGCGACCGTCGCGCCATTGGCCGCCGCCGAGCCGCCGGTCACGCCTGTGTTCGCGCCGCGCGACGTGTTCTCGTCGCCTGCCCAGATCGGCGCGTAGGCGCCGGTCTTTGCGTCGACGGTCGCGAACTGTGACTGGCCTTGGGCGTAGGCCGTGGCGAGGATCGCCGACGGGCCCGTCCAGCTGTACGAGGCGATCGAGCTCGTGATCGCCGGCGTGAGGTCGCGCGGCGGGCCGCCGGCCGCGGGCACCAGATAAAGATCGCCGCCCGTGACGCCCTGGTCGCTCATCAGACCGCCGATATATGCGATCTCTGAACCATCGGGCGACCAGCGCGGGTCGGCGATCTGCGTCTTCGGCGCCGCGATCTCGTGAATGGCTCCGGTGGCGGCGTCGATCACCGACAGCCGCGCCACCCACCAGTTGTTGTTGCCCGAGCCGCGCGCCTGGCTGACGACGAGCTGCCGGCCGTTTGGCGACCAGTCGTATTCGTAAATGTAGAGGTCCGCCGCGGACACCGGCTTGATCGCGCCGGTCGCCGCATCGACGACGGCGAGGTGCTGCCGGTCGATGTGCGTGTCCATCACGCCCGTGTCGCGCGGTGTGGCGGCGACCGGACTGTTTGCTTCCTCCGACGCCGTCGAATAGAGCATGGCGAGATGCCTGCCGTCGGGTGACCAACGGACGTCGTGTACGGAGCCGGTCGTCGCCAGCACCCGACGAGCGCCGGTTCCATCGGTATGCACGGTGAAGATCGACGGTGCTCCGTGATTGCTCGTCGCCAGCACCGCGAGACTGCTTCCGTCGTGCGACCAGGCGATCTCGACGGCGCTCTGCGCATCCGCGCCGGCGATCGCGACGGAGCCGGGCGCCCAGTGATGCGCGGCATCGGCGATCACCACACCGCTCTCACCTGCCACCGCCGCTCTCGAGACCGGGCCGATCCACGCGAGGTGCTGACCGTCCGGCGACAGCGCGACTTGACCGAACGACAGCGCGCCTCGCGGCGATTGCGCACCGAGCCCTGCGGCGAGGGTTGCCGCCAGCGCGGCCAGCGAAATGACGGAAAGCGGTCGAGCGACGAACCCAGATCGAATCATCGAGGAATTCCAGAGGGGGGGACCGGCGGGGTCATGCATGCATCGATCACCATCAAACTGGTCGCCGCCAAGGCGCGCGACAAGTTGCCCGCGCCGCGGCGCAACCGTGGAAAGTGGAATGGGACCTGCGAGCCAGTTGAATGTCATCGGTCGAGGGACAATCACGTTGCCGGCTCACAAGACTGCGTCCAAGAAGTCCTCGAAGCACCGCTGGTCGGCGCGAGTTACGAAGGGGAGCAACGCGCTCGATCTCGACGGAAGCGTGTTCACCTGGAAGGATCCTCGCCGCATCGCCCGATCCCTGAAGCACTCGGCGGAGCACAGCCATCGGCGAAAAGCCGCACCGTACCGCTCGGCGATGTCGATGCTCACCTTTTACATCAATCGCGCCGGCAAAGGGCTCGGCCGCGACCAGCGGCGCGTCCTCGAGCGTGCCAAGGACGAGCTGCGCCACCTCTATGGGCGCGACGAAGGCTGAGCGTTACGGCTGGCCGTCGCGGCGGCGGACGATAGAATTATGCATCACCTCTCGGGATTCCCCGCTCCATGCCGATCGTCCGAACGATGTTGTTGCGCGCGTCGCGCAGTCCGTGGCTCGCCGATCAATTCCGCCGCCGCTCCTTCGCCAAGCGGGCGGTGCGCCGGTTCATGCCCGGCGAAGATCCCGGGTCAGCGCTCGACGCCGCCGCGACCCTCGCCGGCGCCTCGCTCGGCACGGTCATCACCGCACTCGGCGAGCGTGTGACGAACGCCGCGGAAGCGGACAACGTCGAGCGACACTATGTCGAGCTTCTCGACGAGATCCGCGCCCGCAAGCTCCCGACGCACATCTCCGTCAAGGCCACGCACCTTGGCCTCGACATCGATCGCGATGCGTGCGCCGAACGATTGCATCGTCTGGCGACCAAAGCCGAAGCGACCGGCTCTTTCCTCTGGATCGACATTGAAGAGTCCTGGTACGTCGATCCAACGCTCGAGCTGTTTCGCAACGCGCGCGCGCGCCACGAGCGCGTCGGCCTCTGTCTGCAGGCGTACCTGAGACGGACGCCGACCGACCTCGAGTCGCTCATGCCACTCGCGCCGGCCATCCGCCTGGTGAAGGGCGCCTACCGCGAACCGCCCGACGTCGCGTACCCAAAGAAGCAGGACACCGACGACGCGTATTACGCGCTCAGCGATCGTCTGCTCACCGCCGCTGCCTCGGGCGGCGCGTTCCCGGTGTTCGGCACGCACGATGTCGATCTGATCGGCCGCATCCGCGCGCGGGCGAGCGCGCTGGGCGTCGGCCCGGACGCGCACGAGTTCCACATGCTCTACGGCATCAAGTCGGGCGAACAGCGCGCACTCCGCGCCAAGGGCGCCAGCGTCCGCGTGCTGATCAGCTACGGGACGCACTGGTTTCCCTGGTACGTCCGGCGCCTTGCCGAGCGGCCGGCGAATCTTTGGTTCGTGGCGCGGAGCCTGGTGTCGTAGGCCGCTCCTCGCATAACGGCAAAGGCCTCGCGCGTCCCGTCGAGGCGACGCGCGAGGCCTTCGACACTCCCGATCAGCAGCCGGCGACGAGGAACGCGCGCGGTGTAGTGGATCCAGCGGCCGGAGGCGCGATCACGAGCGTCAGGTTCTGGCCCGCCGTGAGCGTCTGCGAACCGAGGTCGAGCAGCACCGTCGTCCCGCCCGCGGTCGCCAGGCGGATCTGCGACGCACCCGCCGGCACGCTGACGAATGCCGATGACGTACCCGACAGCACGTTGGACAGCGTTGGCGTGCCGAGCACTGCGCCAACCGCCGTCACGAACACGTCGAACCCGGTCGTACTCGTCGTTGCATTGAATACGCGGAGCCCGGCGTCGCCCGTCGTGGGTGCGAACGCGTTCGGCAGCGTCGTGAACTGGACGCTCCCTGTCGACGTCGGGTAAGCGATGATACTGAAGCTATTGCCCGCCGTCAGCGTCGGCGCGAAGCCAGCCAGCGGCGTCGACGATCCCGCCTGCAGCACGGTCAGCCCGGGCGTGGCCGCGCTCACGCTGCTGCACGCCGAGCTCGTGCCGAACGCGAGATCGCTCCCGCCGGTCAGCGCATTCCCGTTCTCGAGGAGCGTGAGCGACCCGCTCGTCGCGTTGACCAGCCGAACCGTGGCGTTGGTCAATGCGAGATTCGTGATCGTCGCGCGAATCACCGGCTTGAACAGGAGGCCGTTCTTCGCGATCGAATTGCCCCGCATCACGAAGCTGCTGTTGACGTCGAAGTCGACGAGCAGGCTGGTCGTCGTGCCTGGCACCACGACCAGTGGCTGCGACAGCACGATCTTGATGCCCGACCGGCTGGCGCTGGGGAAAGTGATCCCGGGCGTCGTCGAGCCCGACAACACCTGTCCGTTTTTCAACGTGACGCTCGACCGCGTCGGGTCGATGATCAGTCGGAAGCCGCTGTAGGTACCGGCAGCGAGCACGTCCTGCCCGATCGTCGTCGCAACGCCGTCCTGGAGCGACAACAGATTGAACGACGCATTTGGCGTCGCGATCGCCCGCCATCCATTCGCTGCCGACGAGTTGTCATCGAGATTGGCGTCGGCGGATGCAGTGTCGACATCGGCGACGCGCGCATCGACGCGCACCACGTACATGTCGACCCGGCTCACCGAGTCGGATAGGAAGGGCGCGTCGGTCAGGCGTACGACCACCGTGCCGGCGTTGCGTGCATCGACCGGGGCTGTGGAGCCCGAGTCCGAACAGGCCATGGGCAGCGCCGCGGCACCGAGCGCCGCCGTCGCGAGAACCATCAGTCGCCACTGTTTCATCGTGCGTCTCCTGCGGGTTACTGTTCAGTCGGTTTCCGGCGCGTGTCGCGCGACGGCTGTAGTGGGTTGACTGCTCGCTCGCCGCGGCGCGTCACTCCTGTGACGCAGCGCACCAAGCGACCGCTCGGACAGGACTGTGACCCTTTCTCCGCATCGGGCAGTCATGTGAGTGTGGCCGATCGGTCTGATGCTGAGCTCGTGAATGCCGCGATTGGCGGCGACGTGCAGTCGTTCGCCGAGTTGAGCCGTAGGTATCGCGACATGTACACCCGATTCGCCGTCCGAATGGTCGGTGACCGCGACGACGCCGAAGATGTCCTCCAATCGGCGTTCGTGCGCGCGTACCGTGCGCTCGATCGCTGCGAGCCGGCGCGGTTCGGCGCGTGGCTCTATCAGATCGTTGCCAACGAATGCAGGACCTTTGCCACGCGGCGGGCGCGGCGCGAGCGGCGCATCGTCCGAGACGAACCGAGCCTTGCCGCGGCTCCGGCCCCGGCCGCTGACTCGACGAACGACGCGCTCGATGATATTCAGTACGCGCTCGCCCAGCTCGACGTGGATCAGCGCGAGGCTTTTCTGATGAAGCACGTCGAACAACTGAGCTACGAGGAGATGGCCGACATCACGGGCGACGGGATTTCGGCGCTCAAGATGCGGGTGAAGCGCGCGTGTGCGCGCCTCAAGATATTGCTCGAGGAGGCGTACGATGTTTGAACGACCAAACAACGACGACCGGTTCGCCGAACGAGTGGCTCGAGTGCTGCGCGAGGTCGAGTCGTTCGACGACGGATTCGAACAAGTGCTGGTCGAGGCGATCCGCGCCGATCGGCCGGTGTCCGGCGTGCCCACGCCGCGCCGACGCTGGTCCCGCTGGTGGTCCAGTCGCAGGATAAGCATCTCGCCGCTCACCGCGCTCGCGTCACTCGCCGCCGCCGCCGGCCTCGCCGCCGTCGCCGTTCTTGGCGCGATTCCGGGCGTGATTCCAGGTGCGATTCCAATCGTGGGACAGGTGCGCGGCTCCGCGCCCGTCGCCATGCGCCCCGCTTCGCGCGATACCGTGACGCTCGTTCGCTTCGTATTCGTCGGCAAAGCGACGAGTGTCGCGCTCGTCGGAGATTTCAATGCGTGGGGCGGTGAGCCGACGGCGCTCGATCAGACGGTCGGCGGCGCCTGGTCGACTCTCGTGCCGCTCAGCAACGGTCGACACGAATACGCATTCATCGTCGACGGCAAGCGGTGGACGCCCGATCCGCTCGCCCCGCGCAGTTCCGACGACTTCGACACGCCGAGCTCGATCATCACCGTCGGCACCTGAGTGCGGCCACGCACGCTTCGATCCATCTTCGCCGCCACGGCCAGTCTGTGCGGCGGAGCCATCGCATCCGCCCAGCGCGTCACGTCGAGCGTCGACATCTCCGGCACCGGCGTCTCGTACGCCGACACGATTCGCTCCGCCGGCACGTCGGTGAGTCCGGCCGTGCGCGTCGACTGGAGCCGCGCCACCCTCGGCGCAACCGCCACCTTGTCTCGACTCGGCGGGGGCACGAGCGTGCAGGGCGATCTCGCGCCGTCGGTCTTCACGCCAAGCCTCGGACCGGTCGCATTGGAATTTGCCGGCGCGCTCGGCGGCAGCACGCACGAAGATGGTTCGCGAACCGGACGACTCCTCGCGCTCGGCCGGCTGCATCTCGCGGCGGTCGATCATGGCGCATGGATCGGCGGCGGCGCGGGTCGTAGCTGGGACGGCGTGACCTGGCGCGGCGTACGTCAGGGCGAGATTGGCGCGTGGGCGGAACGTGACGCGTTCACTGCGCTCGCCACCGTCACGCCGGTCGTCGTCGACGACACGATTCACTATACGGATCTTCAGACCGCCGTGCGCGCTCCGTTCGGCGCGTACGAAATCGGCGTCACGGCCGGCGTGCGCGCCGGTGCGTCGGGACCCGCCGTGGGCGGATCATCGCGCGCCTGGGGAATCGTCAGCGGGCTCGCGTGGATCTCCTCGCGGCTCGCCGTCGTCGCGGCCGCGGGAAGCTACCCGGTCGATTTCACCCAGGGCTACCCCGGCGGTCGGTTCGTGAGTCTTGCGCTGCGCGTCGCGTCAGCGGACGCACGGGTCGCCAGTCGGCCGATCGCTTCGAGAAGCGCTGGCCATGCAATGGACTACACGCGCCGCGGCGACCCGCGCGCTGCGGGTGTACGCGCATTCCAGGTGCTCACACCGCGGATCGGCGATCCGCTGCGGCAGATCCGCATCTTGGCGCCATCGGCGGGAAGCGTCGAACTGACCGGCGACTTCACGAACTGGCAACCAATCGCGCTGTCGCGGGGCCAAGCCGGGTGGTGGAGCGTCGTCCGTCCGCTCACCCCGGGCACCTATCAGCTAAACGTCCGGGTCGACGGCGGCCCGTGGCGAGCGCCTCCAGGCCTGTTGACGAGCCGGGACGAGTTCGACGGGGTGGTGGCGATTCTCACGATCGAGTGACGTTACGACGTTTTCTGGCAGTCTGTATTGATGAAGGACTGATGCACGGAGGCAAATTCAAATGCGTCACTATATGAGAGCGCTAGCGCGGAGCGCCGCTGCGACGGTTGCATTAGTCGCCGGCGCGGCGCGCCTGCGCGCGCAGGCTTCGACGGATCCGACGACTCGACTCAAGCAGGTGCTGCCCGCCGGTGCCGCCGCGCGCGTGCTCTCCGTGATCGCCGATGCGCGCGCACGAGACCTTCCGGCGGCCGCACTGGAGAATCGAGCGCTGAAGTTCGCCGCCAAAGGCGTCGACGCGCAGTTGATCGTTCGCTCCGTTGCGGAGCAGGAGGCGCGGATGGACAGCGTCCGCGGCGCGTTGCAGCGTGGGCGGACGCGCGCGCCAACGGCCGACGAGATCGAGGCTGGTGCCGAGGCGATGCGCAAGGGCGTCGATGGGGCGCGCGTCAGTGCGCTCGCTCGCATGGCGCCGCCCGACCGGTCGATCGCGGTCGCGCTCTACGTGGTTGGAGGATTGGTCGATCGCGGACTCCCGTCCGACTCCGCGCTGATGCGCGTCGAGGAACGACTGGCCAACCACGCCTCCGACCATGAGCTCGAGTCGCTGCCGGTCGATCTGCCGCCGCAAGCCATGGCGCATGGGAATCGGCCGGCAGAAGTCGGGCGAGACCTCGCCGAGACGAAGCATCCGGGCAGCGCGGCTGGAGCGGGACAGAGCGGTTCGGCGGCCGGCCCTCCGGCGAATGTGCCGGCGAACGGTGGCAAGCCGGCGACACCGCCCGGCCTGGGCAACAAGCCGCCGACTGGGCGCAAGAAGCCGTGACGCGAACGCTTGGCCGCCTGCTGCTCGGCGACCAAGCGTAGTATCCCCGCTTGACGGCCGGCAGCGGGCGCCGCACTTTCTCCCCTAACCAAGTGGAGGAAGTGATGCCCCGCGACACCAACGACCTCCTGCACGGCACCCTCGACCTGCTCGTCCTCAAGGCCGTGTCTTGGGAGCCGATGCACGGCTACGCGATCAGCAAGTGGATCGAGCAGCGGGCCGGCCACGAGCTCGCCATCGTCGATTCGGCGCTCTACAAGGCGCTGCACCGCCTCGAGGACTCCGGCGCCATCGCCGCCGCGTGGGGCGTGTCCGACAACAATCGGCGCGCCAAGTACTACTCGCTCACGGCGCGCGGCCGGCAGGTGTTGCGCGCCGAGCTGGCGACCTGGCGCCGATACGTTGCCGCCGTGACCGGCGTGCTCGAGACCGCCTGAGCCGTCTGAGGATTCTCATGTCTATATTCTCATTGATGCTGCCGCGCGGCGTGCGCCGGCTCCTTCGCTTGCCGCCGACGAGCGCCCGCCTCGTCCGCGACATGGACGACGAGATGCGATTCCACCTCGCGATGCGCATCGACGAGCTGCGCGCGCAGGGGTTGAACGACTTCGAGGCCGAAGCCGAGGCGCTGCGCCGGTTCGGCGACACCGGCGAGTTTCACAGCTACGCCGTACGGCGGGCGTCGCGGCACGCGCGGTGGGAGACGGTTTCGCGATGGCTCGAGGGCTGGTCGCAAGACCTTCGCTTCGCCGCGCGCCAGGCCGCCCGCAGTCGCACCGTCACTGCGCTCGCCGTTCTCACCCTGGCCCTCGGGATCGGAGCCAACACGGCGATCTTCACGGTCGTGCATCGACTCCTTCTCGCCCCGCTTCCCTACCCCAACGGCAACCGGATCGTTCTCCTCGCCGTGCAGAGCGGTGACGCCGGCCCGTCCTCGCCGAACGGTGCCCTCGTCGACGCGTGGCGCGCACGCGCGCATTCGGTCACCGACTTCGCGGCGGTGCGCGTCGACGCGATCCTCGTGCAGGGTACCGAGGAGCAGGACACGATCACCGCGACGATCACATCGAACTACCTCGATCTGCTCGGCATTCACCCGGTCCTCGGCCGCGGCTTCGCGCCGGCCGAAGAACTGTCCGGCGCTTCGCCCGTGGCGATGATCACGTACGGCCTCTGGCAGCGGCGATACGGCGGCCGCCAGAACGTCATCGGGTCCGCGATCGACATCGGCGGCAAACCATTCATGATCGTCGGTGTCACACCGCCCGAGATGGGCATCCCGATGTCGCTCGACATCCGTGGTGCGTCGCTGCACGAAGCCACGCCCAGCATCTGGCTTCCCGCCAGCCTCGACTCGGTCGGCGGCGATCTGTTCGCCAAACTGCGTCCCGGAATTTCGGCCAAGCAGGCATCGGCGGAGCTCCAGTCGATTCTCGCGTCCACGCCGCCGGCGCAGTCGCGCTCGGGGCCGTTCGCGAGGTCCGCATCGTGCTGCGCCCGAGCGCTTCGCGCGCAGGATTTCGTCGACCCGAACGAATCGCGCGCCGTCGAAGTGCTGTTCGCGGCGGTCGGCGTGCTCCTGCTCATCGCGTGCGCGAATGTTGCCAATTTGCTCATGTCGCGCGCTTGGACGCGGCGGCGCGAGTTCGCGGTGCGTGTCGCGCTCGGCGCCGGCAGAGCGCGGCTCGCGCGGCTCGTGCTCACGGAAAGCCTCGGACTCGCCATCGCCGGCGGCATGCTCGGCGTCGGCGTGGCGTGGCAGACCCTTCGGGCGATCATCGCACTGCGTCCGCCGGCGCTGGCCAATCTCGCCAGCGTGCGGCTCGAGGCGCCGGTCCTCCTATGGAGCATCGCGATCTCGATCGCCACCGGCGTCCTGTTCGGATCGGCCCCCGCACTCTTCGCCGGCGCTCGGTCGGTCGGCGACGTGCTGCGCAGCGAGACGCGCGCCGGCTCTGCCGACGCGCGCGCCCGCCGCCTCCGCTCGGGTCTCGTCGTTGCCGAGATCGCGCTGTCGCTCATGTTGCTCGTGGGCGCTGGGTTGCTCGCACGCTCGTTCATCGCGCTGGCGCACACACCGCTCGGCTTCGAGCCGCACGGACTCGTCGCCTTCGACGCGCTCATGCCGCCGCGCGGCTTTCGCGGCATGCCGTTCGAAGCGCGGTTCGCATTGGAGCGGTCGATTCTCCAGCGGGTTCGCGCTACGCCGGGTGTGGCCGACGCCGCGATCGGCACCATGCCCGGCCAGGCGTATCACGTCTTCGGCGGTTCGCTCGCCGCCGATCCGGATGCCAGCGGTCAGCCGCGGACCGTCCAGGGTTACGGCACCGTGTTCATGACACCGAGCTACTTCCGCACGGCGCACATGACGCTCATCGCCGGACGGTTGCCCGACTCTACCCTCGGCGGCGGCTTCATTGCCGGACCGACGAACCCGGCGGAGATCGTCGTCAATCGCGAGCTCGCGCGGCGACTCTGGCCGGATGGACGCGTGCTCGGCGCGCGCGTGCATCCCGTCCGCGCGGGCAAGGGGTTTGCCCCTCCAGGTCCGCCGGGCGTGGACGCTCCCGAAACGCCGTCCGTCGTCGTTGGCGTCGTCGATGACGCGCGGCTTCCCGGCACGTCGGCCGAACCGACGATCTATCAATGGCCGGTGCCGGTCGAAGTGCCGCTCGTCGCACGGATCACGGGTTCGAACATGGCTGGCGTCGCAGCAATTCGCCGCGCGATCACCGACGCCGCGCCGATGGTATTCGTGCAGACCGTGACCGTAGGAGATGAGTATCTCCGCGACGCACTTGCCCCGACACGATTCGCCCTTGCCCTACTTGCTGCATTCTCCATCATCGCGCTCGTGCTTGCCGCGGTCGGACTGTACGGCGTGATCGCGTACTCGGTCACGCAGCGGACGCGCGAGTTCGGCATTCGCGTCGCACTCGGCGCCGAACCGCGGGCGATCGCGGGCCTCGTGCTCGGCGACGGCGCGCGGCGCACAGTGGCCGGCGTGCTGCTCGGTGCCGCGGGAGCAGTCGGCGGGACACGAGCGCTCGCCGGCCTCCTGTACGGCGTGACCGTCGCCGACCCGATCACCTTCGCCGGCGTGGTGCTGCTCGTCGCGGTGGTTGCGCTGCTGGCCTCCTACCTTCCAGCGCGCCGCGCCCTGCGCATCGATCCGGTCGAGGCGCTCCGAGCCGAGTAGCTTCGAGCGGCAAGGGAGCACCCTGGCACGAGCGCCGTCGTCGCCGTACACTGGTCCGATCATGCGTCCACCACGCCGCATCTCGCGCCGAGCGTTCGTCGAACAATCCGTGCAGGCGGGTTTGGCGATGGGGTTCGCCGGCGCCTGCCGGCATGCACCGTCCACCAGCGCGACTCCGCTCGACGAGCTGCCGGCTCGCTTTCGCTCGTCGGGCGGCGAGCTCACGCTCTACAATGACGCGCTGTCAGCGAGCTGGCGAACCGACAACGGTGCGCTGCGCGGCGTCAACGCGGTCGATGCATTGTCCGGAAGCTCGCTCACGCTTCCCGAGTCGGGCTTCTCGCTCCTGCTGGCCGACGGATCGCGCATCGATGCGGCGGCAATGCGCCTGGTTCGCGGTCCGACGACCGAGTCGCTCGGGGGGCGGGCAGGCGCGTCGCGCGCCGCCGAGCGGGTCGGCGGCCGCGGGCTCGTCGCCACGCTCGAGGATCGCGACGGACGCGTGCGCGCCACGTGGCGCGCGTCGTTGCGCGATGGGTCGCGCTACGTGCGCCAGGAGGTCACGCTCGAAGCGCTGGGGCAGCCGCTCGCCGTTCGACGGATCGTGATGATCGATGCGGCCGTGCCGGATTCGCGCGTGTCGGGAACCGTGCGCGGCAGTCCGATCGTGGCCGGCAACTGGTACATGGGCTTCGAGCATCCGTTGGCGGCGAGCAGCGTCGACGCCGCTCACGCCCTATCGGCGCTCGACCGCGAGCTGCCGCTGCGGCCCGGCGCGCCGGTCACGGCCTCGTCGGTCGTCGGGCTGGCCCGCGCCGGTCAGCTACGCCGCGACTTTCTCGCCTACGTCGAGCGCGAACGGGCGCACCCGTATCGCACGTTCTTGCATTACAACTCGTGGTACGACCTCGGCTATTTCTCCAAATATAGTGAACCCGGCGCGCTCGCCGTGATCGACGCGTTCGGCACCGAGCTGGTGAAGCAGCGCGGCGTCGTCATGAGCTCGTTCCTGTTCGACGACGGGTGGGACGACCCAGCGACGCTCTGGTCGTTCCATTCCGGCTTTCCCGACGGCTTCACGCGCGTTCGCGCCGAGGCGGCCAAGTACGGTGCCGCGCCCGGCGTGTGGCTCTCGCCCTGGGGCGGCTACGGCAAGCCGAAAGAGGAGCGGTTGGCCAACGGGCGCGCCCAAGGGTTCGAGACCAATGCCCGCGGCTTCGCGCTCTCCGGACCCAAGTACTACGCGCGATTTCGTGAGACTTGTTTGAAGATGATTCACCAATACGGCGTGAATCAATTCAAGATCGACGGCACCGGCAATGCGGCGAGCGCCTTTCCCGGCAGCGCGTTCGACAGCGACTTCGACGCCGCCATCGCCCTGATCGGCGACCTGCGCGCCGCCGAGCCCGATCTCTACGTCAACCTCACGACCGGCACCTACCCGTCGCCCTTCTGGCTCCGCTACGCCGACTCGATCTGGCGCGGCGGCGAGGACCACTCGTTCGCCGGGGTCGGCTCCGATCGCCAGCAGTGGATCACCTACCGCGACGGCGACACCTTCCGCGGCATCGTCAGCCGCGGACCGCTCTTCCCGCTCAACAGCCTGATGCTCCACGGTCTCATCTACGCCGTGCACGCCAATAAGCTGAACACCGATCCGCACGACGACTTCGGCGACGAGATCCGCGCCTATTTCGGCACGGGCACGCAGCTCCAGGAGATGTACGTCACGCCGAGCCTCCTCACGCCGCGCAACTGGGACACCCTCGCCGAAGCGGCGCGCTGGTCGCGCGGCAACGCCGGCACGCTCGTCGACACGCACTGGGTGGGCGGCGATCCGCGCCAGCTCCAGCCATACGGCCATGCCGCCTGGTCGCCCGAGCAAGCCGTGCTGTCGCTCCGCAATCCCAGCGACCGCCCGCAGCCGATCGACATCGACCTCGAGCGGACGTTCGAGCTTCCGGCCGCGGCTGCCGCATCGTATTCGGCGCGCAGTCCGTGGGCCGAGGATCGCGGCCGCATGCCGATTCTGCTGCGCGCCGGCACGACGCACCGCTTCGAGCTCGCGCCGCTCCAGGTGCTCACGCTCGACCTCACGCCGGTCTAACGCACGGCATGCGCCTCGACAGGTTCGACTGGTTCGTCGTCGTGGCGAGCCTCGTCGCCTGCTACGCCCCGGCCGCGTTCTACATCAAGCGCTCTGCGTCGAGCACCGCGGAGTTTTTCACGTCGGGACGCGCCGCGCCCTGGTGGCTCGTCGGCACCTCGATGGTCGCCACGACCTTCAGCACCGACACGCCGAACCTGGTGACCGACTTCGTGCGATCGCACGGCGTGTCGTACAACTGGGTCTGGTGGGCCTTCCTGCTCACCGGCATGGCGACCGTCTTCTTCTACGCGCGCCTCTGGCGGCGCTCCGGTGTCCTGACGGACCTCGAGTTTTATGAGTTGCGCTACTCCGGGCGATCCGCCGCGATGGTGCGCGGCTTTCGCGCGGTGTATTTGGGGTTCTTCTTCAACATCGCGATCATGTCGACGGTCACGCTGGCCGCGATCAAGATCGCCAATGTCATGCTCGGCTGGGGGCGTTTGGAAACCGTCGCCGTCGCCGGCACGGCATGCGTCATCGTTGCCGCGCTCACCGGCTTGTGGGGCGTGCTGGCGACCGATCTCGTCCAGTTCGCGCTGGCAATGGTCGGCGTGACGATCGCAGCGTACGTGGCGCTCGACCACCCGGCGGTCGGCGGGCTGCACGCGCTCCTGCGTAAGACGCCGCCGGCCACGCTCGCGCTCCTCCCCGACTTCGGCAACACGCAGCTCACGCTCGCCGTGCTGATCATTCCGCTCACCGTCCAGTGGTGGTCGGTTTGGTATCCCGGAGCGGAGCCGGGAGGCGGCAGCTACATCGCCCAACGCATTCTCGCCTCGAAGAACGAGCGCCACGCGCTCGGCGCGACGCTCTGGTTCAACGTGGCGCACTACGCGCTGCGCCCCTGGCCGTGGATCATCGTCGCCCTCGCATCGATGCTCGTCTTCCCGACGCTCGGCGATCTGCGGCGCGCGCTGCCGCATGTCGACCCGGCGCTGATCGGCAACGACCTCGCCTATCCGGCGATGCTCACCCTGCTCCCGCACGGCGCGCTCGGACTGCTCGTCGCATCGCTCTTCGCCGCCTACCGCTCGACGATCGAGACCCATCTCAATTGGGGGTCGTCGTACCTGGTGATCGACCTCTATCAGCGTTTCCTCATGCCGGGGCGCTCGTCGCGCCATTACCTCTGGGTGTCGCGCGCCATGGCGGCCGTCCTGATGACCGCCTGCGGCGTGTTCACACTCGCGTTGACGACGGCGAGCGACGCCTTCCAGCTGCTCCTCTCGATCGGCGCCGGCACGGGATTGATCTACCTCCTGCGCTGGTTCTGGTGGCGGATCAATGCCTGGAGCGAGATCGCGGCGATGATCTCGTCGTTCGTCATCGCCGTGGCGATGCTCGTGGCCCGCCGAGCCGGCGTCCCGATCTCCGACTCGGCGGCGCTGATCGCGAGCGTGGCGTTCACGACGGTCGTCTGGGTGGCGGTCACGCTTCTCACGCCGCCGACCGATCAGGCGACGCTCATTCGATTCTACGAATGCACGCGGCCCGCCGGTCCGGGGTGGAACGCGGTCCGCGCCCACACGCCGCTGCCGCCGTCGCCCGACAGCATTCCGCAGATGCTGCTGGGCTGGACGGCGGGCGTCACCTTCGTCTACGCCGGATTGTTCGGCACGGGCAATTTCATCTACGGGCACACGGCGAACGCGATCGTGTGCGTAGCGCTGTTCGTGGCGAGCGGGGTGGCGTTGATTCGATTGATTCCGAGGAGCGAAAGCGCCGGCGGCTGAAAACGGCGCCTACTTCCCGATCATCAATATCGTGAACGACCCCGGAATTGCCGGCGCTCCTCGCCCCCGCCCGCCACCGGGCGGCGCGGTCGGTGCCGGCCCGCGCTCCTGGCTCATCGTGAACAGGTGCCCCGTCTTCGAATCGAACGCGATCGTCCGCGCGCCGTTCATCGTCGACAGATTCTGCTCGACCTCGAAGCTCGTCGGACTCTTCTCTTTCACCACGGTGAGCACACCATTGCCCAGCGTCGCGAACGCCCCCATGGTCGCCGGGTTGAACGTCGCGCCGTCGGAGCCGCCGGGCAGCGGAAGCGTCGTCAGTACTTTGCCATTCTCGGCGTCGAGCACCACCATGACGGGCGCCGGCGGTTGCGCCGGCGGGTTGCCCGACACCGCGCAGGCGGCGAACAACACGTGATTCTTCGCGTCGAGCGCCAGGCCGTTGCATCGCCCGGCGTCGGCGAACGGATAGTGCGCGACGGTCTTCATGGTCTTCGTATCGACGACGGCAACGCCGCCCGGCACGTCCTGCATCACGACGTACAGTTTGCCGTGGCCATCGGCCACACCCTCTTCCGGAACGCCGCCAAGATCGATTCGGCCGAGCACCGTACCGTTCCTCGAATCGATCACCGTCGCATCCCGAGTCGGATGGCTGAAGATGTAGACGCGATCGTTGAATGAATCGAACAGAATGCCATCCGGCCCGACGCCGGAGTCGATTGGAATGCTCTTGAGGAGCGCCAACGACTTGGTGTCGAACATCGTGATCTGCGGACGGCTGCTCGAGAAGCCGTGCCCGGACTTCGGATCGACGGCGACACCCTGGCCGTTCGAGTTCGGTGCGGTGAGGATCTCGCCCACCGGCGACAGGTTGTCGAGGTTGAAGACCTCGATGCGTGCGGGCACGGCGTCGCGCGCCGGCGTAGTGTCCGTCGCCGCCGCGGCGCGCACGGGGCCGCGCGGGATGTACAACCGGCGGCCGGCCGGATCGGCGTAGATGTAGTCCCACCCGCCTTCGCCGCCGACACGCGATCGCGTCAACACATGGTACGGCGTTTCGCTCAACGCCGGCGTCGCCGGCTGTTGCGCAGGCAGCATCGTGGCACCGGCGAGCGACAGTGCGAAGAAAATCACGGAGCGGGTCATGGTCTCGCCCTCGGGCAAGTGGAGTGTGAACGCAAAGCTACCGCGTATTGCGATCGGTCGCACGCTTCCTGACACCAAGCTGTCTCCGCCGAGACCGGGACCCGATCGGTCAGCCAGGGTCGTCAGCGAGCTCGCGCGTCATCTCGATCATCGTCCGGCGGAATCCCGCGTGCGCGAATAGGCGCTGCGCACCATCGTTGCGCTCCGCCGTCGAGAGCACGACGCGCGGAGCTCCGCGCGTCGCGAGCGCGGCCAGGGTTGCGTCGAGCAGCTGGCGGCCGACCCCGTGGCCGCGATGCGCCGGGTCGACAATGAGGTCGTACAGCGCGCCGCACGGCCCGCGAAGCGCCATGTAGTCCAGGCCTTCCAAGCCGGCGTACGAATAGCCGAGCACTTCACCGCCCCGCTCCGCGACGAGCACGATCACGTCCGGCTCCTCGAGCTGGGTGCCGAGAAAGCGAGCGTAACCCTGTTCGGTGTGTGGCGTCGCGGCGAGAAACCGCTCTGGATCGAAGTCGTGATGCATTCGCACGAGCTGCGCACCGAGCCGACCGATGCTCGGAAGATCTTTCGGCAGAGCGGGACGAATCGTCGCGGCGGCGGCGCACATGGCTCGAATTTCCCTTTGAGTTCGGCCCAGGATACTATCTACGGCGGCCTTGTGCGGCGAGATCGGTATGCTTTCCGGGGCATTCGCAATGATCGACACCACGCCTCCGGCGCTCGCCGGCTGGGAAAACTTCTACGTCATCGTCGGCTCGTCGGGCGCCGCGCTCATCGGGTTGCAGTTCGTCGTGATCGCGCTGATCAAGGACACGCGAACGCGCACCACCTCTGGCACGATCAGCGCGTTCGGCACGCCTACCGTCGTTCATCTGGGTGGCGCGCTGCTCGTCTCGGCGATCATGAGCGCCCCCTGGCCCTCGCTGCTCGGCGTGTCGATCGCCCTCGTGGTTTGCGGCCTGATCGGGCTCGGCTTCGCGGGCAGAGTGATCGTGCATGCCCGGCGTCAGGTCGACTACGAGCCGGTGATGGAGGATTGGCTCTGGTACATGGCGTTTCCCTGCGGCATGTACGTCGTGATCGTGACCGGCGGGTTGCTGCTGCACTCGTTTCCGCGCAGCGCGTCGTTTCTCGTCGCGGGAGCCGCGCTGTCGCTCCTTCTCATCGCAATCCACAATGCCTGGGACACCGTCACCTACATCGTGCTGGGCGCGGTGAAATCCGAGACGACCGAGCGCGATTGATTCGAGCGCTGGACCGCCGGTCGTGCACTCCTCCGAGCTCGGATTCATCTCATCGCGGAATGGCGCCGACCCGCGCATCGTATGCTGCGTCACAATCGCAGCGCAGCCGCCCCGGCGGTGACGCCGGGCCAGCGGCCCTATCTATGCGTTATTGGCCTGCGAACGCATCGCGGAGCGTCCGCGTGCGAGCCATTGCCTGCCGGCCGTGAGCCGATATTCCGACATCTTCGCTGGCGCGAAGCACGTTCTCGAGCGTAACTGGCGCGAAGGCCACAATGACTGCGGCCTCGATTTCGGCTACACGTGCCCCGACGCCGCCAAGTATCCCGACCAGTTCTTCTGGGACTCGTGCTTCCACGCGCTGGTCTGGAGTCGGCTCGACCCGGCGCGCGCGATGCGCGAGCTCGACACACTCGTCGCGGCACAACAGTCGTCGGGAATGATCGGCCACACGACCTTCTGGCAGGGTCCGTGTCGTCTCGCGCGCGCCTTCACGTACAATGTGCTCGATCGTCGCGCATTTCAGACCGCGACGATCCAGCCGCCGCTGCTCGCCTGGGTCTGGGCCGAGGTCGCGGAGCGCGCTGGCAACGCTGCGTTTGCCGAGTCGGGCCGCGCCGCGCTCGTGCGATTTCACGAATGTCTCGACCGCGAACGTGCCGACGCCGACGGACTGATCGGCATTCTCCAGCCAGACGAGAGCGGCCTCGACGCGTCGCCCGCGTTCGACTCGCCGCTCGGCTGGCGCAGCCATCCCAAGGTGGGCTTTCTCGCGCTGCTCGCGTTCAATCGGCGCCGTGGCTACGACTACCGGCGCGTCGTGGCCGACGGTGGGTTTCACGCGACCGACGTGCTCGTCAACTCCGCGTGGATCCTTGGCTGGGAGGGGCTCGCCCGCCTCGGACATCCGGGCGCCAGCCGGCGGGCCGAGCAGCTGACCGCGGCCCTGGTGAAGCGGCTCTACGACCCGGCGACGGGATTCTTTTTCGCCGAAGGCCCGCGAGGCGAACGCCTGGGCGTCGCCACCTGGGCTGGCCTTGCGCCGCTCGCACTCACGCACCTGCCCGCCGCGATCCGCCGGCGCTTGGTCGATGAGCATCTGCTCAACACTGAACGCTTCTGGCTGCCGTACCCAATTCCGAGCACCGCCGCCACCGAGCCCAGCTTCATCGCCGGGGAATCGCGCTACTTCTGGATCGACCGCTATTGGCGCGGACCAACCTGGCTCTTCTCGAGCTGGTTCATTCTTCGGGGCCTGCTGCTCGCGGGCCGCGAAGACGAGGCGGCGCACCTCGTCGACCGAACGGCGGCGCTCGTGACGCGCTCGGGCTTTCGAGAATACTTCAATCCCATCACCGGCCAGGGGATGGGAGCCGGCGCGTTCGGCGCGTCGACGGCGGTCGCCGAATGCGCCGCGCTCGCCGAGGAAACCCTCGGACGTCGCCGAGTTGTCGCGTAGCGCCGGCGCCGCGTGCCGCGCCACCCGCCGACCAATCGGGCTCGAAGCGAGCCCGAGCGCAGGAACCTCGGCGCCGGTGCGGCGCGTTGGTATTCATGACTCAGTGTAAACCGAATGCCGCGCGTCGCCTGTCGGTTTGCGGGCTCGTCGCGGTCACGACCGCCGCCGTCAGCTCGTGTCGCGGCGCTACCGCCTACATCGTTCAGAACGCTCCCGCGCCGTCGGGATCCGAGGCGGGGTTTCCAGTCCGCCACGCGGAAGCGAACGACACCGTCGTCAACTCGCGGTTCCGCAACGTCCAGTTTCATTTCTGGCCCGGAGTCTCGCTCGATCTGCTCGACCTGAGCGGGCAGATGCACAGCACGCGGCCCGACGGCGTCGTCTCATTCGACGACAAGCAGTCGTTCGTGCTCGCGATCGACACGGGGAGCGTGTCGTTTCCCGTCGGCGATCTGTCGCGCCTCATGAACACCTACGTGTTCGCCTACAAAGGCGCGCCGCTGCGCGATCTCTCGTTCACGATCGAGAATGGGCACCTCGTGCAGCGCGGCGTGTTGCACAAGGTCGTCGACATCCCGTTCGAGATGGTCGGCGACGTGAGCGTCACGCCGGCCGGTGAGATCAAGGTGCACCCCGTCTCGATGAAGATCTGTTCCATCCCCGGACAGGGTCTCATGGAGGCGCTCGGGGTGACGCTCGCCAAGCTTCTCGATCTCCGTCAAGCGAAGGGCGTGCGCGTCGCGGGGAACGATCTGTACATCGACCCGACCACGCTGCTCCCGCCGCCGGCGATCCGCGGCCGATTGGTCGGCGTGGCGCTCGCGCCGGGCGCGCTCGTGCAGTATTTCGGCGGCGCGGCGCGCCTCGGTGCGCAGGGGCCGATGCAACCCGATACCGCGGCGTCGAATTACATGCTCTTCCGCGGTGGCACGATCAAGTTCGGCAAGTTGTTCATGGTGCATTCCGACATGCTCGTGATGGATCTGTCACCGCAGGACCCGTTCGACTTCGACATCGGCCGATATCACGAACAGCTCGTCGCGGGATATCATCGCACCCTCGACGATGACGGCTTGCTGGTCTACATGCCCGATCTCGCGAAGATGCGGCAGGTCACGGCGTCGTCGCTTCGCTGAGGCGACTTGTACGGAATGGGAAACGTTTTCGCGGCGCGGGGCCGATCGTAGTACGATAGACTCGGCGCGCTGATGCGCTCGCGATGTCCCTCCCTCCTCCGTCGTGAGGTCACTTGACCAGTCCAACCGTAGTCTGGCCGGCGCTGTTGGGCGTTGTATTTCTCGCAGCGGGCCTCGTCACGTACCGGCGCGATGTGACCGGCGCCGACGGCCATGAAGCCTTCGGGCTCACCGCCTTCGGTCCGGTGTTCGTCGCCGCGTCGCTCGCCGCTTTCGCCGGCGAGCACTTCACCGCGGCGCCACTGCTCGCTCAGCTGGTTCCGAAGTGGCTCCCCGACCGGCTGTTCATCGCGTACTTCGTGGGCGTCGCACATCTGGCCGCCGCGCTGAGCTTCGTCGCCAGGCGATACATCCGGTGGTCGGCCGCCGCGCTTGCCCTCATGTTCGCGCTGTTCGTATTGACGATGGACCTGCCCGGAGCGATCGCGCGCCCCGGCGTACGAATGGCGTGGAGCCTTGCCGCGCGCGAGACGACGTTCTCGATCGGCGCGTTGGCGTTGCTTGCCACGACGATCCGAACCGACAGCCCACTGGCGGCGAATCGCTTATCGGCGATTGCTCGGCTCTGGAGCGCGTGCGTGCTCGTGTTCTATGGACTCGAGAATCTCCTCTTTCCGCAGTACGCGCCGGGCGTTCCGGACACGACGCCGACGGCGCCGTGGATTCCATTCCCGCACGTGATCGCTTGGGCGACAGGACTGCTCCTCATCGCGTTCGGCATCGCGATGTTTGCGTGGACGAGGGCCGCCGCCGCCGCCGCCGCATGCGGATGGTTGATGACGTTGCTCACGCTTGCACTTTATCTGCCGCAGTTCTTCATCGCGCGCGGAGCCCAGGCACAGGTCACGGCCATCAACTTCATCTTCGACACGCTCCTTTTCGCGGGCACGATGCTCGTGATCAGCAAGGCGATCGGTGAAACGGCACGGACGACTGATCTGCCGTCTCCCGCCCTGGCAGGCTGACGAGGCAGGCGCGACCCGCTCGCCCCCCTTGACGGGAACGCAGCGCCGACGTATATAACCAATCAGTTACATACCTGTGCGGTTATATATGCCGACCGATGCCCTCTCGCTCGCCTTCGCCGCCCTCGCCGATCCGACCAGGCGCGCCATTCTCGCCCGCCTGGCGACCGGCGAGTGCACGGTCGGCGAGCTCGCCAGACCGTTTTCCATGAGCGGCCCCGCGGTCTCGAAGCACCTCAAGGTGCTCGAGCGAGCGGGGCTCATCGCACGCGGACGCGACGCGCAGCGGCGGCCACGGCGCCTCCAGGCCGCGCCGATCAAGAGGGTCGCGGAGTGGGCCGACGACTACCGCCAATTCTGGGACGCGAGCTACGAACGACTCGATGCGTACCTCACCCGCCTGATGTCGGAGGAACCAACGGATGACGCAGCGAAGTAAGGTGCCCGCCCCAGTTGCGGCGCCGGTCGCGCCACACGAGACGCTCTACGCCACGCCGTCCGACCACGAGCTCGTGATCACGCGCACCTTCGATGCGCCGAGCTCCATCGTCTGGGCAGCGTTCACGGATCCGAAGCACCTCCCGAACTGGCACACGGGCCCCGATGGCTTCACGATGCCCGTCTGCGAGATCGATCTGCGGCCGGGCGGGAGTTGGCGGTATGTCTGGCGCAATCGCACCGGCCGCGAGTTCGAGGTCAAGGGCACCTATCGCGACGTCGATCCGCCGCGACGCGTCGTGACCGTGACGCATACCAATGGCGACGAGCAAACGAGCACCACGACGTTCGCCGAGGCCGACGGGCGCACCACCGTCACGGTCACCCAGTCCTTCGCGAGCACCGCCTCGCGCGACCGAGGCCTTCCCTACGCCAAGGTTGGCACCGAGAGCAACTACGCACGCCTCGACGCGTATCTCCCGTCGATGCACTGATCAGACATTCAACGACACCAAGGAGCATCGCATGAAGATCAAGCTGACTACCATCTATGTCGACAACATGGACAAGGCGCTCCGCTTCTACACGGACACATTGGGATTCGTGAAGAAGGCGGATTTTTCCAACGGCCCGTTCCGCTGGCTCACGGTCGCGTCGCCCGAGGAGCCCGACGGCACCGAGCTCCAACTTGCACTGAACGACAACCCGGCCGCGAAGACATATCAGCAGGCCTTGTTTCAGCAGAACCAGCCCGCGGCGATGTTCTTCACCGCCGACGTGAAAGCCGACTACGAGCGCATCAAAGCGCGCGGCGCCGAGTTCACGATGCCGCCGACCGACGTGACGGGATCGACGATCGCGCAACTGACCGACACCTGCGGCAACCGAATTCAGATCACCCAGCTGGCGCGGTGGTGAGGATGACGTGAAACCGACACGGTCCGCCCCGCCGGCGTAGCGATCCCGCCGTGGCGCCGACAGGTTACGGACATGCTCCTCCACGTCCTGGATCTGATCGGCGTCGCGGTCTTCGCAATCAGCGGCGCGCTTGCCGCCGGTCGAAAGCGACTCGACCTGCTCGGCGTGCTGGTGCTCGGGCTCGTGACCGCCGTGGGCGGCGGCACCATCCGCGACGTGCTCCTCGATCGGCAGCCGATCGGCTGGCTCGCCGATCCCGCCTATCTCATCGTCATTACCTGCGCGGCGCTCGGCACCGTCGCGTATACGAAGCGGTGGCGCCCACCCGCCGCCGCGCTCCTCGTGGCCGACGCGCTCGGTCTGGCGCTGTTCAGCGTCACCGGCGCCGAGATCGCCGAGCGGGCCGGACTCCCTGGGGTGAGTTGCGTGCTGCTCGGCACGATGACCGGATGCGCCGGCGGCGTCGTGCGCGACACGCTCACGGCCGAGATTCCGCTCGTGCTGCGGCGCGGCGACCTGTACGCCAGCGCGGCGATCGCCGGCACGGGGTGGTACGTCCTGTCGAAGGCGCTCGGCGCCCAGCAGCCGGTCGCATCTCTATCAGGAATGCTCATCATCGCCGGCGTACGGTTCGCCGCGATCTGGTGGCAGCTCAGGCTGCCGGAATTTCACGTGACGACGGCGGAAACGGAGATCCGTCGCGACTGACGGCCGGGGTTCTACGCCGCCCGAAAGTCGCGGAAGAAGGCGCGCAAGTCGTCGACGAGTACGTCCGGCTGCTCGAGCGCGGCGAAGTGGCCGCCGCGCGGCATCTCCGTCCACCGCCGCACGTCATAGAACCGCTCCGCCCACTCGCGCGGCGGATGCGACAGATCCTTTGGGAACATCGCGAACGCGGCGGGCACGCTCGATGCGCCCGTCCATTCTTTGAGCTTCTGCTTGATCCAGGTCATCGCACCGGCCTGGGTCACGTCGTAGTACGGCAGGAACGACGACGCGATGGTTTGGGTCACCCAGTACAGCGTGACGTTCGCCAACAGCTCGTCTTTGGTGAACGCACGCTCGACCTCACCGTCACAGTCGCTCCACCGCCGAAATTTCTCGACGATCCAACCCGCCAACCCCGCCGGCGAATCGTTCAAGCCCAGCGCGGCAACCTGCGGCTGCGATCCCTGCACCGCGGCGTAGGCGCCCTCCGCCTGCATGAACTTGGCAACCGACTCGAAGTACTTCCTCTCCGCATCGCTCGCGTCGCTCGGCTTCTGGAACGAATGGAAGAAGGGCACGTCCGTGAGATGTATCGCGCGAACGGCGTCGGAATGATCGCGCGCGAGAAACTCGGTGATGGTGCTGCCCCAATCGCCTCCGTGCGCGACGTACCGCTCGTAACCGAGCTGCTTCGACATCAAATCGTGCCAGAGATCGCCGATGTGAAACAACATTCCGTCGCGGTTCGGCGGGTCGGAGAAGCCATAGCCCGGCAGGCTCGGCACGACGACGTCGAACGCGTCAGCCGGATCGCCGCCGTGACTGCCCGGGTCGGCCAGAAGATCGATGACCTTGGCGAACCGGAGAATCGAATCGGGGAAGCCGTGGGTGAGCACGATCGGCAGCGGATTCGGTCCGCGGCCCCGCTGGTGAATGAAGTGAATGCCGATCCCGTCGATCTCGGTTCGATAATTGGGCAGCGCGTTCAGCGTTCGTTCCTGGCGCCGCCAGTCGAATTGCGATCGCCAGTAGTCGATCAGGCCCCGCATGTAGGCGACATCCAATCCATGCGACCAGCCGTCGTCGCCGATGTCGTCGATCCACCGAGTGCTAGCCAGTCGGCTTCGGAGATCGTCGAGGTCGGATTGGGCGATGGCGATGGTGAAGGGGCGCGGACGCATGGCAGCACGAGCGACTGCGAAAGACAAGCCACGAGCGGTCGGTCTACAGTTTGCATGGGAACCTGTGTTGCTTCTCTAACGAGGTCGCTGATGTCCGCTCCCCGCAAAGTCACTCTGTGCGGCCGCGCGCTCGACGAGCCCGGCCATATCTGCGCGTTCTTCGATTCCCGCACCGAGGAGTACGACATCCTCGCTCCGTATTACAAAGAAGGCATCGAGCTCGACGAACGCGTCATCACCATCGTCGACTCGCATCGCCAGGCCGATCACCGAGCACGTTTGGCCTCGAAAGGCATCGACGTCCCGACCGCCGTGAACGACGGGCGGCTCGCGATACTCACCGCCGAAGAGACTTACATGAAAGGCGGCAAGTTCGGCGCCGAACGCATGTACGAGATGCTTCAGGGCGCGCTCGCCGAAGCCGAGCAGGACGGCCGCCGTGTACGCACATCGGGCGTGATGGACTGGGCGCTGAACGGCGCGGCCGGTACCGAGGAATTGATGGAGTATGAATCGCGCGTCAATTTCCTGGTGCCCAAGTACGACTGCACGCTTCTCTGCGTCTACGACATCAACGAGATCAGCGGACGGATGATGATGGAGATCTTGTCGACGCACCCGTACATCGTGCACGGGCGTCGAGTCCGCGAGAATCCATACTACGTCCAGCCGATCGACCGCCTTCGCGAGGTGTTGCTGCCGACATCCGGGCCGGTGGCGGCGAGTGGCGAGGCGCAGTTGAGCTAGATGGTTGCCGGTCGCGCGCTGGCGCGACTGGCCTCAGCGACCAGCCCTCTTCGGCCGCCGCACCGCGCGCACCATGCTGCTGTTCCCGCCGCCGCAGAAGAACTGATCTTTCCCATCGGATTCGAGCCCCGAGATCTTGGCGCCGCCTGGCATCTGCAGCCGCTCGATGACGGCGCCGGTGCTCGGATTGATTTGCCGAAGCTCGCTCTCGTCGCCCTCCCAGGTGGCGTGCCACAGTTCCCCATCGACCCAGGTTACGCCCGTGACGAAGCGGTCGGAGTCGATCGTGCGAAGAATCGCGCCCGTCACGGGATCGATCTGGTGGATTTTGCGCGCGCGATACTCTCCGACCCAGAGCGTTCCCTCCGCCCAGGCGAGGCCGGAATCGCCTCCGTTGGACGGCGCCGGAATCGACGACACAACGCGCCGCGTGGCAGGATCGATCTTCTGAATTCTCGCTTCAGCGATCTGATAGAGGAATTCGCCGTCGAACGCCGTTCCGGCGTGCGCCGGTACGTCGAGCACCCCGCTCTCCTCACCCGTGGCCGGGTCGAAACCGCGAAGCGAATCTCCAGCCGCGAACCAGACTGACTGGCCGTCGTAGGTGACGCCGCCAATGTTGTTCGCCCGCGGAAACGGGCCGTACTCCCGAATGACGTCGGCAGTGGAGGGACGCATGACCTGACGTTAGTCGATTGGCAGCGCGGCGGGGAGTAACAAAGCAGTCGTGAATCCGGAAACTGGCGGCATGATCCAACGTCGCGCCCGGCCGCGGCCGAACGGCTGCACTTTCCCGTCCCGCGCGAGCGACTCGAGCGCGCGCTGCAGCGTGCGCTGACTGGTTCCGAGCGCGAGGGCGAGCCCCGACGTCGACCAGGCTTCCCCGTCGTCGAGCAACGCGAGCAGCGAGGCATGTTCGTCGTCGATCGGCCGCGCGAGCACGACGACCTCGCGCGCGCGTCGCGGCACGAACACGAACCCTCGCTGCGTGGCGCGGACGTCGGCGACACCGCGAAGCGCAGCGCGGAGGCGCCCGATCTCCACACGCAGCCGGGCGCGGTGCGAGTCGTCGACGTGCTTGGCGCCGAACGCGCGCGCGAGCAGTACGTCGCGCGCCACGTCCGCCGGCCACGCCTCGCCGAGCGAGCGGGCGAGCGCAAAGAGCACGGGGCGGGTCGCGAGCGATATGGACGTCCCAGACTGCCGAACGGCATTGCGGCACGCATCCACGACGAGCGCCTTGGATGCCAGCACCTTCTCTACCTCGCTGAGCAGGAGCGGCCGTTCCGCGTCCCCCGCGACGAGCCGTGCGGCAGGCGTCTCCAGGACGAGCGATGCGCGCTCTACCTCGGCGACGAGCGATGCGATGCCGGCAGCTTTCGCCGCGGTCGCCGCGCGGTCGAGCGCGTCGCGCGCGGCAGCCGTACGCAATTGCCGGAGCGCGATGCCGGCGACGACAAGCTCGAATGCGGCTCTCGAGGCGGGGGGAAACAGCGACACATCGAGATCGGCGATGGCGCGCTCAGCGCCGTCGAGCTGTCCGGTGAGCAGGAGTCGGCGAGCCAGCAAGTGTCGCGCGTGCGCCGCGTTCAGGTTGTCGCCGTGCAGCGACAGAGTCGCCTGCGCCGCCTCCAGCGCCTTGACCGGCCAACCCAGGTCGCGCGTCACGAGCGCGATCTCGCTCTCGGCGACGATGCATCGCGCCCGTGCCACGTGCTCGCCCGGACCGAACGCTCTGGCCGCGCGCTGGAGCAGCGATCGTGCGCGCTCGAGATCGCCGAGCTGCGCCATGGCGATTCCGCGCAACGCCAGCGCGGCCGCGTCGTCGCGCAGCGCGATGCGATTCAACGCGCCGAACGGGTCGCCGGCGGCGAGTGCGCGCGCCGCCGCGCCGATCATCGAGTCCATCGGAATCCCGTCACGCTTGTTACTCACACCCTCGAATGGTCCGGTCCTAATCTATCGCTCGTTCATCGGCCGCTCGTCATTCGACGGCGCGCCGCAATCGATGACGCAGCAGACCGGAGAGACCAATGCAATACTCGCTGATGTTCTACCAGACGCCCGAGCTGTTTGCCGCCCGCACCGATCCCGCGCGGCGCGCCGCGAACCAGGCGGCATTCGGCGGGTTCGTCGGCGCGTTACAGAAGGCCGGCGTCTTGGTCACCACGCTCGGCATCGAGCCGCCCGAGTCGGGAGCCACGGTGCGCGCCGGCGGCGGAACGCCGCGCGTGGAGACCGGTCCCTACGCCGACATGAAAGAGCAGCTCGGCGGCCTGTGCGTCATCGAGACGGCCAGCCTCGACGCGGCGCTCGACTGGGCGCGGCGCGCGCCGTTCGAGCACTGCGGGGTCGTCGAGGTGCGGCCGACACGAGTGGTACCGGCCGCCTGATCGCTCCTGCGACCCCGAACGCCTTCATCAACCAATCACGCATAGGAGAATTGACAATGGCAACGACCGTACACACCGGCACTCGAGAGGAATGGCTGTCTGCGCGACTCGACCTGTTGCAGGCCGAAAAGGAATTGACCCGCCGTGGCGACGAGCTCGCGCGGCAGCGGCAGGCGCTGCCCTGGGTCCGCGTCGACAAGGACTATCAGTTCGAGACCGACGCCGGAGGCGCGTCGCTGTCGGACTTGTTCCGCGGACGGTCGCAGCTCCTCGTCTATCACTTCATGTTCGGACCCGACTACGCCGCGGGCTGTCCGTCGTGCTCGAGCATCGCCGATGGGTTCAACGGCATCGCGGTGCACCTCGAGAATCACGACGTCTCGCTGTTCGCGGTGTCGCGCGCCCCGCTCGCGAAGCTGCAGGCGTACAAGCAGCGGATGGGCTGGACCTTCCCGTGGGCGTCGTCCTTCGGCGGCGAGTTCAATTTTGACTTCAGCGTCGCGTTCACGGAGCTCGAGCAGCGCAGCGGCGAGATCGAGTACAACTATCGGCGTGAATCCGCGATGCCCGAGGCGGTCCAGAAGCGGACGCTCGCCGAGTGGAAGAAGCTCGGCAGCGAAGCGCCGGTCGGCCAGATCGCCGCATCGGCGGGGACCGATGTCGCCACGTTCCTGCGCGAGCGTCCAGGCGTCAGCGCATTCGCGCTGCGCGACGGCGAAGTGTTTCACACCTATTCCAGCTTCGCGCGCGGACTCGACGGACTGTGGGGCATGTATCAGTGGCTCGACCGCACGCCGCTCGGCCGCAATGAGCGGGGTGTCTGGCTGCGTCACCGCGACAAGTACACCGCCCGATGACGTCGATGCCGGCGGCGGCCCCGGAGCTGATGCTGCCGCTGATGGTCGCGATGATGGTGGCGATGATGCTGCCATCAGTCGCGCCGGACTTCTGGCGCCATTACCGCCGCCTGCGCGCGATACGTCCATCGCGCGCCGGCCGGCGGACGATGCTCTTCGCCGCCGGCTATGCGAGTGTGTGGACGACGGTGAGTGTGGCGCTGGTCGGGTCGAACGTCGTACTGTCGCGGATGTACGGTGAGTCGCTGGTGCGTCGGCCGTTCGCGCCATGGGTGGCCGGCGTGCTCGTAGTCTGTGCGGGCGCTCTTCAGCGCTCGAGATGGAAAGCCGCCCATCTCGAGTGCTGCCGCCGCACGTTCGCATCGTCCGCCGCGATGCGCAGCGATGGCCTGGCTCCGTGGCGCGACGGCTGCCGGCTCGGCGTCCATTGCGTCATGAGCTGTTCCGCGATGACTGCAGGATTGATGGTCATCGGCCTGATGGACGTCCGGGCGATGCTCGTGATCGCGGGCGCGACCGCGGCCGAGCGTCTCGCGCCCGCCGGCCCGCGCATCGCGCGCGTGACGGGCGCACTCGGCATGGCTGCGGGTTTGCTCATGTGTCTGCGTGCCATCGAGCTGGTTCGATGAGGCGGTCGCGGCGACCGCATTGTCATCTGCGCCGCGTCGGCACTCGATTCTTCGCGACCTTCACGAGCACCGTGTACTCAGGATCGACGAGCTGGATGATCGGCGCGCGCGAGTTCTGCGACACGAACTGATAGGCATCGAGCACCGTCATGCCCGAGTGCCGCTGCACCCACTCGACCATCGCCTTGAACGCGACGCGCGCCGCGTCCTCGAGCGGGCGCCCCGATCCGACGAACATGATCTCGTCGGCATTCTCGATGCGCGGCACGGGCGTCGCCTGCTTCTTCACCAGCTCGACGTACACCTCGACGTTCATGGCGCCTTCGATCGCCGCCCCCATGATCTCGCCTTCGCCCATCGCGTAGTGCCCGTCGCCGAACGAGAGCAGCGCGCCCGGTTCGTTCACGCCGAGGAAGACGGTATTGCCCGTTCGGACTTCCCAACAGTCCATGTTGCCGCCAAACGGGCCGGGGACGATTGACGTCCGCACTTCGCCGGCCGCCGGCGCAACACCGATGCATCCGAGAAATGGCGCGAGCGGCACTTCCCAGCCCTGCGCGCCGTCGTGCGTCGTCGTGCGCGCCACGTGCCTTGCCGCATCGACGTCGTACCGCCAGGTCGTCTCCGGAAAGTCAGGGCCAAGCATCGCGGTTTGATCCGTACCGACGAGCGCGCCGAACGACGGACTGAACGACGACACGCCATACGTGCGCGCCGGCTCGAGCTTGAGAATGTGCACGGCGATCGTATCGCCCGGCTCGGCGCCTTCGACGAAGAACGGCCCGGTCTGCGGGTTGTCGTGGCCGGCGGGCATCTTCTTCGACGGAAGGTCAGCCGCCGTCTTCACCGCGCCATCGAAGCAGTCTTCGGTCCAGGTCACGATGCGGGTGCCGGGCTTGATCCGCTGCCTTGGCGCAGCGCCGCCAAAGCTGTACGCCAGCTCCCCATGCTTCGGCGTCCAACGCAACACAGGGGCGCTCGCCGGGATCGTCAAGAGCAGCGGACGGGTCGCAGCAGCGCACGGTTGCGCCAGCTGCGCCACCTGGCTCGCAGCGCTGCCGGCCTGCGACACGCTTGCGCTGTCGTCGGCCGCCACTGCGGCACGACAAGCAGCCAAGGCCCCAACGGCGCCGATCGGCGCGTGGACGAGAAATTGGCGTCGAGACGTCATGAGAACCTGGTGGTGAGACCTACCGATCTCCGATCGAAAAGAGGTTGACGCGTCACGCCCACTTCAGGCTGCCGTCGGCAATCGGCAGCGTGCGGACTCGTACGCCCGTCGCGGCGAAGATCGCATTGCACACCGCGGGCGCCGCCGCCGGCAGCCCCGGCTCGCCCAGCCCGGTCGGCGGGGCCGACGACTTGATGAACTCCACGTCGACCATCGGCGGCGCGTTTCGCATGCGCAGCATCTTGTACTTGTTGAAGTTCGTCTGCGCCGCGGCGCCATTCTCGATCGTGAGCTTCTGGAACCACGCCGCGCCGATGCCGTCGAGCATGGCCCCCTGCACTTGGTTTTCCGCCGCGCTGAGGTTGATGATCGTCCCGGCATCGACGACGCTCGTCAGCTTCTTGATCGCCAGGTCCCCGTCGCGGCTCACCGTGACGTCGGCGACGATCGCGATGTACGCGTTGTTGGTGTGCGTGATCGCGAAGCCTTGGCCCTCGCCGCGCGGACGACTCGTGCCCCACCCGGCCTTCTTGGTCGCGCGCTCGAGGACGTCCTTCATCTTGGCCGGATCGAAGCCGCGGCCGGTCGGCGCGGGGGTTTCGGCCAGCAGATCGAGCGTGAAGGCGAGTGGATCGCGGCCGGCCGCGTGCGCCAGCTCGTCGACGAAACACTGCGTCGCCCATACGTTCCCATTGTCGCCCGGCGCGCGCCAATAGCCGGTTGGAATGCCCGCCGGCAGCTTGCTCGACGTGACCGCCGAGCCTTTGATCGCGATGAAGGGAAACCCGCTCGCGTTCATGTCGCCGGGGCCGCCCTCCATCTTCACGAACGCGTCGTGCAGGCCTACGATCTTGCCCGCGGAGTCGAGTCCGGCGGTGAAATAGTGCCAGCCGTTCGAGCGATAATTGTCATGCGCGAAGTCATCTTCGCGTCTCCACATCAACTTGACCGGCGTGCCTTCGAGCTTCTTCGCGATTGCGGCCGCCTCGAGCGAGTACTCGTTGCTGCCGCGCCGTCCGAATCCGCCGCCGAGCCGCGTGATGTGCACCGTGACATTCTTGGGCGCGAGGCCCAAACCGCGCGTGACCAGCCCCTGGCCGCTCGCGGGAATCTGCGTCGGCGTCCACATCTCCATCGTGCCGTTCTTGAAGACCGCCGTGCAGTTCTGCGGCTCGAGAGTCGCGTGCGCGAGGAAGGGATAGTGGTAGGCCGCTTCGACCATTTTGGCGCCCGCGGGGAACGGCGCCCCGGGCTCCGCCTTCGCCAGCTGATTCGCCTGCGTCGCCATCTCGGTGCTGTTCTGCGCGGCGACCGGGCCGGCATTCCACTGAACGTTCAACACCTTGGCGGCGCTGAATGCATTCCACGTCGTGTCGGCGACGATCGCCACGCCCGGCGTCAGCCCCTCGATCCCGTCGAGCACGAACGCGTCGCGCACGCCCGGCTGCTGCTTCACCTCGTCGAGGTTCGCGCTCACGATCGTGCCAGCGAACACGGGACACTTGGTGTAGGTCGCGTACAGCATCCCCGGCAGCTTGATGTCGATGCCGAACAGCGGTTGGCCCGTGACGATCTTCTGATTGTCGACGCCGGCCACGCGCGTGCCGAGCAACTTGTAGTCCTTTGGATCTTTCAGCGGCGCATTGGCTGGCGCGGTGAGCGTCGCGGCCTTTGCGGCGAGCTCGCCATAAGTGGCCCGGCGCTTCGATGCCGCGTGCAGCACGGCGCCCCGTTCGGTCGTGCACTCCGCGGCAGAGACGCCCCAGGTTTGCGCGGCCGCTTCGACGAGCATCGCGCGCGCGGTGGCGCCGGCCCGGCGGAGCGGAACGAAGTTGGCGACGGTCGATCCGCTGCCGACCGAGAACTGCCTGCCGTATGCCGGGTTCAAGTCGCCCTGCACGATCGTCACCTGCTCCCACGGTACGTCGAGCTCCTCGGCGACGATCATCGGCAGTCCCGTCTTGATGCCCTGCCCCATCTCGGAGTTCGGCGCGATGATCGAAACCGCCCCGCTCGGCGCGATGCTGATGAACGCGTTCGGTTCGAACGTCTCGGCGCTTCCCGGTACGGCGTCCGCAAACGCGGACGCGGCGCCGAAGCGTAGATACGTGCCGACGAGAAGGCCCCCGCCGACGAGCGCGCTGACT
>DATNAT010000025.1:0-12198 GCA_035572355.1 Gemmatimonadaceae bacterium
ACAGTAGATTTCTCGTCGCTCTTGGGTTGCTTTTGGAGGCGGCGTCAGCCGACCAAGGTCGGCGCGGTAGCCAAGTGGTAAGGCAGCGGTCTGCAAAACCGCTATTCGCCGGTTCGATTCCGGCCCGCGCCTCTTACAGACAAACGCCCCGTGGAACTCGCTCCACGGGGCGTTTTGATTCTTGGTCGACGCGCTACCAGTCGATCGACCGCATCACCAGCGCGCCACCCATGGGATTCGGCGCGATCGTCGTGCCGAGCAGCCAGCGATCGAGGCTGTTCTTGCGGTGCGAGTGCGCGTAGCGCACCACCTTGGTGCCGAGCAACGCACCGGTGAACGCGCCGGCGACGACGTCGCTCGCCCAATGCTGGTCGAGATACATGCGCGTGAATCCCGGCACGAGCGCCCCGGCGTAGAGCAGCGGCGCCGCCCAGACGTTCGCGCCGGGATTCCGCTCGTGAATCTCGCTCGTCAGCGCCGACGCCGTGGCAAAGGCTACTGCGGCATGGATCGACGGATACGAGCGCTTGCCAAAGTCGGTGAACCCGCCCCAGAAGGAAAAGTCGTATTGATCATTGGGCGAGACGCGGGGACGCGACCGGCCGAGCGGGCCGCGAATCGCTTCGCTCACGCCGACCGTGAGCAGGAGCGCCTCGGTCGTGTGAAGGCCGACGTCGGCCACGGTGTTCCAGCCGGCCAGACGGCCCACACCGTAGACAGCGAACGCGCCGATGGTCAGCGGCTGCTCGTTGATCACCGTGAGACTCTTCACAAAATCGTGGCGCGAAGCATCGCCCTGCACGCTGGGCGACCGCGTCCAATTGGCGATCCGCTTGTCGAACACCGAGACCGTCGCGCTGGCGACGACGGCGATCCCCGCGGCGGCCAGATCGTGGCGAGTGAACAAGGTCTTATCGACGTGCGACGTCGCGTCGTCGAGCCGCGGGCTGTCGGGAACGAGAGCGGTGCGAATGCTGGCCGACGAGTCGATCGCCGGTGCGGCCTGGGCGAACGCAACCCGCGCCTGCGGCCCAATGGAGCTGGCGATCGCGACAAGCGAAATTCGAATGAACGGCAAAGGGCTGCGAGACACTCTGCTGGGCGCCTGCGGTAGATGAGAACTGCCGCGATCGGCGGCGATCGATCCGCCCGGGAGCAGGAACCGCGCCCGGCCCTGGGCAGCGGGTCGCGGGGTAGGCGCTCGGCGAGTCAGTCCGCACCAACAGTCGACCAGTCCGGCGCGTACTTTAGGATGTGTGAACGCGGCGGCGCCTCCGCTCGGGGGCGCCGCTTTGCTTCAGGGGTCCCTTTTTTTCGCCGGCCCCGCAACGAACTCTTAGCGGACGCGCGCGCGACCGCGGATCAGCCTAGCTTTTACCTACATCTGCGCCTCGGCGCCCTTCCCACCGCCATGCTCTTACGCCGCATCAGCTTGCCCCTCCTCATTGCTGCCATTGCCGGCTGCAAGGGCACGCAGACCGCCGCCGCTCCACTGCCCACCGTCGAGGTCTCTCGGGGCAACATCGCCGTACGGGTTCAGGCCACCGGCACGGTCGAACCGGTCGACACCGTGGCCGTCAAGTCGAAGGCGAACGGCATGGTCATCGAGCTGCCGGTCGAGGTTGGTACCGTCGTCAAGAAGGGCGATCTGCTCGCGCAGGTGGATCCGCGGGACGTGAAGAACGAGTTCGACCAGGCCGCGGCCGACGACGTCGTGTCGTCAGCCGCGCTCGTCCAGGCGATGCAGAACCAGACCCGCACGGACTCGCTGTTCGCCCGCCACGTGATCACGGCGGCCGAGCACGACAGCTCCAAGGCGACGACGGCGTCGGCGTTGTCCGACATGGTGAACTCCCGCGCCAACCTGGATCTGGCTCGCCAGAAGCTCGAAGACGCAACGGTGCTCGCGACGATCAGCGGGACAGTGATCAGCCGGCCGGCGACGAAGGGAACGATCATCACGTCCGCCACGTCGGCGAACGGCGGGACGACGCTGATGACATTGGCCGATCTGAGCCGCGTACGGTTCCGCGTCACGATCGACGAGGTCGAGATGGCCAATGTGCGCGTCGGAGAGTCGGCGACGGTGAGCGTCGACGCCTTTCCCGACCATCCGTTCGAGGGCGTGGTCGACAAGATCGAGCCGCAGGCGGTCGTGACGCAGGGCGTCACGTTCTTTCCGGTTCTGGTAAGTGTGAACAACAAAGACGGTCTGCTCATGCCCGGCATGAACGGCGAGGTGACGATCAAGGCGGCCGATCTGACCAACGTCGTCCAGGTGCCGATCGACGCGATCCGTCCGACGAACGAGCTCGCGGCGGTGGCGCGGATGTTCCGCGTTCCGATCGATACGCTGACCAACGTCCTCCGGCGCGACCTCGTGGCCGGCGAGGGAACGACGGGGATTCCGGGGCGATACGTCGTCGTGGCGCAGCCCGACGGCAGCTATCAGATGCGGCTGATCAAGATCGGGCCGACGGATCTTCGCGTCACCGAAGTGCTGGACGGCGTGAAGCAGGGCGATCGCGTGGTGCTTCTCGGGTCGATCCTGACCGAGCGCCCGGTCGTTGCGCCGCGTCTCGAAATCGCGGAGAACATGAAGCGCGTACCCAGCACCGGTCCGTCATCGGCGGCATCGCGGCCAGGCGCCGCGGCGAGGCCCGGAGCGTCGACCGCACCGGCGACGACAGCGCAGACGGCTCAAGCAGGCAAGCCGACCGGCGCAAGGAAGTCGATCAGGCCGTGACGCTCCGGGCTCGGGCGCTCATCTGCCTCGGACTGGCCGCGTGCGTTCACTCCGCGCCGGCGATCGATGGCGCCGCGCCCACGCCCCGTAGCTCGAGCTCGCTCTGGATGCCGCCGCCCCGTGTCGCCCACGCCGGCGACGCCGACGCGAAGCGCTTGACGCCGTCGAACGGCGAGCTGAAACGGCTCACGCTCGCCGAGGTGGTCGATCTGGCGCTGCGCAACAGTCCGGCGACGCGGCAGTCGTGGACGGAGGCGCGAGCCGCCGCCGACGTGTACGGATCGAGCGAAGGTCGACTCTATCCCACGATCACCGCCGGATTCGGCTCGAACAAGACGCTCGCCCAGACGGCGGGGCGCGCGCCGACGGAGCGACTGCAGTACGGCCCGACGCTCGGTTTGAGCTATACGGTGCTCGACTTCGGCGGGCGCGCCGGGACGATCGACGTGGCGCGCCAGACGGCGATCGCCGCCGATCTCACGCACAACGCGACGGTGGAGAACACGATTCTCACCGTCGAGGGTGCGGCCTTCACGTATCTCTCGACGCGGGCACAGCGCGACGCGGAGACGATCGCGCTGCAGCTGGCGAGCGCCGCGCTCGACGCGGCGAACGAGCGTCACCGCGTGGGCCTGGCGACGATCGCCGATGTGCTCCAGGCCCAGACGGCGCGATCGCAGGCCGAGCTGCAGCTCGAGACGCTCGAGGGCTCGTTGCAGATCACGCGCGGCGCGTTGGCCGTGGCGATGGGACTGCCGGCGAACACGCCGTTCGACGTTCCCGACGTATCGGCGACGGACTCGACCTATTTCGTGACGGAATCGGTCGATTCGCTGATCGCGATGGCGGTGCGGTCGCGCCCCGAGCTGGCGACGGCGCGCGCCGAGGCAGCGGCGGCGCAGTCGCAGATTCGCGTGGCGCGCTCGGCGTATCTGCCGGCGCTGGCGTTCACGGCAACGGGAGCGAACAACGCGTCCAACGTATCGAACTTCGTGGGTAAGAGCTACGCGATCAACGTGGGCGTGCAGGTGCCGGTGTTCAGCGGCTTCTCGAACCATTACGATGCGGCGGCGGCGGGGGAGAACTACCAGGCGGCGGTGGCGCGGAGCGAGGCGGCGAAGCAGCAGGTGATTCAGCAGGTCTTCACCTCGTACTACACGCTGCGCACGTCGAATGACCGGGTGCGGACGTCGCGGGATCTGTTGGCGAGCGCCATCCAGTCGGAGACGGTGGCGCGCGAGCGGTACAAGGAGGGCGTCGGCAGCATCGTCGACCTGCTCGTCGCGCAGAGCGCGTTGGCCGCGGCCCGCGCCCAGGCCGTGGATGCGCGATGGCAGTGGCGAACGTCGCTGGCCCAGCTGGCGCACGATGTCGGCGTGTTGAACGCGCGGGGCGACACATCTTTCGCGCCGCTGACGCCGGCTCCCGACGTGAAACCAGAGCGATAATGATTCATAAATTTGGGTTCAGGCATGTCGTCTTTTTCAGCGCGGCGTCCGCCGCGGCGGCCTGCTCCAAGCCGCCCGCCGAGCGCGAGGCCGTCGTGCCGGTGCAGCTCGCCGCGGTGACGACGATTGCCGCGCCGCTCACCATCCAGGCCAACGGCGCCGTCGAGCCGCTGCAGACGGTCGCCGTGGAAGCCCAAGTTGGCGGCATCGTCGATACCGTCGCCTTCAACGAGGGTGACGACGTGCAGGCCGGCCAGCCGCTGTTCCGCATCGACCCGCGTCCGTTCGAGGCGACGTTGCGCCAGGCCGAAGCCGCGCTCGCTCGCGACGCAGCACAGTCGCTGAGCGCGCAGCGCGACGCCGACCGCTACACCGCGCTCGCCGGCAAGGACTACGTCACCAAGTCGCAGGCCGACCAGGCGGTGGCCGCTGCGGCGGCTGCCGCGGCGACGGTCAAGTCGGACAGCGCGGCGGTCGACAACGCGCGGCTCAATCTGAACTACACGACCATCCGCGCGCCGATCTCCGGGCGCAGCGGCCGACTCCTCGTGCGGCGCGGCAATCTGGTCAAGGCGGGAGGCGATCCGCTCGTCGTGATCAACCAGCTCCGTCCGATCCTGGTCCGATTCCCGATCGTGCAGCATGATTTCCCGAGTGTCCAGCGCCGGTTCCAGGCCGGGAACGTGCCGGTGAGCGTGGTCACGGCGGACTCGACGCGCGTTGGCGAAGTGGGAACGCTGGCGTTCCTCGACAACACCGTCGACTCGCTGACGGGGACGGTGATCGCCAAGGCGAGATTTCAGAACCAGGCGAACAGTTTGTGGCCGGGCGAGTACGTGCGCGTGAGCGTGCAGCTCGACGTCCAGAACGGTGCGGTGGCCATTCCAACGCGGGCGTTGCTCGCCGGCCAGGAGGGTAGCTACGTGTTCGTGGTCGGCAGCGGACGGACCGCCGAGGTTCGGCCGGTCTCGGTCGGACGCGCCGTCGGCGAGCTGACGACGATCGCCAAGGGGCTGACCCCGGGCGAGCAGGTCGTCGTCGACGGCCAGTCGCGACTCACGCCGAACGCAAAGGTCGACGTCAAGGCGGCGGCTAGCACGACCGCGCAGGCGGGAGCCGAGCGATGAACTTCTCCGAGCTGTTCATTCGACGGCCCGTCACGACGGTGCTCGTGATGGCCGGCGTCCTGTTCTTCGGCATCACGGCGTACCAACGCCTGCCGGTGAGCGACCTCCCGACCGTCGATTTCCCCACGATCACGGTGGGCGCGAGCCTGCCGGGGGCGAGCCCGGAGACGATGGCCTCCGCCGTGGCGACGCCGCTCGAGAAGCAGTTCTCGACGATCGCCGGCATCGACAACATGACGTCGTCGTCGACCCTCGGCTCGACGAACATCACGATCCAGTTCACGCTGGACCGCAACATCGACGCGGCCGCGCAGGACGTGCAGGCGATGATCGCCAAGACACTGCGCAACCTGCCGCCGGGAATCATCCCGCCGTCGTACCAGAAGACCAATCCGGCGGACAAGTCGATCATCTACTACGGCTTCACGTCGTCGTTGATGCCGATGTCGACGCTCGACCAGTACGCCGAAACGTTCATGGCGCAGCGCATCTCGATGGTGTCGGGCGTGGCGCAGGTGAACGTGTTCGGCTCGTCGAAGTACGCGGTGCGCGTGCAGCTCGACCCGAACGCCCTCGCCCAGCGACAGATCGGGATCGATGAAGTCGCCAGCGCGATCGACGCGCAGAACGTGAACATGCCGACCGGCGTGCTGAACGGCCCGAACAAGGCGTACACGCTGCAGGCGAACGGACAGCTGAACGACGCGGCGAGCTTCCGCCGCCTCGTCGTCACGTATCGGAACGGCTCGCCCGTGCACCTCGGCGACCTTGGCGACGTGCTCGACGACGTGCAGAACAACAAGGCCGCGGCCTGGTTCGGCCAGACACGCGGCGTCATCCTCGCCATCCAACGTCAGCCGGGAACGAACACCGTCGCGGTGGCCGACGCCGTGCGCGAGCTGATGGATCAGCTCAAGACGCAGATCCCGGCGAGCGTCAACATCAAGTTGCTCTACGACCGGTCGGCGACGATCCGCGAATCGGTCTCCGACGTGAAGTTCACGCTGGTGCTGACGCTCTGCCTCGTCATCGCCGTGATCTTCCTGTTCCTGCGCAACGTGTCGGCGACGATCATCCCGAGCTTGGCGCTGCCGATCTCGGTGATCGGCACCTTCGCCGTGATGTATCTGCTCGGCTACAGCCTCGACAATCTGTCGTTGATGGCGCTCACCCTCGCCGTCGGTTTCGTGGTCGACGACGCGATCGTGATGCTCGAGAACATCGTCCGCCACATGGAGATGGGAAAGCCGCCGATGCGGGCGGCGATCGACGGGGCGGCGGAAGTCGGGTTCACGATCATCTCGATGACGATCTCTCTCACCGCGGTCTTCATCCCGATCCTGTTCTTGGGCGGCATCGTCGGCCGGTTGTTCCACGAGTTCGCCGTCACGATCGCGGTGTCGATTCTCGTGTCGGGCTTCGTGTCGCTCACGCTTACGCCGATGCTGTCGAGCCGGTTCCTCCGGCCCCACGGCACGGAGAAGCACGGCCGCGCGTACCAGGCGACCGAGGCGGGGTACGTGTGGCTGGTCAAGCGATACGAGACCGGTCTGCTCTGGGTGATGGCCCATCGCCGAAGCGCGATCGTCTTCTCGGCGATCATCCTTGCCGGCACGGTCGCCCTGTTCATGATCGTGCCAAAGGGATTTTTGCCGAGTGAAGACATCGGCGAGCTGTCGATCACGACCGAGGCGCCCGAAGGCACGTCGTTCGACGAGATGGTCCTGCACCAACAGCAGATCGCGGCGATCGTTCAGCGGGACACGAACATCAGCAACTTCATGTCCTCGGTCGGGAGCGGTGGCGGGATCTCGACGACCAACCAGGGTCGGCTGTTCATCGGTCTCAAGCCGTTCGGCAAGCGGCTCAACGTCGACGACATCATCAAGGAGCTGCGCCCGAAGCTCGCCAAGGTCCCGGGCGTGGTGTCGTACGTTCAGAACCCGCCGACGATCCAGATCGGCGGCCGCGTGTCGAAGAGTCTGTACCAGTTCGCGATGCAGAGCTCCGACATCGCCAACCTGTATCCCTCGGCCGAGCGGCTGATCGCCGAAGCGGCCCAGTCGCCGCTGTTGCAGGACGTGACGAGCGATCTGCAGCTCGGCAATCCTCAGGCGAGCGTGACGATCGACCGCGAGCGCGCCTCGTCGCTCGGCGTGGACGCGACGCAGATCGAGACGGCGCTGTACGATGCCTACGGGTCGCGGCAAGTGTCGACGATCTACACGCCGAACGACGAGTACTGGGTCGTGATGGAGCTCCAGCCTCGGTATCAGAGCGATCTCTCGGCGCTCAACATGCTGTACATTCGCGCCAAGACGGGCGCGCTCGTGCCATTGAGCGCCGTGGCGAGCGTGTCGCAAACGGCGGGTGCGCTGAGCGTGAACCATTCCGGCCAGCTGCCGTCGGTGACGCTGTCGTTCAATCTGCGGCCGGGCGTATCGCTCGGCGCGGCGACGGCGGAGGTGCAGCGGATCGCCAACCACACGCTTCCGTCGTCGATCAGCACGGCGTTCTCGGGTACCGCGCAGGCGTTCCAGGCGACCCAGGCGGGCCTTCTCGCGCTGCTCGGCATCGCGATCTTCGTGATCTACGTGGTACTCGGCGTTCTCTATGAGAGCTTCATCCATCCGATCACGATTCTCTCCGGCCTGCCGTTCGCGGCGTTTGGTGCGTTGCTCACGCTCTACATCTTCAAGATCGATCTGAGCGTCTACGCGTTCGTCGGCATCATTCTGCTCGTCGGTCTGGTGAAGAAGAACGCGATCATGATGATCGACTTCGCGCTCGAGGCGGAGCGCAGCGAAGGACGAACGCCGGCCGACGCGATCGTGCACGCGTGTCTGATTCGCTTCCGGCCGATCATGATGACGACGATGGCCGCGCTGATGGGGACGTTGCCGATCGCGGTGTCGCACGGCGCGGGGGCGGAGTCGCGTCGGCCGCTTGGCGTGGCGGTAGTCGGCGGCCTGGCCTTCTCGCAGATCATCACGCTGTTCGTGACGCCGGTGTTCTATACCTATATGGATGCGCTGAGCCGGCGGGCCGGCGCCTGGCTGTCCGGGCTTGGAAAGCGGCATGAAGAAGCGATTCCCGCTCCGTCCCCGGCGATGGCGATGGAGCCGGCGATCGCAAAGTCGGCGGGGGACGCGGCGGACTGAACCAGCCGGCTCGGCTCGAAGTGAATCGAGCACGGTGGACTGGACGTAGTCATGTGGCAGTCGCTGGTGGCCGAAATCACGCCGGTTGACTCAGTCTTCGGGAGATCGCCTCATGCCCTGCCTGCTCGCTCTGATCGCGCTCGCCACGCCGCGGCTCGTGATCATTCTGCTCTGGCTGTTCAGCACCTGGTTCAACGGGGTGTTCCCCACGCCCGTGATGCCCGTGCTCGGCTTCGTCTTCTTGCCGACGACGCTGCTCTGGTACACGGCCGTGCAGCGGTGGTGGGGCGGCGTGTGGTCGTTCTGGCCGATCGTCGGGCTCGTGATCGCGCTGCTGATAGATGTTTCGCCGGCCAGCCACCGGCGGCGGCGCCGGGAATAGGCTCGCGCCGCACCGAGTCCAGTCATGCGCGAGGCCGATGGCCTCGCCGGACGCGAACACCCAGTGGGGGAGATGGCGCAGCAAGACATCGAACGATTCGAGCGGGTCGTGCTGCCTCACCTCGACGACGCGTACACGCTCGCGCGCTATCTGCTGCGCGACGAGCACGACGCGCAGGACGTGGTGCAGGACGCCGTGCTGCGCGCGCTGCGCCACTTTGCCGGCTACCGCGAAGGCGACGCACGGGCCTGGCTGCTTGCCATCGTGCGCAATTGCTGCCACACCTGGCAGCGGCGTCACCGCGTCGACCGGATTGGTCTATCGCTCGGCGACGAGGTCGACGCCGTGGCGTCGGACGCGGCGGGAACGGACGCCGCGGCGATTCAACGGTCTGAGCGCGCGCTGCTCGAGCGCGCCGTGGCGGCGCTGCCGCCGGAGTTCCGCGAGGTGATCGTGCTGCGTGAGGTGCAGGACTTGTCGTATCGCGAGATCAGCGACGTGGTCGGCGTGCCGATCGGCACGGTGATGTCTCGCCTGGCGCGCGCCCGTCGGCGGCTCGCCGTCGCGCTCGGCGCCGGCGTCAAGGAGGCTGGATGACGATGCGCTGCGCCGACTGCCTGCCGATGATCGACGCACTCGTCGACCACGAGCTGCCGCCCGAAGAGGAGCGCGAGCTTCGCGCTCACATCGAACGCTGCGTCGACTGCGCGCGAGAGCTCGCGCTGGTCGTCGACGTCAGCCGCGCGGCTCGGGAGGGCCTCGTGCGTCATCAAGCACCTGATGTGCTCAAAGCGAGAATCCGTGCCGCAGTGAGCGGCGCGACCGGCGCGAGCGGCGCGAATGAATCGGCGGGCGAAGAACCCGTCGCGCGATCGCGGCGCCGCACCTACATTCGCCTCGCCGCCGCCGGGGTGCTCATCGCCGCGGCCAGCAGCGCGCTCACCTTCGCCGCGCTGCGCCACGGCGCGACGGAGTCGACCGAGTCCGAGCTGCTGGCGAGCCACATCCGATCGCTCATGCCCGGCCACCTCACCGACGTGGCGTCGACCAACCAGCATCAGGTGAAGCCGTGGTTCAACGGCCGGCTCGATCTGTCGCCGACGGTGCCGAATCTCGATTCGCTCGGCTTCCCGCTGCTCGGGGGCCGGTTGGACTACGTCGCCGGTCGGCGGGTGGCGGCCGTGGTGTACGGGCGGCGGCAGCACGTCATCAACGTTTACTCATGGCCTGCGACGTCGCACGAATCGCCGCGCGCCGCCGCCGCGCAGGGGTACAACATGGAAGAGTGGCAGGCGGGAAACATCGAGTACTGGGCGGTCTCGGACCTGAACCGCCCAGAGCTCGACGAGTTCATCACGCGCTTCCGCGACGTCAGCGGACGGTGATCGAGCCCACCATCTTGGGGTGGAGCGCGCAGAAGTAACGGTACGTTCCGCCGCCGATCAGCTTGACGCTGTACCGCGCGTCGGTATCGAGGATCTTCGACGACTTGAAGCGCGCGTCGGCGCTGGCGATCAGGTGGGGCACATCGTCGTGGTTGATCCACGTCACCGTCGTGCCGCGATCCACCATGAGCGATGCCGGCGCGAAGGCGAAGTTGTCGATCGCGATCTCGTTCGGCCCGAGCGGCGCCGTTGTGCGCGCCTGGCGCCGCGAAGTCATCGCGTCGTGCATCGCCGCGTCGAAGGCCGGCGCTTCGCCCGACAGCGTGGCGTCGACGATGGCCAGACTGGTTCGGCCGGGGATGAACGTGACGTCGGCGATGCCGAGCACGCTCTTGAGCCGCGCCGGATCAACGGTCATTGGACCGGGTGCTGGCGCAGTGCCAGGTGCCGGCTGCGGAAATGCCGTCGACATCGCCGTGTGGAAGCTCACATGGCCTTCCACTTTCTGCATGATCTGATGAATGTGACCATTGAGCACCGTCACCGATCCGAACCGCTTGAGCAGCGCCAGCGCGCGATCGGAATCGTCAGTACCCCAGCCCCAATCGGGATACACGGTCCACAGCGGCACGTGCGCGAACAACACGACCGGCGTGCTCGACGCGAGCGGCTTCACGTCCTTCTCGAGCCACGCCAGCTGCTCGGCGCCGAGCGAGCCCAAGCCGCCGGCCTTGAGATTGAGCACGTTGACGAGACCGACGAAGTGGACGCCGCTGTGGTCGAAGCTGTACCAACCGCCGCCCTTGGTTCCCTTGCCGTACCGCTGCAGGTACGACGCGCCGTTGTCGCCGGCGACATCGTGCTCGCCCGGCACGTACAACACGCGCTCGGTGCGCAGGCCTTTCAGCACCTCGTTCGCCGTGTCGAATTCGCTCGGCTTGGCGAGCTGCGTGATGTCGCCGGTGTGCAGCACGAACGCCGGCGTCTGCGGCAGCGCGTTGACGCGGGCGACCGCTTGCTGCAGCGTGGCCGTCACGTCCTTGTTGGCTTCTTTGCTGAAGCCGATGTGGCTGTCGCTGACCTGCGCGAAGAAGATGCTCTTGCGCTGCGATTCGGTGAGGAGCGGCAGCCGGTTCAACGCGTACGACGTGGGGATTCCGGCGTTCAATCCCCAGACCATGCCGGTGCCAGCCCAGGCCATACAGCGAAGAAAGCCGCGGCGGTCCACGCCGTCGCCGTCTTCGGCGGGTGCGTCGTCGATGTGTCGTGCGCCGGTGCCCCGCGTGGCGCCGAGCGCGGCGAAGCGCGCGGCGGAATGCGCCGCGTCGTGATCGTGCGAATCCATGTCACAGCCTCCCAGGTGATGGAGGAGGAGACTGCGACTAGTGGCTGGTTATTCCCGAATCACTCCGCGCGCAATGCGTCCATCGGATCGGCGCGACTGGCGCGCCGCGCCGGACCCAAGCTCGCCAGGATCGACGCGGCACCGAGGACGGCGACGGCTGCGACGTAGATCGGGTACTCCCGCGCCGTCACACCGTAGAGCGCGGCCGACAGCCACTTCGCGGCGAGCACCGCGCCGCCGATGCCGACGACGACCCTGCCGCGGCCAACGTGCAGGCCTGCACGATCACCATACGCGCGACGCGCGACGGTTCGGCGCCGAGCGCCACGCGCAATCCCAGCTCGCGCGTGCGCCGGGCGACGAGGAACGAGATCAACCCGTAGAGACCCGTCGCCGCGAGCAGCAGCGCGATTCCAGCGAACGCCACGAGCAACCGGCTGAGCGAGCGTGTCGTGAGAGTTGTCGCGTCGAAGACATCCTCCAGCGTCTGCACGTTGAAGATCGGCATCGTCGGGTCGATCGATCGAACGACGCGGCGCGCGGCGGCGGCGATCGGCGCGACGTCGCCCTTCGCGCGGACGGCGAAGGCGACGCGCGTCCACGG
>DATNAT010000026.1:0-3704 GCA_035572355.1 Gemmatimonadaceae bacterium
CCGAGGCCGTTCCGCATCGGTCCTACGGATGCAGATGCAGCTCGCGCTCGAACGCCTCGTCGCACTCGAGCTGGATCGTCACGTGATGAATGCCGAGCTCCTGCAGCACGTCGTGCGCGCGCTCGAGCACGGCCTGGTGGTTCCCGACGTCGCGCACGATCGCGTGCGCGCTCATTGCCACCATGCCGGACGTCACCGTCCACACATGGAGGTCGTGCACGGATTCGACTCCTGGAATCGTCTCGACGCTGCGCCGGACGTCGTCGAGCACGATGTGCGGCGGCGCGGCCTCAAGCAGCACATCGACCGACTCGCGGACCAGGGCCCAGGCGCCGGCTACGATCAGCACCGTCGTGAGGAGCGACGCGAGCGGATCGGCGTGCAGCCAGCCGGTGTAGCGAATCACCGCCGCGGCAACGACCGTTCCCCCCGAAGCGAGCATGTCGCCGAGCACGTGTAGGTACGCGCCGCGCACGTTGAGACTTCCGTCGCGCACGCCGTGCAGGAGCCACACCGCCACGCCGTTGACGATGAAGCCGAGCAGCGCCACGCCGAGCATCAATCCGCCGGCCACCGGCTCGGGATGCTTGAAGCGCATCACCGCCTCGACGACGATCCAGACCGAGATGACGAGCAGCGTGGCGCCGTTGATCAGCGCGGCGAGAATCTCCCAGCGCAGATAGCCGAACGTCTTCGCCGCGCTGCCCGGCTGCCGCGCCAGCCAGGCCACGAACAGCGAGAGGCCGAGCGCGCCGGCATCGGTGAGGACATGGCCGGCGTCGGCGAGTAGCGCCAGCGAGTTGGACATCCAGCCGCCGATGCCTTCGGCGAGCAGAATGACGAACGTGAGCCCGAGCGCCCAAGCGAGCGCGCGCGTCGAGGCCGCGTTGGCCTGACTGCCGTGCGCATGCCCGTGCGAGTGCGCATGACCGTGCGCGTGGCCATGAGCGTGCGCGTGGTGCGAATGTCCGTGCTGGTGCGAATGGGCCATGCGGGTCCGATGCAGGATCGACGCTGCCGACCCTGCAAGATAGATTGTCGGCGTGCTCTCGCGCATGATCGCCATCGCCGTTCTCCTGCTTCTAAACGGCTTCTTCGTGGCCGCCGAGTTCGCGTTGGTGAGGTCGCGGCGGACCCGCCTCGAGTCGATGGCGCGCACGGGAAACTGGAAGGCCCGCCTTGCCCTGCGTGCCTCGGGGAATCTCGCGCGGGTCTATTCGGCGAGCCAGCTCGGCGTCACCCTGGCCAGTCTCGCCTTGGGAGCCCTTGCCGAGAGCGCGCTCGGTGGGTGGATGGCGAATTGGCTGGCCGGCCTGCCCTGGGCGCTCGATCTGTCGGTCCGCGTCGGACTCGGCGCGGCGATCGCGCTGGCGATCGTGACCTTCTTTCACGTGGTGTTCGGCGAGCTGGCGCCGCGCGGCGCGGCGCTCTCCCATCCCGAGGAGGTGGCGAGCTGGCTCACGCCGCCGCTGCTCGCGTTCGCCTGGGTAGCCCACCCGGTGACGACGCTGCTCAACCGGGCGTCGCAGCGGGTGCTGCGGGCCGCCGGGCAGCGGCCGGCCAACCCGGAAGAGAACGTCCACTCGCCGGAAGAGCTGCGGATGCTCGTCGAGCAGAGCCAGGAGGGCGGTGTGCTCCAGGCCCAGGACGCCAGCATGCTCGAAGGTGTATTCGAGTTCTCTGAAAAGAACGCCCGCGAGGTCATGACGCCGCGCACCGAGATCGACGCCCTGCCGATCGACGCCTCGCTCGACGACACCCTCACGCTGCTCGAAGAGAGCGGCCGCTCGCGGTACCCCGTGTACGAGGAGACGATCGACAACATCGTCGGGCTGGTGCTGGCCAAGGATCTGATTTCGATCCTCCGCACGCCGCCGCGGCTCTTCACCCTGCGCGCGATGATGCGCCCCGTCCACGTCGTGCCCGGCACGCGCGAGGTCGAAGAGGTGCTCGCCGACTTCAAGCGCCTCAAGGAGCACATGGCGGTCGTGCTCGACGAGTACGGCGGCACGGCCGGTCTGGTCACGATGGAGGATCTGCTCGAGGAGATCGTCGGCGAGATCCTGGACGAGTACGACGAGCCGCCGGAGCACCCGGAGCGCGAAGGCACCGACCTGGTCATCGTGCCCGGCAGCACGAACATCGCCGAGCTGAACGAGCGCTTCGGCCTCGACGTGCCCGACGATCACTACACGACGATCGGCGGCTTCGTCTTCGGCGCCCTCGGACGGCTGCCCGTCGTCGCCGATCGCGTCACGGCCGGCGGCGCGGTGTTCACGGTGCGCGAGATGGACGGCCGCCGCGTCGATTCGCTTGCCGTCGACCTGCACGCCGCGGGCGATCGGCGCGCCAAGGAGCGGAGCCAGAGCGAGGCCGGCCAGGGCGATTGATTGCCGCCGACGCCGCGCGCCGCGCTACTGTTTGTGTCCGCGCGGCAGCAGGGCGTCCATGTTCGCGAGCTGCCAGGCATTCACCGCCATTACCGTGGCCGCCTGCGCGATGTCCGCCGGAATGACGTGATCCTCGTCGTCGATCTGCGAGTGGTGCGTGAAGTCGTAGCCGCGCGACAGCTGATCGTAGTTGAACGCCGGCACACCGAACGGTGTGAACGACAGATGATCGGTGCCGGTCTTGATTCCCGAGCGCACCGCGATCGGCCCCACGCCCGGCACCGCGTCGAGCGGTTGCATCATCGACTCCCACATGCCGCGCAGCTCGTCGCGTCCCTGCAGCGGCAGCGCAGTGATGCGGCCGGTGCCGTTGTCGAGGACGAGCAATGCCTGCACGCTGTCGAGCTCCTTGGCGTGCGCTCGCGCGTACGCCTGCGACCCGTACAACCCTTCCTCCTCGCCGCTGAACAGCACGAAGCGAATCGTGCGCTTGGGCCGCGCGCCAGCCGCGGCGAGCATGCGCGCCGCCTCGAGGACGGCGATCGCCCCCGCTCCGTTGTCGGTGCCGCCGGTGGCCAGATCCCACGAGTCGAGATGCGCGCCGAGCATCACGACCTCGCCGGGTTTTTCGGTGCCGCGCAGCTCGGCGACCGTGTTGTGGGCGACGAGCGTGTCGCGAGTGAAGCTGTTCGAGATGTCGGCTTCGATCCGCGCCGGCGTACCGCGGCGCGCGAGCCGCTCGAGCTGTGCGTAGTCGTCATGGCCAACGACGATCTGCGGTACCGGTGAGATGAATCCCGGCGATCCGCTCATCGAGAGGAGATTGTACGGCTTTCCACCGTCGTGCAGGATGCCGGCGATGCCCTCCGCCGCGACGTAGCCGTAGCGGTAGAGCGCGAACTCGCGCTCGTCCTGCGTCTTCGGCGCGTTCGCGCGTACCACGCTGTCGCGCGCCGCGATGGCGGCGGCCGACGAGTCGGCGAGATTGAGCACGGCACTCGCCGCACCGACGAGCACCCACGCCCCGCGCAGCTTGCCGGCGAATCGATGCTCGAACTCGTCGCTCGTGCGCGCGTCCATCAACACGACCTTGCCGGCGATCGCGCCGCGTGTGCCAGGCGACCAGCCCCACGACGCGCCGATCATCTCGCGGCGCTGCGGCTCGAGCATGCGAACCGTGATCGGGCCGCGCGTCCAACCGACGCCGAACTTCCAGGGCTCGAGCTCGGCGCGGTCGAGGTGGTACTCGAGGAACTTGCGCCGCGCCCACGCGCTTGCGCTGTCCATCCCGGCGCTGCCGGTGAGGCGAGGCCC